>CAJWAI010000005.1 GCA_913020145.1 uncultured Gammaproteobacteria bacterium | reverse complement strand
CACAATATTTAGTATTTATTTTCATTTTTATATACAATATCTAGTGTATGCAAGCAGCTCATGAAATAGAATTGCCAAAAATTAAGGGATCTCCTGTAGATCAGCTTCCAGAAAATTTATATGTCCCACCAAAAGCATTATTACTACTTCTTGACGTTTTTTCTGGACCTATGGACTTCTTATTGTATCTAATACAAAGAAAGAACCTAGATATCCTCGAAGTCAATCTAGTTGAAATTACAGATCAATACATTGCTTACATTGAAATGATGGAAGACTTTGAGTATGAATTGGCTGGTGATTATCTTGCGATGGCTGCATATCTGGCAGAAGTTAAATCAAGAATACTTCTTCCTAGAGAAGAAGAAAATGAAGAAGATGGCAATGATCCAAAAGCAGAACTAATTAGAAGGTTGCAGCAATATAAAAGATTTAAAGAAGCCTCTATCAAAATAGATATTTTACCAAGAGTTGATAGAGATATTTTTCCAGCATCTGCAAAACTGCCTGAATTTCAACTACCCAAAGCCAAAGTTAATTATGATAAAAATGATTTATCTTTTGCTTTAAGAAATCTTTTAGATGAAATGGTTAGGCTGACAAGCCATAAAGTAAAATTAGAGAATATTACAGTTGAGTCTAAATCAAAGTTATTATTAGAAAGTCTAAAAGAAAGAGATTTTATATCATTGCCAGAACTTATCTTAAAAGGAGAATCTAAGCTTGCTGTTTCAGTAATTCTTACAGCAGCACTAGAATTAAATAGGAAGGGTTATGTTGAGATTGTTCAAGCTGAACAATTTGGTGAAATATACTTCAAAAATTCCGAGGAGGTTTTGCATTAATGCAAATAAAAGATAGGATCGAAGCGCTGTTTCTTGCTTCTAATAGATCTTTGACATTAGAAGATATCCATGAGCTTCTAAATATAGAGTCTAAAGAAGATGAATCGGAGGTAATAAATTCAATTCAACAACTTCAGGACGAATACAAAGACAAAGCTTATGATCTAATTGAAGTTTCAAGTGGTTATAGGGTTCAAATTAGCCATGAATCTGCTGAAGATATAGCAAAACTATGGGAAGTGAAGCCTCTAAAGCTTTCAAGGGCAACTTTAGAAACACTCTCAATAATTGCTTACACACAGCCTGTAACTCGTGGTGATATTGAAGATATTAGAGGTGTTAATGTAGCTACTAACATCATAAAATTATTAATAGATCAGGGTTGGATCAAGATAAAAGGGTATCGTGATGTGCCTGGAAGGCCAGCCTTATTTATTACAACTGAAAAGTTTCTAGATGATTTCTCAATGAAGAGTTTAGATGAGTTGCCTGTCTTGCCAGACCTTCCTGAGATAGAAAATATCTCTCCAGAATTAACATTACAGGACGATTCAATTGAGCAAGAAGCTCCAAAATCCTAAAGAAAAGCTTGCAAAGTATTTAGCGAATATTGGCTTTGCCTCAAGAAGGAATATTTCAAATTTTATTAAAAATAATGAAGTTAGAGTAAACAATAAGAAATCTAATCATGATTCAATTATCAAAGATGGTGATATTTTAGCAGTAAATGGCGAGGATTTTGTTGTTGAGCTAAACCCTCCAATTGAAGTTTTGCTATATCATAAGCCAACTGGGCAGGTTTGTTCCACAGCTTCTACTGAAAAAAATGATAGTGTTTTCATGCATCTACCGCCAAGGAAGAAAGGCAAATGGATCATGGTTGGAAGATTAGATGTTAATACATCTGGATTATTGATTTTTAGTAATAATGGAGATTTTGTAAATTACCTATCACATCCAAGTAGTCAAATTGATAGAGAATACTTGTGTCGAGTTTACGGTGAAGTATCAGACAAAAAAATTAATAATTTATTAAGAGGCATTAAAATCAATAATGATTTATCTCAATTCTCAGATATCGTGCCAGTAAAGAAGACATCTAAATCAAAAAATCATTGGTTTTATGTATGTCTTTTTACAGGAAAGAATAGAGAAGTCCGCAAATTATGGGGGTCACAAAAGTTAACAGTCAATAGATTAATAAGGCTGAGGTATGGCCCAATAATTTTGCCTGACAATATGAAGCCTGGAGGTTGGAAATTATTATCCAAGAAAGAAATCTCCCAACTAAAAAATATTCTAAAAATTTAATTCAATTCAATTATTGCAACGACAGGAAAATGATCAGATATTCCTATTAATTTATAAGAATCAAATCTTATAGGAGTTCCATCTTCTCTTGTTTGCAAGGGATGATTTACTATTTTAACTGAGCTTTCTTTAAAATTTGCAGATCTCTTTTTTCTTATCATGATACTGTCAAGAAATGACCAAGTTTTGTCTCTGAAATAATAACTTGTTCCCTTACAGCCACCACATTCATCAATATGTGAAATATACCAGTCTTTTGAAAAGCTTTTATATAAATTTTCTTGAGATTCTTCTCTAGAAGTTACGTTAAAATCTCCTAGTGCAATTGAGGTTTTATCATTCTTCTTGCTTAATTCATTAAGGGTTTTAAAAGCATCAACTCTCATAAATAAGGGATTATGAGGAGCAGGGAAGTGCACATTGTAAATTGAAATGATCTGATCATCTACCAGAAATTGTCCTTCATAAATTCCACGAGTATCTCCAATTTGTTTATCGCTTCCACCACTAAATACTATTGGATGCAAAGTTTTTTCAATAATTTCGTATTTCGATATAAATGCATTATCAATTCCTCTGAAATCATTACCCTCATCTAAAGAAAAATATTTATAGCCTTTTGGTTTAAGTTGGTTAAATAGAATTTCTAGTATTCTTATATTTTCAACTTCTTGAAAGCCAATAATGTCTGGTCCGCTTTCACCGTACGATGTTATAGCTGCAACAATAACTGAAATTTTGTAATTTATTGCTTCATCGGTCCAATCAATATTTAGACAATCATCTCGCCATTTAGTAACGCTTATCGTATTACATTCATCTATATGGTTTTTTGATAATTTCATCGATTTAGGTAAGTAAGTTTCATCATTTTTGTTTGGATCATCTTTGTTATCAAAAAGATTCTCTACATTGAAACTCATCACAGAGATCTCTTTTCCAGATAATATTGGCGAGGAAAAAGAAATTATCAGAAACATTAGCGTATATAAAATTGATTTAATCATTAACTTCAACCTTCCATTCAATAATTGTATTTGATCTTATATCTCTCCAAGCATTTTTATCAAGCGACCAAACCATTATAGTTTCACTTTCTGCAGATATATTAGCTATAGAATTTCTTTCAGGCATTAAATCAGAATTAAGTGTGGATGGCATGACTCTTATTTCGCCTGAATCAATTTTCTTAAAAGTAATGATCACAACACCTTTTTTTAAAGCTTCTATTAGTTCATTCATGATAATCAAACATAATACCAGTTTGTTTACATTCTTCTGAAAGAAGCCACAAATAATCAGATGAAATATCTTCTGGTGTCTTTAATGTCATTGGATCTTCTGCAGGAAATGCTTGTGCTCTCATTGATGTTCTAGTTGGACCAGGGTTATAAGAGTTTACTCTCATTTCTTTTTCATACTCATCAGCAAGACTTTGCATTAATCCTTCTATAGCAAATTTCGAGATCGAATAACTTGTCCAAAATGCTCTTGCCTTTCTTCCTACTCCAGATGAAGTAAATATTACTGATGGATTAGACCCTTTGAGTAGCAGAGGAAGAGCTATTTGGGTAATTAAAAAGTTGCTTTCAAAATTTATCTGCATGACTGTTTTAAGCTGCATTAATGATGTATGCATTAAAGGAGATAAATATCCAAGTATACCCGCAATATGAACCAAACCATCGAGCTTGTCATAATTCTCATAAAGGTTCTCAGCCAATGTTTTATAATCCTTTTCCTTGGCCTTATGAAAATCAAGCTCCACTACAAGTGGTTCTGATAATTCATTTTCTACTATTTTATCTTGTAAAGAATAAAGTTTACTTATATCTTTTGATAATAAGATTAGGTTAGCTCCCATCTTTGCTGCATCTAATGCAACTTGTCTTCCAATGCCTGAACCAGCTCCTGTGATTAATATTTTTTTATCTTTTAAAAGATCTTTAGTGGGTTGAAAACTAGGTACTTGCATTAGATAACATTTTTCAATTCGATAGGTTCATTAATTATATAGTCTGCTTGCCAAGAATGCGGATCAGTTTCATGAAAACCATAAGTGCATGCAATAGTTTTAACATTAGCATTTTTTCCTGTCTCTATATCTCTTTTATGGTCGCCCACATAATATGATTCTGAATTAGATGCATTAAGAAGATTTAATGCTTTAATAATTCCTTCAGGATCAGGCTTTGCTTTAGATACATTTTCAGGACATATAACTGCATTAGTTAGTTCATGCCATTTTAATTTCTCTATTATTGGTCTTGTATATTTTTCAGATTTATTAGTAACAATTCCCCATGGAATGCTCTCATTAGCTAGAAAATCAATCAGTTCAATAACACCATCATAAAGACAAATATCATCCAACATGAATTCAAAGTATCGTTCGAGAAAAGATTTCTTTAAGTCTGCTAGTTGAACTTCATCTATTTCAGGAAATGAGTTTTTTAATATTAAGCTTGCTCCCCGTGAAGAATATTTTCTTACTTTTTCGAAAGGAACTTCTTCTTGATTAATCTCTTTCTTCAACTGATTTACAATTTTATGAAATGTAAGGCCTGAGTTTAGAAGGGTCCCATCTAAATCAAATAAAATTGCGCTATTTTTTTCTTGCATGGACTATGTAATTAACAGATGAATCTTCAGTGAGCCTCACAATATCTAAAATAGGTATATAAGACATTCCCTTTACTTCTTCAAAATCTAGTTTAGCTGCATCGACATAATTCTTTAATTCAGCGGGCTTTATAAGTTTCTCAAATTCATGTGTGCCTTGTGGAAGTATATTCAAAATATATTCTGCTCCTAGAATTGCAAAAACAAACGACTTCAAATTTCTATTTATTGTTGAAAAGAATAAATGACCTCCATTTTTTGTTAGGTCAGCACAATTTTTTACTATTTCAGCTGGATCAGGTACATGCTCCAACATTTCTAGGCAAGTTATTACATCATATTTATTTCCTTCATCGACAAGTTCTGAAGTGCTCTTTTTTTCATACCTGATATCAAGTTTAGATTCTTTTTGTCTTATCTTCGCAACTTCTAAAGGCCCATCTGCTAGATCTATTGCAGTTACATTAGCACCTTTTTGGGACAGAGCTTCAGACAAAATACCTCCCCCGCAACCGATATCAAGGATATCTAACCCTTTAAGTTTTACCTTATCTTCTATATAGCTAACACGTAGAGGATTAATTAAATGAAGTGGTTTGAATTTACCATTTGGATTCCACCATTCATCAGCTAATTTAGAAAATTTATCTAATTCTTGTTGATCAAAGTTATTCATAAGTTAAAGTATATCTAAGAACCAATTAAATATTTAAATTCTATGATTTTAGGGGCTATATCACCAAAAAATAAAGGAGATAAAAGAACCACACTTCATCCTGAGAGTATAAAACCTTTAATAGATATAGGTATAGAAGTTATTTTTGAAAGTGAGCTTGGTAAAGGGATCGATGTAAGTGATGCAGATATGGCTCGTGTTGGTGCAAAAGCAACCTCTCGAGAGGATTGTTTAAGAAGATCAGACTTATTATTCACATCTACTCCTATATCAGAGGACGAAATTAATTTATTAAAAAAAGGATCTATCTTTTTAGGTTTGCTTGAACCTTTTTCTAACAGAGAACAGTTTCACCATTTTGCACAGAATGGTATTACTGCAATAAGTATGGAATTCATTCCAAGGATAACTAGAGCTCAAAAAATGGATGTTTTAAGTAGCCAATCAAATTTAGGAGGTTACGTTGCAGTAATAGAGTCAGCCAAAAACCTTAGTTCTGCACTACCTATGATGATGACAGCAGCAGGAACGCTGAGACCAGCAATGGTTTTTGTAATAGGGGTTGGAGTAGCAGGCTTGCAAGCGATAGCAACAGCAAAAAGATTAGGGGCAAAAGTTCAAGCCTTTGATACTAGACCTATAGTTGAGGAGCAAGTTAAATCATTAGGAGCAAAATTTGTGAAGATTGATCTAGGCAATACTGGTCAGAATGAACAAGGTTATGCAAAAGAGTTAACAGAAGAACAAATAAAAAAGCAGAAAGAAATTCAAAGTGATGTTTGTGTAAAATCAGATATTGTAATTACTACTGCACAAATATTTGGCAAACCTGCTCCAAAAATAATTGATAAATCAACAATCAAGAAAATGAAACCGGGAAGCGTAATCTTTGATATGGCTATAGAATCCGGTGGTAATGTTGAAGGATCAGAAATAGACTCAATACAAAATATCGATGGAGTAAAAGTTGTTGGCTATAGTAATCTTCCATCTTTTGTTGCAAATCATGCATCTTTTGCTCTGAGTAATAATTTAGTAAATTTTGTTACAGATTTTTATGATCAAGATAAAAAATCAATGAGTTTAGATATGAAAGATGAAATTATTAAATCTGCAACTTTAGTTGCAGATGGCAAAATAAAAGAAGGTTTTTAATGGAAATATTTTTACTTTTATTTTTTATTTTAGTTCTAGCAATTTTTTTAGGGCTTGAGCTAATATCTAAAATACCAAGTACTTTGCATACACCACTTATGTCTGGTGCTAATGCAATAAGCGGGATTACATTAGTTGGCGCACTTGCTCTTGAGACCGGAAGTGACCTACAAATGATTCTTGCATTTTCTGCTATTGTTTTCGCTTCAATCAATGTCTTTGGTGGTTATTTAGTTACTAACAGAATGTTAAGGATGTTTAAAAAGAAATAATGGATTTTATTTTTCTACAAGAGCTTGGTTATATAGTCGCAGCAATACTTTTTATTTTTGGCTTAAAGATGTTAAGCAAAGAAGATACAGCTGCTCGGGGTAATCTTGTTTCTTCAGTTGGGATGTTAATTGCCGTGCTTGTAACTCTTATCAAGGTTGTTGATCCATATTTAATTCTTTTAGCAATGATAATAGGCGCAGGAATAGGATCTTTGTTTGCTTTAAAAGTAAAAATGACCTCTATACCTGAGATGGTTGCTTTATTTAATGGTTTTGGTGGCCTTTCATCTTTTTTTCTTGCATGGTCACAATTTATAAATCAATCAAACGTATCTTTCATTTTAATTCTTACTTATATGACTGTTTTTATTGGAGGAGTTACATTTTCTGGTAGTTTAATTGCTTTTTTTAAGCTCTCTGAAATTCTAAAAGGCTCAAGTAATTTACTTAATAATATTTCTAGATGGTTTTTAGTATTTATTTGTTTTTTTGTATTAATAGCTATAGGGCAGGTCATATTAAGTTCAGCAGGGCTACTTGCTATTAATTTTGAATTAATACAAATAACATTTATTGCTTTCTTGATTGCTTCATTATTAGCTGGGCTAGCATTTGTAGTTCCTATTGGCGGTGGAGATATGCCAGTTGTAATTTCATTATTAAACTCATTGTCAGGTATAGCTGCTGCTTTAGCGGGAGTGCTCTTATCGAATACTGCTCTAATAGTTGCAGGTTGCTTAGTAGGAGCTTCAGGTCTTGTCTTGACATTAATAATGGCTAAATCGATGAATAGAGATCTTTACAATATTTTCTTTGTTGGCTATGTATCAGATTCTAATTCAGAAGAAGAAGTAACAGGTGAAACTAAACCTATATTAGCAGAGGACACATATTTAATTATGGAAGCAGCAAGATCTGTATTGATTGTACCGGGGTATGGAATGGCGGTAGCGCAAGCGCAACATGTTGTTAAAGAGCTTGGTGATCTTTTAGAAGAAAATGGATGTGAGGTGTCGTATGGTATACATCCAGTTGCAGGAAGGATGCCTGGACATATGAATGTCCTTTTAGCTGAAGCTAATGTTTCATATGACAACTTACTTGAACCAAAAGATGTAAACCCAAAAATGGAAACTATAGATGTAGTAGTTGTTATTGGTGCCAATGATGTTGTTAATCCATCAGCAACTGAACAACCTGGAAGTCCTATTTATGGTATGCCAATTATAGAAACACATCGAGCTAAAACTGTAATAGTTTTAAAGCGATCTATGTCATCAGGTTTTGCTGGAGTTCAGAACCCATTATTCTTCAAAGAAAATACCCGAATGTTATTTGGTGATGCTAAAGAAAGTATTGCTAAATTAGTCTCAGAATTTAAGGAATAATGAGGATTACAGCCGATTGCTGTGATAAAATATCTAGGTGCAAGAGTTTGCTAAAGAAGTTCTTTCTGTTGACATAAAAGATGAGCTAAAAAAGTCCTATTTGGACTACGCTATGAGTGTCATCATAGGTCGGGCACTACCAGATGCCAGAGACGGAATGAAGCCTGTCCATAGAAGAATACTTTATGCAATGCATAAGCTTTCTAATACTCATAATAAACCCAACAAGAAATCAGCAAGAGTAGTTGGTGATGTTATTGGTAAATATCACCCACATGGAGATAGTGCTGTATATGATGCAATTGTCAGAATGACTCAAGATTTTTCTTTACGTTATCCATTAATTGAAGGCCAAGGGAACTTTGGAAGCATTGATGGTGATTCTGCAGCAGCTATGAGATATACAGAAATAAGAATGCAAAAAATTACCGACCAAATTTTAGCTGATATTGAAAAAGAAACAGTTAGCTATTCACCCAATTACGATGGTACTGAAGATATTCCTGATGTGCTGCCTACCCGAATTCCAAATTTACTAGTAAATGGTTCTTCTGGAATAGCAGTTGGTATGGCTACAAATATTCCGCCTCATAATCTAACAGAAGTCATAGATGCATGTTTCTATATACTCGATAACCCAAATGCAACGGTCGATGACTTAATAAAAATTGTTAAAGGTCCAGATTTTCCTCTTGGAGGCATAATTACCGGTATAGAAGGAATTGAACAAGCATACAGAACTGGGCAAGGAAAAGTTTATGTCAGAGGAAAAACGTCTATAGAGGAAATAAAAGGAAATAAAGAAGCAATTATCATTACCGAAATACCTTTCCAAGTTAATAAGGCAAAAATGTTGGAGAGAATTGCTGAATTAGTAAAGGATAAAAAGCTGGAAGGCATAGGAGAAATAAGAGATGAATCAGATAAAGATGGCATGAGAGTTGTTGTTGAATTGAAGAAAGGCGAAGTTGCTGAAGTAGTGCTGAATAATCTAATAAAAAATACACAACTTGAACAAGTCTTTGGCATTAATAATGTCGTTCTTGTTGATAATAAACCTCAATTATGTAATTTAGAACAACTCTTAAATATTTTTCTTAATCACCGAAAAGATGTCATTACAAACAGATCTCTTTATGAATTAAAACAAGCAAAAGAAAGAGGTCATGTAGTTGAAGGTCTTATCGTAGCTATTGCAAATATCGATGAAATTATAGAAATAATAAAGAAATCTGAGAATTCAAAAGTAGCAGCAGATAAGCTTTGTGAAAAAGACTGGTCTGCCAAAACAATAAAACCATTACTTGATAAAGTCTCTGATCCAGATATTTGCAAACCAGAAGGTTTAGAGAAAGGTTTCGGAATCAAAGGATCAAAATATAAGCTCTCATTGGTACAAGCAAAAGCAATACTTGAGTTAAGGTTAAGCAGGCTTACCGCACTTGAAACCGATAAATTAAATGAAGAATATCAAGAGTTAGTTAAACAGATTAAAGAGCTTCAAGAAATACTCTCAAATGAGAAGAGACTTACCAAAGTTGTTAAGGAAGAGCTAACAGAAATCAAAGATGCTTTCGGTGATGAAAGGCGCACAGAAATAATTGAAAAAAGACTAACTATTGATGATGCAGACTTAATTCCAGAAGAAGAAAGAGTTTTTACTATTTCAAACAATGGTTTTGTTAAAACACAACAATTAGCAGAATATAGATCACAGAGAAGAGGTGGTGTAGGTAAAACTGCCTCTGCATTACGAGAAGAAGATTTCATCAAGCAAGTTCTTGTTCTCAATACTCATGTTCAAGTTTTATGTTTTACAACCAAAGGAAAAGTTCACTGGCTAGAAATATATAAATTGCCAATCATGGGAAGAACAGCAAAAGGCAGACCAATATCCAACGTTTTACCACTTGATGAAGATGAAAGGGTAACATCGTTTTTGCCTGTTGATGAGTACAAAGATGGACATTTTATTTTAATGGCAACAAAAAATGGTGTGGTGAAGAAAACCGCGCTTACAGCATTTGAAAAAAAGTATGCTCCAGGACTGAAAGCTATAAATTTAGATGAAGGAGATAGACTCATAGGCACTATTATTACTGATGGCAAGGACGAAGTGTGTCTTGCTTCGAGATCAGGCAAAGCAATAAGGTTTAAAGAGACTGATGTTAGACCAATGGGCAGGTCAACAAGAGGCGTGAAAGGAATGAATATTAACAAAGAAGATAAAGTAATTTCGATTATCAAAGTTAACCCAGACTCTAATTTGCTTACACTAAGCGAGAACGGCTATGGAAAGAGAACTAACATTTCAGAATTTGGTGGACAAAAAAGAGGTGGAAAGGGAGTTATAGCTCTCAATACATCTGATAGGAATGGGATGATGGTTGCAGCCGTTCAAGTGTTAGATGGTGATGAGGTAATGTTAATTGGCAATAAGGGAACATTAATAAGAACACAAGTCGATCAAATAAGTGTAATAGGAAGAAATACACAAGGCGTCAAAGTAGTCTCAACACGAGAAGATGAAAAACTAGTAGATGCCGTAGGCTTTAAAGAAAGTCTCGATGAAGAATAGGGTCCATAATTTTAGTGCTGGCCCAGCTACACTACCACTTGAAGTTTTAGAATCCATTAGAGAGGAGCTTATAAATTATAAAGACATAGGGTCTTCGATCATTGAAATAAGTCATAGAGATAAAACTTTTGTCGAAATAGCAGAAAAAACAGAAGAGACACTCAGAGATTTATTATCTATTCCAGACAACTATGATGTACTCTTTTTGCAAGGGGGAGCGACGCTTCAATTTTCTATGATTCCTCTTAACTTTTCTCATTTAGGGGATATTGCAAATTATGCAGAGATTGGATCTTGGTCATCAAAAGCAATAAAAGAAGCTAGCAAATTATGTAATTTAAATATCTGCACTTCTTCTAAAAAAAATAATTTTACACAAATTGATAATTTGAATGAATGGGATATTAAAAGCAATTCATCCATTATTCATTATTGTAAAAATGAAACTATACAGGGCATTCAAATAAAAGATGAGCCTAACTTTGAAGGTTCTGTTTTTGTAGATATGTCATCCTGTCTTTTTTCTGAAGATATAGATGTTTCTAAATACGATTTTATTTATGCCTGCGCTCAAAAGAATTTTGGCCCTGCAGGTATAACATTAGTCATAGCAAAGAAAGAGTTGATATCTAAATCAAACCCAGAGCTACCTAATATTCTGCGATATGATGCTCATGCATCTGAAAAATCAATGCTTAATACACCTAATACTTTCGGTTGGTATGTAGCAGGCAAGATGTTTGATTGGTATAAAAAAGAGGGCGGTATTAAGAAAATGCAAGAAACAAGTATTGAGAAATCTAATAAACTCTATTCTCTCATTGATAAATCAGATTTTTATATAAACCCGGTCAATCAGAAACAAAGGTCAATCTGTAATGTTGTATTCACTCTTTCAAACCCAAAACTGGATAGCATATTTTTAGAAGAGTCTGATAATGAAGGTTTGAAATATTTAAAAGGACATAGAACTGTAGGAGGAATGCGAGCAAGCATTTATAATTCTTTATCCATGGATGCAGTTGAATCATTAGCTCATTTTATGAGATCATTTGAGACAAAATATGGATGATGAAAAAGCCTTATTATTTATTAGAGAAGAAATTGATTCAATTGATTCAGAATTAATATCTTTATTAGAGTCTCGTTTAAACCTTTCTTTGGAAATAGGCAAAATAAAAAAAAGAATGGATAAAGACCTTCTTGATGAGTCTCGACAAAGTGAAATATTAAAAAAAATAGATGAACTGGCTCTTCTTTATCCAAAAGAAGATCTGAAATCTATTTTTCTTGAAATAATGAAGACTTCTCTTAAACAACAAAAATCAAATGACTAAAAAAACTCTTATAGTTGGTTCAGGCTTTATGGGTACATCAATTGCCTTAGCATCAAATACAGATAATATTTCTTGTGTTGAACAAGACTCTAATTATTTTGCTTCATTAAAAAAACTGGATATATATAAAAATATTTATACAAGCATTGATAAAATAAACGAAGACTTTGATTTAATAATTATTTGTTCCCGACAAAAAGAAGCTTTAGAGCATATTCTCGACTTTTCAAACAGATTTCCTTTATCAGTAATAACTGATATTTCTAGCTCAAAAGAATTCTTAATTGATAAGAATTTGCCTGAAAATTTTATTTCATCTCATCCGATATGTGGAAGTCATAAAACAGGACCAGAAAATGCTGAGCATAAACTTTTTTTAGATAAAGAAGTTATTTTAATAAAAGGAGCACAACAAGAGTTAGTAGATTCAATAAAAGAATTCTGGGAGTCTTTAGGCGCAAGAACTAACGAAATGGATTTAACTGAGCATAATAGGATATATGCTTATCTTAGCCATTTCCCTCATTATCTTAGTTTTATCTATCGCGAGATTCTTGAGGAAAACGATGTTGATTTCAATAAGTACTCTGGAGATAGCTTAAAAGAGATCTTACGCCTGTCAGAATCTGACAAAGATTTATGGAATGAAATTTTTTCTGACAATAAAGCTAATCTTGATTCTTTAAAAGAAAAAATAAAGAAAAAACTATCGTGAGTGTTTTACCAATAGATAAGTCTATTGCACAAAGATGTGCTGTTCTTGGTTTAGATTTTGATAAATCTAATATTGGTGAAGATATCAGAAATACTGTTAATGCAGCAGAAGAGTTTGTAGGTTATAAAAAAGATTTAACTCTTAATCTTGGTAACTCCGGAACAGGCATGAGATTGCTTACAGGATATATAACAGGTTCTGGCAAAGAATGTACTTTAATTGGCGATGAATCATTATCTAAAAGGCCAATGGATAGAATTGCTGAACCTCTCAAAGATTGGGGAGCAGATATTGAACTAAGAAACCAAAAATTCTCTCCAATAAAGATAAAATCATCTAATCTACAATCAGACTTCACTTATGAACTTAAGATTCCTAGCGCTCAAATAAAATCTTGTCTTTTATTAGCAGCATTATCATCGAAAACCAAAATAGAGATTATAGAAAATATACCTACTAGAGATCATACTGAGAGAATGCTCGAAGAATGTGAAGCAGACATAAAGAGAGAGGGTAACAGAATAATTCTTGATGGTAAGAAAGATATCGTCAAAAAGTACATAGATATTCCAGGAGATTTTTCTTCTGCTGCTTATTTGATGGCTGCAAATATTCTTTCAGCACAAACAAATCAAATTGAAAACGTTGGAGTAAATAGAACAAGAGTGGCCTTTCTTGAAGTGCTTGAAGAAATGGGCGCTATGGTGATGATTAAAGATCATTCAGTAAAATCTAGAGAGCCAAGAGCTAATTTAGTTGCTTTCTGCAAAGATGAATTAAAGGGAGTAAAGATTGATGGAGATAGAGTTCCTAATCTAATTGATGAGATACCACTAATTGCGGTTTTAGCTATGTTTGCAAAAGGCAAAACTATAGTTAGGGATGCAAAAGAACTAAGATATAAAGAATCTGATAGGATAAGTTTGCTGCTATCAAATATTAAAAGCTTTAATCCAGATATGAAGGTTCATGAATTTGATGATGGTTTTGAGTTGGAGCCTGCTGCAGACAAGAATATGGGGATAGTAAAAATTAAAACTGGTGGGGATCATAGAATGGCAATGAGTTTTATGGTTGCTTCGCTTAGAAGTGGCAAAAAAGTTGAATTTGATGATATGGAATGTGTAGAAACATCATTCCCCGGTTTTTTTAGTCTTATAGAGAAATGGTACCAATAGTAACGATTGATGGTCCTTCTGGATCAGGCAAAGGGACAATAGCCAAAGCTTTAGCATTAAAACTCAATTGGAATTATTTGGACAGTGGGTTGTTGTATAGATGTTTCGCATTTCTACATAGCGAAAATATAGAAAATATCTCGGAATCATTTTCTAGGATTGAACATAAATATGATTCCAAAAGTGAAAATATTTTATTTGATGGAAATGACATAACAAGCGCTATTAGAGGCAAAGAATTAACAATTTTATCTTCTCAACTTTCCCAGAAAAGCGAAGTAAGAGAGCAGTTAATGCAAATTCAAAAACAGTTTAGAAAATTACCGGGTTTAGTAGCTGAGGGAAGAGACATGTCTTCAAAATTATTTCCAGACTCTAAAGTTAAAATCTTCCTTACAGCAGATTTATCTGAGCGAGTTAATAGAAGGGCAAATCAGTTGAGAAATGACGGACAAAAGGTTAATATCTCTGAACTTAAAAATGAGATCGAGCTGAGAGATGGTAGAGATCTTGGAAGAGAACATTCTCCACTAGTTAAAACTGATGACTCTATTCTCATTGATAATACAAGTAAGTCTGTCACTGAAACGATAGATTTTATTGAAGAATTAGTAAATGAAAGATACTGATAACACATTACAAACATTACTCGATAAGAGTTTTGATAATTTTGATCTTACTCAGGGTTCCCTGATTAAGGCTAATGTCTTGGAGATTGGTAAAAAATGGGTAACTCTAGATATTGGCTTTAAATCTGACGGATTAGTTTCTATAGAAGAGTTTCAAGACCATAAAAGTGAATTAGTGGTAGAAGTTGGGGATCAAGTTGAAGTTATTTTAGATGCACTTGATGATGGTTTCGGAGAAATAAGATTATCCAGAGAGAAAGCTAGAAAACAAGAAACATGGGATAGATTACAACAATCGCATGAAGAAGGTTCTTATGTTGAAGGTAAAGTTGTTAACAAAGTTAAGGGTGGATTCACAGTATTTATTGACGTAGTGAAAGCTTTTTTACCTGGTTCTTTGATAGATCCAAAAGGCGGGAAAGATTATCCTGACTTAACAGGTGAAACTCTTGATTTCAAGGTAATGAAATTCGATAAAAAGAGATCAAATGTGGTCCTTTCAAGAAAAGCCGTATTACAAGAACAAAACTCAGAAGAAAGAGACAGATTATTAGAAATTATTAAAGAAGGTGAGAAGATAGAGGGCACCATTAAAAATTTAACTGAGTATGGTGCTTTTGTAGATCTGGGAGGTCTAGATGGATTGCTTCATATAACTGATCTTTCTTGGAAAAGAGTTATGCATCCAAAAGAAGTTGTAAATGTTGGAGATAAAATGGAATTTATGACTCTTTCCTTCGATCCGGAAAAGATGAGAGTTTCTTTAGGTTTAAAACAACTTACTGCAGATCCATGGAAAGATATAGAAAGTAGATATCATGTTGGTCAAATATTACAAGGTGAAGTAGCTCTTACGACTGACTATGGTTGTTTCATCAAGCTCGATGAAGATATTGAGGGTCTAGTACATATTACTGATCTAGATTGGAAAAATAAAAATATAAATCCATCAAGTATCCTGAACAAAGGAGACAAGATCGATGTAAAAATTATGGAAATTGATCTTGAAGAAAGAAAGGTATCATTAAGTAAAAAACATACAACTGAGAATCCTTGGAAAGAGTTTGAAGATAAACATAATACTGGAGACATTCTAGAAGGGTTAAAGATAAAATCAGTAACAGACTTTGGTGTATTTGTTGAATTAGAAGGTGGCATTGATGGTCTAATTCATCATTCTGAAATTAATGTCGGCACCAAAACAATACAAGATTTATACAAAGAAGGAGAAGAGGTTACTGTTTCAATAAGTGGAATGGACTCTGAAAGAGAAAGAATTTCTTTATCTCTTGTTTCCTAGCAAAAGATTTTTGTTTTAAATACAATCAAATAATGTCTCAGAGAAAACTAATTATTGCATTAGATTTTGCCAACTTAAATGATGTCAAAAAGATAGTCGAGTATATTGATCCTCAGCAATCGATGGTTAAAGTAGGCCTTCAATTATACTTAGCTGAAGGAAAAAGGGCTTTAGATTACTTGTCAGAAAAAGGTTTCACGATATTCTTGGATTTAAAATTGCATGATATACCAAATACTGTAAATAAAGCAGTTAAAGAGATATCAAATTTTAATGTGGCAATGACAACAATCCATCTTAAAGGGGGCAGAGATATGATAGAAGCTGCTTTGGAAAGCGCATCAAATACAAAAATAATTGGTGTTAGTGTTTTAACTAGTCTGAATGATGATGATGTCGAGGAAATGCATGGAAGTAATTTTGATAACCAGTTTAAAAGGATAATGAAACTAGCGGAGACTACTAAAATTGATGGCATTGTTTGTAGCCCTCAAGAACTTTCAAAGCTTAAGGAATTAAACAAAATAAAAGTTGTGCCAGGAATAAGGAATGAATCAAGTGGAGATGATCAAAAAAGAACTATGAGCTCAACAGAAGCTTATAAAAATGGTGCAGACTTTATAGTTGTAGGAAGACCTATAACTCAAGCTGAAAATATCAAAACAGCTATTTTAGACTACATATAAGAATGAATTTTTTAGAATTTTTAAAAAACATTGATAAGAATAGATTATTTGATTTATCAAAACATAAAATAGAGACTTCAAATATTTTAATAGATCAATCAAATCAGAGTATATCTGAAGAGACTTATAGAAGTTTCCAAAAATTTATTGATGATAATAATTTTGTTCAACGTCTTAAAAAAGTTCAGGAAGGAGAAGTATCGAATATTAGTGAAAATAAGCCAGCAACTCATTTTCAATATAGGAAAGAGGGAAGCAGCCTATATACATCGAATATAGATAATCTTAGAAATATATCTAATAAACTTAGAGATAGGAAAACTATTGTATTCTTTGGTATTGGAGGGTCTTATCTTGCTCCAAATTTACTTAATCAAGTATTTGGCAGTTTAGATAAAGAAATTATTTTCATTACTGGAAGTGATCCTGACGAATATAAATTTTTGGAAGAAAAAAGTTTAGAAGACTCTGCCTTTATTTTAGCTACTAAGTCTTTTTCTACTACAGAGACATTAACTAGTTATGAATCTGTAACTAATAGAAATTTTTTATCAAATACATTTGTAGTCACTTCAAATATTGATGGAGCAAAAAATTATGGCATTAGTGAGGAAAATATAATTCCAATGGATAGCTCGATGGGAGGGCGTTTTTCTATCTGGGGACCAATTAATTTGCTTTTTTATTTAGTGCATGGTGAAGAGAAATATAAAGAATTTTTAAAAGGCGCAGAGCATTCAGATCAATTATCTTTAAATGCAGATATCAATCAAAATCCCTCACTAACTTTATCTATTCAGGATGTAATCGCGAATAACGTCTGTGGGATTGAATCTACACTTGTAATTAACTATGACTGGAAACTAAGGAACTTCTATCAATATGTGCAGCAAGTAGAAATGGAATCTACAGGTAAATCTGTTGATCAAAATGGAAAAGATCTAGATTACGAGACTGGAATGATTGTTTGGGGTGGTTTCGGACCTAGATCACAACATTCTTTTTTCCAACAAGTCTATCAAGGCACTAAAAATTATAATTTATATTTTATAGTTACTAGATCAGACCAGTTAAATTACAAACAATTCCTTGGGCAATCAAAGTCATTAAAAGAGGGCAATGAAGGAGAATCAAATACAAATAAGAGAGTTTCAAGAAGAAGTTTTACAACTATTGAGCTAAATTCCTTAACACCTGAAGCTATTGGTGAACTTATGGCCATGTGGGAAAACAAAGTATTATTTAATAGTTTCTTTTGGAACATAAATCCATTTGATCAATGGGGCGTCGAGCTAGGAAAAACCAATACGAAATCTGAACTTGATAAATAAGCTTAAAAAAATCTCATCAAGTTTTCCCAATGACACAGGAATTTATAAATTCCTATCTGACGCAGAAATACTTTATATTGGCAAAGCAAAGAATCTAAAAAAAAGAATAAACAGTTATTTTTCCGGTAAACAGACTTATAAAACGCAAAAGTTAATTTCCTATGCAACTAATTTGGAATATGTAACCACTAATAATGAAGTTGACGCATTATTATTAGAGCAAAATTTAATAAAATCTGAAAAACCCAAGTTTAATATTCTACTTAGGGATGATAAGAGTTATCCATTCATTCATCTTGATGAATCACATTCTTTCCCTAGAATCGCATCAAAACGTGTATTAAAAGGGCATGATGGTTTATATGGCCCATATACAAGTGCTTACGCAACGAAAATTGCAGTAAGCCAAATTCAAAAGGTATTTCAGCTAAGAACATGTACAGATAATTTTTTTAAAAATAGATCAAGACCATGCATGGAACATCAAATTGGAAGGTGTACAGCGCCATGTGTTGGAATAATATCAGAAGCTGAATATAGCAAGGATGTCGAAAGCACAAAATCAATTTTGAAAGGAAATTTTAAAGAGCTAGAAAAAAAAATGCAGGATGAAATGCTTATTGCATCAGATAACGAAGAATATGAGCTAGCAGCCAATACTAGAGATCGATTAGAACAGCTTGAAAAGATTAATCAAAAGCAAATTATTTTTTCAAAAGGAAGCAATACTCGAGTAATAGCCATTAAAACTAATGATAAAAATATCTCAACTGCAGTAATACAAGTTGAATCAGATAGATTTATCAACATCCAGAAGTTTCTATTTAAAAACCATTTGCAGAAAGACGATTACTCTGCTTTTTTGGAGTTTATTCCAAGCCTCATACAAAAATATCCATCTGTGACAAAAATAGTCAGCGAGTTTAATGTTGCAAAAAATGATACTTTTGGGAATTTACAATTTGAAGTGCCTAAAAAAGGAAAAAAATTAGAATGGGTAAAATTAGCAGATAAGAATGCGCTTGAAGGATTACTAAAACAAGAGCAAAAATATCAAAAATATGCTCAGTCTCTAGATTTCCTTTCACGAAATCTTGAAGTTAAGAAAGAACCAGTAATTGTTGGTTTTGATGTTAGCGGTATATCAGGGGATATAAAAACAATTTCATGTGTTAATTTTGATTCTGATGGCCCTAATAAGTCTTTATATAGGTTTTTTAGAGTGCCTTTAGATATTTCAAGTTCAGATTTAGATTCGTTAGTGTTTGGTATAAATAAGTACTTAGATTTAGTCAGTCCTATTGATTTGTTGTTAATCGATGGAGGCAAAACTCATATGAATTATATTAAAGAGAGATTAAACAGAGAAATAGAGTGTATCTCTATCTCAAAAGGTACAAAAAGAAAGTATGGGCATGAAACACTGCACACAAAAATTGGTTCGTATGATTTTCAGAATTCTGAAGATATTTCTAAACTATTTCTTGATATTAGAGATGAAGCGCATAGGTTTGCATTAAAGAATTTTAAGAGCAATAAAAGAAAGGATATGAAGAAGCATTTCCTTTTTGATATAAAAGGCATAGGACCTAAAACAGTACAAAAAATCTATGAAAAATATGCATCTTTAAGATCATTGGTTGAATTGTCAGCCCAGGACATTTCAAAAGATTTGAACATAAAATTAGAATTAGCAAAAGAGATTCAAACTCTTACAAAAGAGCTCTATAATTAAAAAATGACTTGCAGATTTCATTTAGCCATACCAGTTAAAGATATAGATGAAGCCAAGCTTTTCTACTGTAATTTTCTTGGGTGTGAGGAAGGTAATTCAGAAGAAGGTTGGGTAGATATTAACTTCTGGGGCAATGAACTTACTCTTCATAAGGCGCAAGAAGATGAATTAAAAATGACGCATCGTCATCATGTCGATATGGCTGCTGTATGTGTCCCACATTTTGGTATTCATCTTTTAAGAGAAGATTTTGATGAAATAAAAAAAAGAATTCAATCAAGCAATGAGTTTGATTTCTTAGATCAACCTTTCTTACGATTCAAAGATGGATATAGAGAACAGGAAACCTTCTTCATTAGAGATCCAAGTGGAAATGCTATTGAAATAAAAACTATGAAAACACCTGAATCTCTTTGGGATACAACCTCTTGATTAAATCCGTAAATCATATATCATTTGCTGTCTATGATATTCAATAACAATTCTTTCACGTGCTAATTCTATGCGCTTGTTATCCTTAAAACCTAAATTAATTTGAGACCACAGAGAAGAAGAAGAAGACCGCCTCAGGCACCTATTAATCAGTTTGTTAAAGCTGAGAAGTTAACAGTAATATCAGATACAGGTGAAAAATTAGGAATTTTTAATAAATCTGATGCTATTCAATTAGCAAAAGATAAAGGTTTAGATCTGCTGCAGATAACCTTTGATAAAGAGCCTTGCGTGGCTAAGATTATCGATTATGGAAAATTTAAATTTAATCAAAAGAAAAAGAAATCTGCTGCCAAGAAGAACCAAAAAAGAATTGAACAAAAAGAAATAAAGATGCGTCCAAATATTGATAAAGGCGATATACAAACAAAACTAAAAAAGATAACCGGGTTTATTGAAAAAAGAGCAAATGTAAAAGTTTCTATTACATTCAGGGGAAGAGAGCTTGGGAATACGAGTTTTGGGAAAACTTTACTTGACAGCATCATCAAAGAAACGGAAGATATTGCATCTGTGTTATCAGAGCCAAAGTTCGAAAACAGAACATATCACGCTCTATTAACACCAAAAAAAGTAAAATGAGTAAATTAAAAAACCACTCTAGTGCAAAAAAGAGATTTAAAACAACCGGTTCAGGCCTTAAAATGAGATCTGCTGGGAGAAATCATATATTGTCTAAACATAAGACAAAGAAAAAAAGACATGCTAGAGGAACTTCAAATTTAGCAGGTGCAAATTTGAAAGTAGTAAACAAACTATTGGAGGCATAAAGTGCCAAGAGCAACTAAAGGGAATTTAAAAGCCAGAAAGCATAAAGCAGTTATAGCTAGGACTAAGGGCCATTATGGCGCTAGATCCAGATTATTTAAAACAGCTAAGCAATCTCTTATAAAATCCTTGCAATATGCTTATAGAGATAGAAAAAATAGAAAAAGAGACTTCAGAAGACTCTGGATCACAAGAATCAATGCCGAGGTAAGAAATCTTGGGCACACCTATTCTATGTTCATTGCAGGCCTAAATAAGAAGGGCATAGAACTTGACAGAAAGATGTTGTCAGAGTTAGCTATACAGGATAAAGCAACTTTTGAGAAAGTTGTAAAAACTGCTATAGATTAATGACAGCACCAAAAGATATATTCCTTCCATCCTTAGATAGAGAGTTAGGCTCTATTCATCCTATCAATCAAGTAAAAGATCAATTAACAGAATTACTTAAATCTTTCGGCTTTGAAGTGGCTGAAGGGCCTGAAGTAGAAACTGAGGAATATAACTTTGATATGTTAAATATCCCTGCGTCTCATCCAGCTAGAGAAATGCATGATACATTCTATGTTGATAATAAAAATAAACTCTTAAGAACACATACTTCTCCTGTGCAAGTGAGATGCATGCTTAAAGATCAGCCTCCACTAGCATTCATATCTCCAGGTAAAGTCTATAGAAAGGATGATGATTCCACGCATTTACCTATGTTTCATCAAATTGAAGGGTTATATGTCGATGAAAATGTAAATTTTGCTCAATTAAAGGACTTAATGTATAAAATTTGTCATTCTTTATTTGGTGAAACCACAAAATTACGTTTCCGCCCTTCATATTTTCCATTTACAGAACCTTCAGCTGAAGTTGACGTTCTATTTGGTGATAAATGGTTGGAAATTCTCGGATGTGGTGTGGTGAATCCTAAAGTTCTAGAAAACTGCAAAATAGACTCTTCAAAATATTCAGGATTAGCTTTTGGTCTAGGAATTGAGCGTATAGCAATGCTCAAATACGGCGTAAATGATATCAGAGATTTTTATAAATCAAATCTAGATTTCTTGAGGCAGTTTAAATGAAGATAGCCTACCCACATTTACTAAATTTTTTTAAAGAAAAGCCTTCTTTAGAGGAATTATCTGATAAATTGCTTCAACTTGGCCATGAACATGAAATAGAAGGCGATATTATAGATCTTGAGATTACACCAAATAGAGGTGATTGTTTGTCACTAAAAGGAATTGCCAGAGATCTAAACTATTTTTATAAAGCTGAATTAGATAGAGATACATATGAAGGAGATATTCCTAAATTAGATTTTTCTTTTCAAAATAAAGCTAAAGACTTGTGTCCAAATATATCTTTTGTAGAAATAGAAATAGATGGATCAATTTCAGGCTATAAGCCATACCTTGAAAATTATTTTAAAGATCTAAAAATTAATAAGAATAATTTTTTTACGGATGTTTCTAACTATCTAGCCTACGAAACAGGACAACCTACTCATTGTTATGATGCTTCAAAAATTAATGACACATTAGTTCTTGAAAAGAGAAATAAAAAAGAAAAATTTAAAACTCTTTTAGGTTCTGAAATAGAGCTAGAAGGCGATAATCTTGTTTTTACAATAGGCGGAGTAGCGGTTGATTTAGCAGGTACTATGGGTGATGAAAGCACAGCTTGCAATAATAAAACTACTAAAGTTTTAGTGGAATGTGCTTATTTCAAGCCCGAAGAAATTTTAGGTAAAGCACGACAATATAATCTTACTTCTGAGGCTGCATATAAGTTTGAAAGAGGAGTAGATTATCTCGCTCAAGAATCAGTTTTAAGAAGATTTTTAGCCATTGTTAGTGATCATACAAAAATAAAATCGTTATCTATGCACTCTGAGCAGAACAAAACAGATCTTCAGCAAATAAACTTTGATAGCAATAAGTTAAATTCTATTTTGGGCACCAATATTAATGAAAAAGATCAATTGAAATATCTTGAATCTTTAGGCTTTAAAAATTGTAAGTCTATGATGGTGCCTTCTCATAGGTCTGATCTTGAACATACTAATGACCTTGCAGAAGAAGTTGCCAGAATGGTCGGTTATGACAATATAGCAGCAGAAAGTTTGGCTCTTGGAATAAAAGTGAAATCCATGGAGCAATCTTTAGAAGAAAAATGTAAGAATCTGTTTGTTTCTCATGGATTCTTCGAAGTAATAAATATGCCATTTACTACAGAGGAAAGCGAATCGTCTATAAGTGTGGATAATTCAATCGATAAACAGAGAGCGAAACTTAGGACTAATTTAATAAACTCTTTAAAAAATAATCTTGCTTACAATCAGAATCGTCAAAAAGATTCAATCAAATTTTTTGAGATAGCAGATATTTATACTAAAGCATCGCAAGAAAAGAGAATGGCTGCTTTAGTCAATGGCAGATCAAATAAAAATTTTAAAGAATTCAATGCTCAGCTTGATTATGCTTATCTTAAAGGCTTATTGAATACTATTGCCTATGAATTACTTGGTGAAGGATTAACATACAGTCATGATAGTTGTGATGAATATGAATTCTTTGAACATATAACTTTCAAAGGAAAAGATATTGGCGGTATAGGTAAATTAAATAACAATTTGGTTGATTCAAAATCAAAGACTCCTGTTTTTGCTTTCGAAATCTCTCTAGACGGTTTAAATTTATCCGAGAAAAAAATTGAAAAGACTTCTGATTTTCCAGCAATTTTTCGAGATATATCAATGAGCATAGATAATCCAGAAGTTTTAAAAGAACTAAGTGACAAATTAACAGAATCAGTTAAAAAGATGTCTTTGATAAAAGAATCTTTTATTTTTGATTATTTTGAAAATAAGAAACTTAATATCATGAAAGTTGGTTATAGATTTAAGTTCCAAACTGAAGATAAGAGCTTAACTGATAAAGAAGTTGACGGTCTCATGAAAGTTCTTACTGATAAAGCGCTATCAATTAATGGCGTTAACATCGAGGGATTATAAATTGTCATATATTTTTACATCTGAATCTGTATCAGAAGGTCATCCTGACAAGATTTGTGATCAAATCTCAGATGCAATATTGGATGAATGTCTTAAGCAGGACAAACAATCTAGAGTTGCATGTGAAACGCTGGTCAAAAACAATACTGTCGTTCTTGCTGGCGAAATAAGTTCAAAAGCATTTATTGATCACGAGAAAATAGCTAGAGATGTTGTCAAAAATATTGGTTATTTAGATCAAGAGCTTGGTTTTAGTTATGAAAGTTTTGAGTTTATTAATCTTTTATCACAGCAAAGTGCAGATATAGCAAAAGGTATATCCAACTTAGGGTCGGGCGATCAAGGGTTAATGTTTGGTTATGCCTGTAAAGAGACTAAAGAACTTATGCCTTTACCTATATCACTGGCTCATAAGCTGACATTGAAACATGCTGAAGTTAGAAGAAGTTCTGATGATGGCTTATTGCCTGATGCCAAATCACAAGTTTCAGTAGAGTACGATTTAAACTACAACCCAAAAAGAATTGATTCAATTGTTTTCTCATCTCAACATTCAAAGGATCTAAGCTTAGATAAACTTAGAGAGTTAATTAGAGAGGAGATAATTAATAAGTCATTACCTATAGATTTATTGGATGCTGAAACAAAGTATCTTATTAATCCAGCAGGTGAATTTAACATAGGTGGTCCAGTTGGAGATTCTGGATTAACAGGAAGAAAAATTATTGTTGATACTTATGGCGGAATGGCTCGTCATGGTGGAGGATGTTTTTCTGGGAAAGACCCAACTAAAGTCGATAGATCGGCAGCCTATGCTCTTCGCCAAGTTGCAAAATCACTGGTACATGCCGGTCTTTGTAGTTATTGTGAAGTTCAATCTTCTTATGCAATTGGAGTAGTAGAGCCAACATCAATATTTATTAATACTTTTGAATCAGAAAAAAAACCTATTGAAGAGATACAGGCGATAGTAGATGAATCTTTTAATTTAACTCCAGCTGGCATCATTAATAATTTAAATCTTTTAGAGCCAATTTATTTAAAAACTGCAAGTTATGGTCACTTTGGTCGAGAAGATCAAGGATTTAGTTGGGAAGATACCAAAGATCTATGAAAATTGCAGTTGTAAGTGGTGGATTTGATCCCATTCATTCTGGTCATATCGACTACATCTCAGAAGCTAAAAAGAATGCAGATTATCTCATAGTCGCATTGAATTCAGATAATTGGCTTTCAGAAAAAAAGGGTAAGCCTTTCATGGAATTTTCTGAAAGAAAACAAATACTTGAATCAATTAAATATGTCGACGAGGTAATTGACTTTGATGATAGCGATGGAAGTTGTGTAGATGCTTTAGAGAAAATTAAAAATATATATCCTGATACAGATATAACCTTCTGTAATGGCGGCGATCGAAGTGAAGATAATATACCTGAGAAAGACGTTAAAGGAATTAAATTTATGTTTGGGGTTGGCGGCACAAATAAAAAGAATTCAAGTAGTTGGATTTTAAAGAATTGGCAGTATGATTCTAAAGGAGATAAAAATGAGTAAGCAAGATTACAAAGTAAAAGATATTTCTCTTGCAGAATATGGAAGGCAAGAAATTTTATTAGCTCAAGATGAAATGCCTGCTTTAATGCAATTAAGAGATAATTACAGAGATAAACGTCCTCTTAAGGGCGCAAAAATAATGGGCTGTATACATATGACTGTTCAAACTGCTGTCTTAATTGAGACTTTAATTGAATTAGGCGCTGAGGTTAGATGGTCTTCATGTAACATTTTCTCAACTCAGGACCATGCAGCTGCTGCAATTGCTGATCAAGGCATTCCTGTTTTTGCCTGGAAAGGTGAAACAGAAGAAGAGTATGAGTGGTGTTTAGATCAGACCATCAATAAAGATGACAAACCTTGGGAAGCTAATATGATTCTGGACGATGGAGGTGACCTTACTCTTAAAGTTCATAAAGAATATCCTGAAATGCTTTCAAAAATCCATGGAATTTCTGAAGAAACTACGACAGGAGTTAAAAGATTGAAAGAAATGTTAGAAAGTGGTGAATTAAAAGTCCCAGCAATAAATGTAAATGACTCCATTACTAAATCTAAGAATGATAATAAATATGGATGTAGGCATGGTCTGGATGATGCTATCAAACGAGGAACAGACATGCTTTTATCTGGCAAGAAAGCTCTTGTCATTGGTTATGGTGATGTAGGTAAGGGCTCAGCTGACTCATTAAATCAACAAAAAATGATCGTAGATATCACTGAAATTGATCCAATCTGTGCAATGCAAGCATGTTTTGATGGATTCAGCGTTGTTTCTGCCTATGAAAATGGCAATGTTGGCAAAGATGGTATGAATTTAGATAAAAAACTATTAGCAAAATACGATTTAGTTGTTACCACAACAGGCAATGTTAATGTTTTGGATAAGCATATGTTAGATGCCCTAAAGTCCGGATGTGTTGTATGCAATATAGGGCATTTCGATAGCGAAATAGATGTTAAACATTTAAAAAATTATGAGTGGAAAGAGATTAAACCTGGCGTTCATAAAGTAATAAAGAATAAAGATGAATATATTATCCTTTTAGGTGAGGGTAGATTAGTTAATCTAGCACTAGCAACTGGACATCCAAGTAGAGTCATGGATGGATCTTTCTGTAATCAAGTTCTTGCACAAATTGCATTATTTAAAGATGGTTTTGCTGATAAATCTGATGATCAGAAAGAATTATATGTAAAAGTTTTACCAAAAAAACTAGATGAAGAAGTAGCAAGTTTGATGGTTAAAGGTTTTGGCGGAACATTAACAAAATTAACAAATGAACAAGAAGAATATATCTCCGTAAGTAAAGAAGGTCCATTTAAGGATGATTCTTACACCTATTAGTTTAAAATATATCAGAATGGCTGAGTGGCAGAGTGGTTATGCAGCGGACTGCAACTCCGTTAACATCGGTTCGATTCCGTTCTCAGCCTCCAGATTATGAGAATTTTAATCACAGGCGTAGCTGGATTCATTGGATTTCATTTAGCAAAAAAACTAATTGAGCAGGGACATGAAATAGTCGGAATCGATAATATTAATGATTACTACACCCCTACTTTAAAAAGACTTCGACTCTCAGAGTTAGATTCAAAAAAATTTAAGTTTTATGAGAGTGATATCAACAAAATAGATAATTTTGATCAAAATTTTGATTTGGTTATAAATCTAGCTGCTCAAGCAGGAGTAAGAATAAAGAAAGAACAAGAAATAAATTACATTAATTCTAATATTTATGGATTTAAGAATATCTGTAATTTTTGTTCACGAAATAAAATTAAACGAATAATTTATGCATCTAGTAGCTCTGTATATGATGATTCAAATTCAGAGCCATTTTCAGAGTCAAAAACATTAATTAAACCTAAATCGGTATATGGTATGAGCAAACTTTTTAATGAAGTGTATGCAAGTGCTTTTGCAAGTGAGAATAATATGTCTTTTCTAGGACTGAGATTATTTTCAGTATATGGGCCTTATGGAAGACCGGATATGGCATATTTTTCTTTTACAGACTCAATAAAAAGAGATGAAGTTGTAAGACTTCATAATGATGGATCAATGGCAAGAGATATGACTTATATTGATGATGTAATTGAAGGAATATCAGCATCTATAGATTATTTAATTAAAGAAGACCTTAATGGACGCAATGAGATTTTTAATCTTGGTAATAATTCGCCAATAATGACATCATTTTTACTGAATTCTTTAAAGGAAAATCTTAATATTGAACCGAAAGTAAAGAGAATTAATACCTCCAATGAGTCAGTATTTACACATGCAAATCTTAGTAAATCTAAAAGAATCTTAGGATATAATCCTAAAACTAGCTTTGAAGACGGCATTAAAGAATTTTTAAACTGGCATAAAACTTATGAGAATCTTTAAAAAACTTAAATTAGGTATCGTGGGTCATGGATTTGTTGGTAAAGCAACAGATTGGGGCTTCAGCAGAAGAATTGAAAAATTTATTGTTGATCCAAAATATAATACAGATATAGATGATTTAAAAAAATTTGATCCTAAGTTAACTTTCGTATGTGTTCCAACCCCAATGGGAGATGATGGAGATCATGATTCATCCATAATAGAGAGCGTCGTAAAAGAGCTTACAGTAAAATGTACTAAGTCTATTATTGTTATTAAAAGCACTGTACTGCCATCAGTTTTAAAAAAGTTAACAGAGCTAAACAACAAAATAATCTATAACCCAGAATTTCTCAGGGAAAAACATGCAAATAAAGATTTTGCTAATTCAGAAATGATCATTTTTGGTGGAGATAGAAATACAGCTTCAAAAGTTTCAAAATATTACTTATATCACTCACGATGCAAGACCAAAGAGCATGTATTCATGGATATTGTGTCAGCATCGCTAATAAAATATTCAATTAATACTTTTTTAGCATCCAAAGTAATATTTTTTAATGAACTTTTTAATGTTTTTAGAAAGTTAGATTCTGAAGATTCATGGGAATCAGTTATTAAGACTCTGTCACTTGATAAAAGAATAGGTGCTAGCCATATGAATGTGCCAGGACATGATGGCAAATATGGTTTTGGTGGAGCTTGTTTTCCAAAAGATAGCACGGCATTGATCAGATTTGCAGAAAATCTTGGAGTAGAACTTTCAATTTTAAAGACAGCAATAAAAACTAATAATAGAATAAGAGGTGATTATAACGACTTGGATGATAGGGAGAAAGAACAAAATGTGTCATTTGATGATAAAATTTGATCCTGCTGCCCAGGTGGTGAAATTGGTAGACACAAGGGACTTAAAATCCCTCGAAGGTGACTTCGTGCCGGTTCAAGTCCGGCCCTGGGCACCAATATTTGTATTATGAATGAAACACGAGATGACTATATTGATCTGACTGAACAGATCAAAAACTTATGGAAATCAAGAAATTTAATTTTGATTTTTATTCTTCTATTTTCAGTGTCATCACTTTCTATAAGTTATTTAGTGCCAACAAAGTTTATGTCCTACTCAGTTCTAAATATTGCTGAGCAAGAACAATCAAATGCCAGTATTCCATCTATTGATATTCCAAGTTTTGGAGGATTAGCGGAGTCAGCAGGATTAAATCTTAAAAGCGGAGCAACAAATTTAGATAATATTGTTATTGAGACAATAAAATCAAAAACTTTTTTGAACCATTTGCTTTCATTTGATGGAATATCTGAAAATTTAATTAATAATACATTGGATAGTGACTCAAGTTATATAGAAGTACATGAAAAAATTTATATAAAAGATTTGTCAGCCACAATTAACAAAAATACAGGTTTAATCTTTCTTTCATTCAAGCATGGCTCTCCCGAGTTTTCGAGAGATTTTCTTCAATTGATTATTGATGAAGTAAATAATGTATTCAGAGAAAATAAATTAATTGAACTAGAAAAATCTAGAGAGTATTTTGAATCAGAATATGAAGTTGCAAGAAATACTTCCATCAAGACCTCAATAAGCTATCTATTAGAAAAGAATCTAAATTCAGAGATGTTAGCGAATGTTAGAGAAGAATATGTATTAGAAAGCATTGAAGATCCGTTTGTTCCAGAAGAAAGACACTCACCTAATAGAGTAATATTTTTAATTGTTGGAGCAATATTAGGTTTAGTATTTGGTGCTTTAATTCCAATAATTAGATTTAATTTTTTGAATCAAAATACTAGAGAATAATCGGAGATTAGATCTAATGAAGAATTATAATAAAAACGTAATTCTTATACTCCTTGACGCCTTTAGAGGCGACTATATAAATAAAAATGATACTCCAAATATCTTTAAGCTATCAAAAAAATCAGAATATATTAGTTCTCTAAGACCTAGCTTTGGGTTTTGTGAAAGAACAGAGATATTAACTGGCAAATCATCTAAAGAAACAGGATACTTCACTGCTATTGCATATGATCCAATAAATTCACCTTATAAAGACTATAAAAATTCTTTAATTTTTTTCTCTGCACTTGAAAGTATATTTAGACTTCAAATTTTTAAAAAGATTATAAGAAGAATTTTTTGGGAAATATTTAAAAATAGAGAAGCAACCTTTTACCCATTTAATATACCGTTTAATGATTTATCAAATCTATCTTTAACTGAAGATGGAGTTAATAATTTAATAGAAAACTCAGATGATTCAATTTATAAGAAAGCACAAGGCGTATTTAAAGATGCTACTACTGATATGTCTTCACCACTAAAAGGAGATGATAAATATAGACTAAATTTAGTTTTAGATAATCTTAAAAATACAAATTTTCAATTTTATCCAATATATGTGTCAAGAATGGATTCTATAGGCCATCAGTATGGTCCAAATAGTGATATCGCAAGATCCTCTTTAAAATACATTGATAAGTTAATTATTGATTTTATAAATGCAGCCCAAGAGATAGATGAAGATTGTGTATTAGTGTTGTGTGGTGATCACGGGATGACAGATGTTACTAACAAAATAAATTTAGAGAAAAGCTTAATTAAAATAAAAAAAGACAATAATTCATTAGCAAACTTTAATTATTTTTTAGATTCAACTATTGCTAGATTTTGGTTTAATGAAAATCAAGAGCAAAATGCAAAAACCTTATCGAAAATTATTGATAATCAATTTAACAAGTTTGGTAAATCTATTCTACTTGAGGATTTTGAAAATAATGATATTCCTAAAAGTAGGAAATATGGAGATTTAGTTTTTATCTGTAATCCAGGAACCATTATTAGTCCAGACTTCTTTAATTTAAAATCAGATATCAGGGGAATGCACGGATATAAAACTTTTGAAGAGAGCACCTATGGTTTTTGCATAACCTTATCAAAAAATACAGCTACCAGTATGCAAGAGGGCCCATTACCTTTAACTCACGTGCATAGTATTATTTCTAAGCATTTATATGATGTATCAGATCCTATAAGCAATGAAAGATAAAATAAATTCTGATATCAATGAAATAGTCAGATATCTTACGTCTGAAATAGATTCGTTAGAAGCAATTTTTCTAGTAGGAGGATTTGGCAGAGACGAAGGTTCAATTATGGTTCATGAAGGAAATGTTCATGTAATTAATGACTATGATTTGGTAATTGTTACAAGCAAATCTTATAAAGAAAATGCTATTAATGCTTTAAGGAATGAACTAGAAAATAAATTATCAATAAGACAAGTAGATATAACAATATATAACAAGCGACAATTGAGAAATATGGCTTTTACAATGTACAGTTATGACCTGAAATATGCTTCAAAAAAGATTTTTGGAAATGAAAAAATTCTAGATTTAATGCCTCATATGGATAAAACTAGAATGCCTATGTTTGAAGCCATAAGGCCTTTATTATTATTTCCTGTGTCCCTGCTTCAAGCTCGGCCCAAGAGTTCGTATTTATCTGATATAGATTTATTCTGGTCTTATCAGCAAATATCAAAATCAATTTTAGGTTGGTCAACTGCCATGCTTATAGATAGAGGACTTTACGACCCACTTTATTCCAAAAGATTAGAATTATTTCTAAATACCTTTCCAGATAAAAAACATCTTTGTAAATTTGTAAAAAAAGCAACAAGTTTTAAATTGCAGCCAGTTTTTGAGCCTATTTCTAGAAATAAGATAGATAAATTTTGGGTACAAGCTACAAAAGCTCATTTAGAAGTTGCTGAAATGCTTTTATGTAAATTCTATACTACTAGAAATAAATCGTTAGAAGATTTCTCAAGGGCTTATAAAAATAGTTTAAGGAATATAATTAAGTATATTTTCAGCTTCATGACTAATATAGACAAGACGACTATGATCCATATTGAATTAGGCCAATTATTTTTATGCAAATCATTAGTTTCAGAAGATCATGCTGAGTTTAAAATTTTTTATGACTTAGCCAATGCAGAAGCAAATCATATAACTAAACAGCAATCAGCACTTGATGAAGAAAAATTAATCAATTTCTTTTTAAGCACAAACCCTAATTCAAAAAATTGGCACAAAAAGGGCAATAAATTATCATATTAAGATGCTCATATCAGTAATAATTGTTAATTGGAACCGACTTGATGATATGAATGAAACCTTATCTTCTCTTCAAACACAGATATATAAAAATTATGAAATTGTAGTTGTTGATAATGGATCGACTGATGGATCATTAGAGATGATAGAAAATAAATATCCTTACGTAAAATTAATAAAGTCAGACAAAAACCTAGGGTGTGAAGGTGGTTTTAATCTAGGAATGGAAAATTCTATTGGAGATATATTTTTTTATTTAGATAGTGATGCTTCATTAAGTAATGATGTATTAGAAAGAGTATCAGTTGAGTTTAATAAAAATTCTAAATTAGGAATCTTAGATCCAAGAATCGTCAATCCTCATAATAATTCTATAATAAACGAGCCAAAAAATTGGCCATTAAAAAATCATTTTACTGGTTGTGCTGCAGCAATAAGAAGTTCTGTTATTGAAAAAATTGGCATGAGGCCAGCAGAATATTTTATTTATACTAGTGAAGCTGATTTAAGCCTAAGAACAATCGATGCCAACTATACTATTGAACATTTTTCTGACATAGTTGCGTTTCATAGAGAATCCCCAAAAAAAAGATTATCAAGTAAGTTTTACTATTATTATACTAGAAATGGGTTATGGCTTATTTGGAAGTTTTATCCATTTTTTCCAGCAATTAAAGAAACAATTATTCATTTACTCTATAACTTCATTAAATCATTGTTGGCGCTTTCTCCTTGGCATTTTTTCTCAGGACTATATGAAGGCATAAGAGATTTTAAAAAATATTCCCTAGATAAGAGAAGACCCATAGATCTTTATAATGATGCTAGACTGTATCCTCCGATTATCGTAATGATTTCTATATTATTTGATAAAATTAGAAGTCTAGGATTAAAAAATAATGTCTAAAAATATTGTCTTGTTTTCTGGTGGAAGAGGGAATAAGAATCTCTTAAATTCTCTTATTCATGATATTGAAAAAAAGAATCTTAATTTAAGTGTAATTGTTAATGGTCTAGATGATGGGGCATCAACTGGCAAGATAAGATACTTATTCTCAAAACCTACACATGGCATTAGTGATTTTCTTAAAGTAATACTTTCACTTTCTTCAAATAATGAAATTGTTGATTTATTTGAAAAAAGATTTCCCTCTACAAACTCAAAGAAGGAACAAGAAAAATTAATGGATAAAATCCAATCTTTTTTAAATGGAGAAAGACTTTTTATACTTGAGGAGCATGATCAGATAGATAGAGATATCGAAAATTCAATTAGATCATGCTTATCGAACTTATGTAATCATTTCGATGGAAGAGATAATAAAGAAATTGATTTTAGTGATTTCAAAATCGGTAATATTATATTTGCAAGTCAAATTATAGACAAAAATTTTAATTTCAAATCAGCAATTTTAGAATTTAGCCGAATAGTTAGCGTGGATTTCAGTAATGTAAGAATTATTCAATCTTCTGAAGCCCCAGCTTATTTATGTGGAGTACTTAAACAAGGGATATTTTTGCCTAATGAAGCTTCAATAGTTCTATCAAGAACCACAGATTTTATTGAAGATATATTTCAGATTCCTGAAAGCCTTACAGCGGAACAAATAAGGGAAATTTGTTCTCTAGAAAAAGCAGAGAAAATAAAACATTTAGACTCTATCCAATATCTAGAAGATTTTTCAGACGATGCAAAAGATTCTATAAGCACTGCTGATTGCATTGTTTATGGAGCAGGAACACCATTTTCTAGTTTATTACCTAGTCTTTCACTAAAAGGTGCGGCAAAAGCAATTTCTAACAAAGAATGTCCTAAAATAATGGTAGCGAATTTGAAAAAAGAAACTCAAAACTTTTTTTCAGCTAATCAGCTCATAAGAGATTTATTAAAACATACCCTTAAAAATTTTAAAGAAAATGAGATAAATCCAGAAAAAATTATTACTCATCTAGTTGTCTCTAGTCATGATATCTCCCATGAAGATAAAGATTATTCAATAGATTACAGCGGAGCAGAATTAAATAAAGAATTTCCTTGGGTAAAAATAATTGAAAGTGATTTAGCTCATCCTGAGAAAAAATTTCAACATGATGGCAATAAATTAAAAAAATGTATTCTCAAAATATTAAGTAGTGAGTAAAAAAGATCTATTTCTAGAGTTACAAGATCCTTTTAAAGATTTTGCTAATAAAAATTTTTGCTCTCATAAATTTAAACAAGCTGTTTATAAACAATCTGCTAATTTATTTATAGAACAAAAGGAATATCAAGCTGTAATAATGGCAGCTGGAAAAGGCTCAAGAATGAATATCGACTATCCAAAAACTTTATATGAATTCAAATATCCATCTGGAAATCGATCCATACTGTCAAATACTTTAAATTTAATAAACATGCTACCTCAGAATGTTTCTAAGGTATTCGTGATTGTACGGGAGGAAGACTTACCTTTTTTTAACAAAATGCAAAAAAACACCAATGTTGAATTTATCACGTTGAGTGAAAATCAAATCAAAGGTACTGCTAATTGCTTATTAAGCGTAAAGGAATTTCTTAATAAGGACTTAGATATATTAATGTTTTGGGGAGACTTAGTTTTGATACCAAAATCTGATGTTGAGCTAAGTATAGATATCCATAATTTACTAGAAAATTCTCTAACATTCCCTACAAGATATAAACTTAATCCATATGTAGCTTTTTTAAGGAATAGAAAAGGGAAAATAAACGAAATTGCACATAAAAATGAAGGAAAAAACTTTAGAGGTTGGGCTGAACAAGACTGCTCCCTTTTCATATTTAGATACTCTTTATTTTCAGAACTAGCCGAATTTATTGATACGCAAAAAATATTACAATCAAAAGAATCTAATGAAATAGATTTTGTACATTTCATACCATTTCTTTCTTATGCCAATAAAAGAATTTGCCCTTTACCAATATCAAATGACGATTATATCTATGATATAAATACAAATGATTCTGCAATATATGCCCAAAAAAAGCTAAGTAAAATGAGTAAATCAGAGTTCAAAAAAATTTATTTGAATAATCAGATATGAATCATTTTTATACAAAATATATAAGTTCTTCTCTTATTCAGCATCTTTTTAATACAGTATTTTTCCCCTATTTCACAATAATATTGATGTCACAAAGACTAAGTCTAGATCTGTGGGGAGAAATAATATTTATTCAGGCTATCGCTGGGTTTTTACTGCTTTTTCTGAATATGGGAATAGAATTTCATGGAACAAATAAGATCGCATCATCATCTAATAGAGATAAAAAAATCGTTGGCAAATATAATTTCATCAAGATTATTAATATTTTTCTTGTATTAGTTTTTGGCTATATCTTTGTTCATTTGGGCTTTTTCCCCGAAAGAATTTTCTTTATGTCAGCTATTTTGAGTGCTTCAATCTCATTAAATCCATCTTGGGTATTTTTAGTCGAAAAAAATATTACTCCTATTATTTCTATTGAAATATTTTTTAGAACAATTTTTTTAACTTTTATTTTTTTATATGTTGTAGATGATAATAAAGGATCTTTTTATATCTATTTCTTAGCTATAAACAATCTTTTAATTGCATTATTTAGTTCTTTGTATCTAAGGATTAAATACACATATTTATTTTTGATAAAAACTAATTATATGCGAATGATTAAAAAATTAAGTGGCTTATTTTATTACCAAATTTCTGGTATCTCGACTATGATGCTTCCTGTGATTATTCTAGGATCTCTCTCTGATTTTAGAACAGTAGCTATCTTTGGTAATGCAGATAAATTGTTTAAAGGACTTAGAGGACTATTCTCTCCTCTCACTAGGATAGCAATAACAATATTTACAAAGATAGTAGATGAAACTAGGAAAAGCCAGATTAGGTTGTTCTCTATAATTTTTATTACGGGGGCTATAATTGTTCTTGTTCTTCTTGGATTCTCATCATTTTTAATAACCTTTCTACTAGGAGAAAAATATGCTGAATCAATTCCAGTATTTAACGTATTAATTATTTCTATTCCTTTTATATGGTCTTACAACTTCTTGGTTGGCTCGTATTTCATTCCGAAAAAATTAGAATGGTTAATTACTAAGTACAATATCCTCCTTTTACTAATTTCTTCATTTCTTATTCCTATTTCTATATTATTATTTGAAGAGTTAGGTTTAAGCGTAGCTGTTTTGCTTATAGAGTTTTTATTATTCTCTCTTCTGATTAGAAGGTTTTTTAAAAAAGATAAAATTAAACAAATTTAATGACTGAAAAAAAAGGATACTTAAAAACCATATTTGTTAATAAAAATACTATTTATGCATTAAGTTTTTTTCTTTTTACCTTTTTATTATCCATTTACATTGCACAATTCTATGTGTCTGGCGATCAATTTCACTACATTGAATTTTATGAGTTGTCTAAAGGCCTTTCTTTGCTTGATACATATATTCTACAACTTACATCTATTGGTTCAGCTGATCCTGGTTATTCATTAATAATATGGCTGTCCTCCAATTTTATAAGCAAGAACTTACTAATTTCATTAGCAAATGCTTCACTAGCTGTCCTTTTATTCAAGATATTAAGAAAATTTAAATACCCAACATGGTTCTTTGTTGGAATGCTATTAAGTTTTTATATGTTCGTATTATTTTTTGCTGCAGAAAGACTTAAATTTGCAGCTATATTGATATTAATAGCATTTTTTTATAAAACTTTTTTTACAAGAGCTTTAATTATTTTATTGGCATCCTTTTTTCATGCGCAATCTCTTTTTGTCCTAGTCTTATTAGGCATTCATGCTGTTACCAGAAACAGCCTTTTACTTAATATTTTCAAATTAGGAAATTTTATTGCTTTTATTTTGATTGCTGCCTTTATATATATTTTTTCCATATTTACATACGATCTTATTTACGAAAAATTTATCGCATATACATCTTATGACCTTTTAAGTTTGGCCAAGCCCATTGCTTTGGGCTCAATAAGTTTAATCTTTATGAGAGATAAGTTTTTTGCAAGCTCCTGCTTTGTATTTTTCTTAATTGCATGCTTTGTTCTTGGGACAGATAGAATAATCATGATGCAATTTATATTTACAATGCTCTTTCTAGACCATAGAGATAAGAATCAAGTTTTTGTCTTGTCGATATTATTCCTGTACCTTTTTATTAAAAATCTAGATTTTGTATACAAGATATTTGTTTGTGGAGAGGGGTTCTTATGCGCAGCTTACTAGAAAAAAGAAATAAAAAAAATATTTCTGTCTATGTAGACGCAAGCAATATTGGCTCTGGTGGAGGCATAACCCATCTCAATAATCTCTTAGCTAGAGCTCCATCAGATAATATTATTTACACCATTTGGGTAGATAAAAGATATCTTGCAGATTTACCAAAAAATAATTATTTTATATATAAATCTAGCTTTCTATTTAATCTTCCTTTTCCAATGAAATTTATTTGGAAAATATTATTTTTTAGGTTTATATGTTTTAAAAGTAAGCCAGATATTGTTTTTTGCCCAGGAGGCCTACTTTTTTTTAGACACCCTAATTCAACTATTATTTTTCAAAATATCTTACCTTTTGCAAAATCTAGTTTATTCAGCTCAAGCCTTTCTGAAAGATTAAAGAATAAAGTTTTAAAAGAATCTTTAAAGCTTTCTTCATCAAAATCTTCAAAGCATATTTTCCACAGCATTAACTCTATGGAAGTTATTTATGAGCAGAAAGCTTCAAGAAAAGATTACCTGGTTATTAATCATGGAATTGATGATGATTTTTTTATTGATCAATCTAAATTAGAAAAAAAAATAGGACTGCTTCAAAAGAAAATTAAACAAAAAGAATGTCTTAGTTTTACCTATGTTGCTAGTGCTTTTAAGTATAAGAATCATATTCCACTTCTTAAGGTATTCAGGAAACTGAAAGATAAAGGTTTGGCCTTTAATTTAAATCTAGTCATCTCTAAAGGACCATTTAAAACTAAGATTTTAAAGTGTGTTGAAGACTTATCTTTAAAAGATGAAATTAAACTTTATGAAGATTTAAATAAAAAAGAATTAATTTCAGTCTTACATGATCAAACTGATTTATATTTGTTTGTTTCTTCATTAGAAACATTTGGCATGATTCTTGTTGAAGGTATGGCTTCAGGACTACCTATATTTGCTACTAAAACCTCTTGCATACCTGAAATTATTGGAGAGCATGATTTGTATATAGATATTCAAGAAATAGAAACTGCAGCAGATAAAATTTTAAAGGAGCTAAATAATTTAGATAAATTAATTGATCATTGTAATGCATCGTTCTCAAGGGCTAAAAATTTTTCTTGGCATAATTCAGCTAAAATGTCTTGGGATTTTATTTTTAGGGGTAATGATTAAATAAGTTATTAATTTTTTTTATGTTAAGAATATTAATTGTAGGTATCACTGGCATGTTAGGCAGCACTTTGCTTAGGAGCTTATCTAAAAATGATAATTTAGCTGTGATAGGCACTTCCAGAAGAAATGAGCTCAAAGAGCACGAACAATTAAACTACATACACTTAGAAAACCTTGATGTAAAGAATGACGAAGAGTTCTTTGAGACAATCAAACCTTATAAGCCTGATGTGATAATAAATTGTGTGGGACTGATTAAACAGCTAAATGATGCTCAAGACCCTCTTAAGGTATTACCTATTAATTCAATATTTCCACATAAGTTACACTATTTTTGCAATCAAGAAGGTATTAGAATGATTCAAATAAGTACAGATTGTGTTTTTTCAGGCAGAAAAGGAAATTATTTAGAAACAGATCTTTCAGATGCTGAAGATCTCTATGGAAAATCAAAATACATTGGAGAAATTCATGGTAAGACTTCGCTTACTTTAAGAACTTCTATAATTGGTCCTGAAATTAATTCTAAAGAATCATTATTAGAGTGGTTTTTATCGCAAGAAGGCAAAATTTATGGTTATACAAATGCTATTTTTTCTGGATTGACTACTCTCGAGCTATCTAGTGTCATAGAAAAAATTATTCTTTACCATGAAGATCTTTCTGGACTATATCATGTCTCTTCAAAGCCTATATCAAAATATGATTTATTAAATTTAATTAAGAAGACATATCAGAAAACTATAAAAATAGAGCCTTCTGATGAAGTTAAAATTGATAGAAGTCTTAGCTCTGAAAAATTCCTGCAAGCAACGAATATACAAGTATCAGAGTGGGAGATTATGATAGAATCTATGAAAAATTTTAATTAAATTATGAAAGATTTATTTAAAGATAAAAAATTATTAATCACTGGAGGTACTGGATCTTTTGGTAATGCTGTGCTCAAAAAATTTATATCTTCAGATTTTAGTGAGCTAAGAATTTTTAGTAGGGATGAAAAAAAGCAAAATGATATGCGACTTGAACATTTAGATGATCGAGTCAAATTTTTTCTAGGCGATGTTAGAGATTATGAGAGCATTCATTCAGCTATGGAAGGAGTAGATTTTGTTTTCCATGCTGCTGCTTTAAAACAAGTTCCTTCTTGCGAGTTTTTTCCTCTTGAAGCAGTCAAGACAAACATCATTGGAGCGAATAATGCACTTACAGCAGCAATAAAGAACGATGTAAAAAGAGTAATAGTATTAAGCACAGACAAAGCTGTTTACCCAATCAATGTAATGGGTATGACAAAAGCAATGATGGAAAAAATTATGATTTCTAATGCAAGAAAATTAGAAGGAACAAATACCAAAATCTGCGCAACTCGTTATGGAAATGTAATGGCATCAAGGGGGTCTGTCATTCCTTTATTCACAGAACAAATAAAAGCAGGTAAACCTATAACTATCACTAACCCAGACATGACAAGATTCTTAATGTCTCTTGAAGATTCAGTAAATTTAGTTTTGCATGCGTTCTCAAATATGGAAAATGGAGATATCTTTGTTCAGAAATCTCCTGCATCAACTATTCAAGATTTAGCATTAGCTTTAATGAAAATTTTTAAGAAGGAATCAGAAATTAAAATAATTGGCACAAGGCATGGAGAAAAAATTTATGAAACCCTTTTAGGGACAGAAGAAAGATCAAAAGCAGAAGAACAGGATAATTTCTTCAGAGCTCCTATGGACGCACGTAACCTTAATTATGATGAATTTTTTGAGAAGGGAGATTTAGGGCTAAAAGATTATGAAGAATATAATTCACATAATACAGTTAGGCTAAATGTTGATGAAATAGTAGATCTGCTCCTTAAACTACCTTACATTCAGGAAAATCTTAATGATTAAAGTAATGACAATAGTAGGCACGAGGCCTGAAATCATACGGTTATCAAGAGTTATACCTAAACTTGATGAGAATTTTACTCACACTCTTGTTCATACAGGTCAAAATTATGATTTTAATCTGAATGAAATTTTTTTTAAGGACTTAGATATAAGAGAACCCGATATCTATCTTGATGCTGCAGGAAAGTCACCTATGAAGACAATTTCTTCTGTAATTGAGAAAATAGATACACATTTAGAAAAAATAAAGCCAGATGCTGTATTGATTCTTGGTGACACAAACAGCTCATTAAGTGCTATACCAGCTAAAAGAAGAAAGATTCCTATTTTTCATATGGAAGCTGGTAACCGCTGCTTTGATTTCCGAGTTCCTGAAGAAATTAATAGAAGAATTGTTGATGTTATATCTGATATCAATCTGACTTATTCTGAAATAGCAAGACAATATCTCTTAAGTGAAGGTTTTGATAAAAATATGGTCATAAATACTGGAAGTCCTATGAAGGAAGTTTTAGATTTTTATTCAAAGAAAATAGAAGATTCGAAGGTACTTAGTAAATTAAAAATTGAAAAGAACAATTTCTTTCTAGTTAGTCTACATAGGGAAGAGAATCTTGACTATGAGGAAAAGCTTACGAAAGTACCTAAAATCTTAAATAAACTCGTTGAAGAATTTTCACTACCTGTAATTGTCTCAACACATCCACGAGCTAAGAAAAAAATAGAAGAATCTAATTTTAATTTTTCTGATGATATAAGTTTTTTAGAACCTTTTAGTTTTTCTGATTATTGCTCTCTGCAAATTAATTCTAGGTGCGTTCTCTCAGATAGCGGAACAATAACGGAAGAGAGTTCTATTCTTAACTTCCCTGCATTAAATTTAAGAATTTCACATGAAAGACCAGAGGGAATGGAAGAGGGTGCTGTCATGTCAGTAGGGCTATCGTTGGATAAGATAATCAATGCTCTTCAAATAACTAAAAATCAATCAAGAGGCAACAAAAGAGATCTAGAAATAGTTAAAGATTACAATGTAAATAATGTCTCTGAAAAGATTATAAGAATAATCTTGGGTAATATTGATTTAGTTAATCAAAATGTATGGCATAAAGATGTCTAAATAACTAATTTATATGAATCAAAAGGAACTTAAATCTCATGCAGATTCTATTTCGAAGAAAATAGATAATGCTTCAAAAGATAAAGAATATTTTTCTTATCCTTACCAACATATTGTTATAGATAATTTTCTCAAGGATAGTTTTATAGATCTTGTTCATGATTCATTTCCAGATCTAGATAATTCTCAATGGGAACATTCAAATGATAAAGGCATCGAAATAAAATCAAGGACTAATTGGAGTTCTGAATTTGATATTCCAGAAGGAATAGTTGATGTAATTAGAGTTTTTAATTCAGCTCCTATTCTCAGAGCTATAAGCAATAAACTGAATATCCCAAAACTAATACCTGATCCATATTTTACTGGCGGTGGTTTAAACGTTACACCTAAGGATGGCCTTTTAGATGTGCATGTTGATGGAAATTACCATGATGCAACAGGATTAAATAGAAGAGTCAATTTATTGCTATACCTCAATAAAAATTGGAAACCTCATTGGGGTGGTGAGTTCGGAATTTATGATAATGATGGAAAAGATCTTTATTCAGCAATTCCTCCAATTTTTAATAGGTGTGTAATCTTTGATACTCATGACAAAAGCTATCATGGATTACCAAATCCTCTTAACTTTCCGGAAAACGAATTAAGAAAATCAATAATTCTGTATTACTACACTCTTGCACCCAGATCTTCTAAAAATGTAACAGTCGAAAATCCTCATAGTGCACTATGGAGGTCAAAGAAATTCACTGATAAGAAAGGTAAAAAAGAAAGAGATTTTACTTAGAGATTAGTTAAATTACTTAGAAAATAATTTTATGAAGATAGGAATATTTACTGAATATTTTGAGCATGACAAGAACTCTGCTGGTCGTCACATGTCAGATTTAGTTAGAGAATTAAGCAAGTCTTCAGAAACTATCGATGTATTTACACTTTATAAGTACGCTAATAGTTCTAGTTTTGATGATCTCAATAATGTTCAAATTCACAGCCTTAATGTAGATGCAAAAGCTAAGAATAAATCATTAATAAAAAGATTTTTTATTGAGCTATCAATTAGTTTTAAAGCATTACTAGTTATATTAAGAATAAGAAAACATTCCTATTTTGATGTTTTAATTTGGTATTCACCAACAATATTTTGGGCTCCTATAATAAAGTTGCTAAATTTTTTTAAGAAAGCACACAAATATTTAATTTTAAGAGATATTTTTCCTCAGTGGGCAGTAGATTTGCAAGTCCTGAAAAAAAATAGTCTTCAACATAAGGTCCTTCGTTCATTTGAAAGCCTACAATACAGAACAGCTGACGTCATAGCTATACAAACTGAGGGCAATAGAAGTCATTTTGATAATATGCCTAGTATTTCTAAAAAAATTCGTATTTTAAGAACTTGGTACGACTCTAATTCATTAGATATTAATTTACCTAATATAATTTCTGAAAAAATTCCAAAAAATAAAAAAGTATTACTTTATGCAGGTAACTTAGGCTTAGCACAAGATCAGGAACTTCTTCTAAAGATAATTAATAAGATGCAAGATCAGGATGAATTTGTATTCTTATTGGTGGGGTTAAAAGATTCTGATAGAAATAGTGTAAAAAATTACTCTGACATTCAAGGTCTCAAAAATCTAATTATTCTTGATTCACTAGATCATAAATATATGGATGCTTTATGCAAGAGATGTTTTCTAGGAATTTTCTCTCTTGATAAAAGACATACGACTCACAATATACCGGGAAAATTTTTACAGTACATTAGTTCTGGATTGCCAGTTTTCGGACTTTGCGGCCAAGGAGATATAGTAAATTTAATTAATCAAAAGGGCTTTGGAAGAACATATTTGGGAAATAAGGATGATGAAGCTGTAGAAATTATTAAAGATTTAAGCAAAGATATTGAAAATGGCATAATAGATTCAAAAGTTCTAAAAAGGTATATCAAAGAGGAGCTTTCTACTAAATATGCGGTAAGAGATATACGTCAAAGCATAACTAGATAGATTTTTTTATAATATGTTTTTATGTTTGTTTTAAAACACTGAGTTAAATGAAAAAACTTTTACTAATTGAGCTTAATGAGATTAATTTTGATCTTATAAAAAAATATTTGGAAAAATACCCAGATAAATTTCCAAATTTACAATCACTTTATAAGCTTAATCATGCAAATACGTTTTCTGAGTTTGAATACCATGAATTAGAGCCCTGGATACAGTGGGTAAGTGTACATACAGGAAAAAATTTTGAAGAACATAAAATTTTTAGGCTTGGGGATATGGTTAATTCAAATTTAGATCAAATATTTGAGAAGATTGAAAATCAAGGTTTCAGTGTAGGTGTTTTATCAGCAATGAATGTAAAAAATTCTTTAAAAAAACCAGCATATTTTATACCTGATCCATGGACTGATACTGATACGGATGGAAATTTTTTTAGTAATTTACTTAAATCTATTCTAGTGCAAACAGTTAATGATAATTCGGAGTCCCGAATCACTATAAAAAGTATTTTTTCAATTTTCCTTATTTTTTTAAGATATATAAAAATAAAAGATTATTTTCAATTTATTGGCATGGCCTTATCTAGTTTTGGTAAGTCCTGGCGAAAAGCATTATTCCTTGACTTTTTTATACACAAAATACATTTAAAGCTTATTGAAGAAAACAATCCTAATTTTTCAACAGTTTTCTTTAATGCAGGTGCGCACATACAACATCATTATCTTTTCAATAGCGAATTTTCAAAAAGATCGAACCCATCGTGGTATATAGGTAACGAGTTTGATCCTTTTAAGGAGATGCTTCAAACATATGAAAAAATTGTGAAAGATTATATTGATCTGTCAAAACATGAATTAATTTTTGCAACTGGATTAAGCCAAAAAGAGTTTGACTCTCCTGTGATTTATTGGAGATTAAAAAATCATAGTACTTTCTTAAAAAAATTAAACATAAGTTTTAAAGAAGTGCAGCCAAGGATGACTAGAGATTTTCTAATAGAATTTGATAATGATGAAGACATGGAAAACGGCTATCGCGTACTTTCAGACATTTCTGATCAGAATAATGTGAAATTATTTGGAATTCTTGATAAAAGAGAGAAATCCTTATTCGTGACTCTTACATACCCAGAAGATATAAAAGACGCTAGTTTTTCTGGCCTTTATGAAAATATAATATTGGCTGATGAATTGGTGTTTGTAGCTATTAAAAATGGAGAGCATTCTGCTAATGGGGAAGTTTTTGCAACCTTTAATATTCCATCAAATAATGATAAAAAAATTAATATTACTGGAATTTTTGATCTGGTTAACTCTTATTTTCAAAAAACTAATTAAATCCTAATTATGAGATGCTCTAAATCTAATATATTGCTCTACAAATCCATTTCGACTATCATTTATGCATGCATTTACGACTATTTTTAGCAGCATTTTTTAGTTTTTTTGTATTTTCTCAAGAATTAAATTTAGAGGATCTAGATCCTGATTTACTTAAGAATTTAACTCCAGAACAGCTAGTTGCTCTCCAGAACAATTCTTTTGATGAATCTGAAGATGAAACAGCCAAAGAAGAAAGTCTTGAAGATAAATCAACCAAAGAAGATAAAATTTTAGAGTTAGAAGAAACTAGGTTTGGCTACGATTTTTTTTCTAAGACACCTACTACAATTTCACCTACACAAGACCTTCCTGTGCCAAATGGATACAAAATATCGTTACAAGATGAAATTTCAGTTTTATTATCTGGCGCTAAAGATGCTAGATATAGTTTAAAAGTGAGTCTTGATGGAACGATTCTATTCCCTGAATTAGGTTCAATAACAGTAGTCGATCAATCTTTACAAGAAGCAAGAGAAAAGATATCGGCAATAGTAGAACAGAGTTATGTGGGGGTAAATGTTGATATATCAGTAAGCAATTTAAGTGCAAAAAAGATTACTATTGTTGGCGCAGTTAATATTCCAGGAACTTATTTAGTTAATCCATTTACTACAATATCTAATGCTATCGCTTATGCTGGTGGAGTTAAAGAGTATGCTTCTTTAAGAGAAATATATCTAACTAAGTCAAATGGCGATAAACATCTTTTTGATTTATATGATTTGCTAGTTGATGGAAATAGAACTAATGATATAACTGTTTCTGCTGGAGATACAATTGTTGTTAGTGGTACTTCAAAATTCGTTGAAATAAGTGGCTCAGTTATAAGGCCAATGATTTATGAATATAAAGATTCTGATAAATATGAAGATTTAATAAATTTTGCTTTAGGCCTAAACTCTAATGCTGACTTCACGAATATCACTTCAACAGTAGTTGAAAATAGTAGAAGTTATTCATTACAAGCAAAATTCAATGACAAAGTTGGAACTAAAAATTTATTAGAAATTTTTGTAGGCATGCAAGCCATAAGTAATGATAAAGATTTGTTTGTAGGAGGTAATGGAGTTACAAGTGGCTATTTCCCTGTATCAGGAGAGAATTTTACTGAATTATTAAAAAAACTTAGGTTCTCTAGCGACATATATCCATTTTATGCAGTATATGAACAAGAATTAAATGGTGGATTAAGTAGAAAAACAACAGCCTTTTCTCTTGCTGATCCTGATTCATATAAAAGTCTTAAAGCAACTAAAAATTCTAAATTATTCTTCTATGACAGAGACTATATTTTAGACTCTTATGAAGTTCAGACTTTAGCTTCAGGAGAAGATCCTGACCCTGATATTTTAGAAGCTGCAGAAGTTTTTGAGGAGGAAAACCCTGCTTTACTTTCAGACTATGCTCAAATTTTTTTACCTGGAAACAATATCCGTATTCCAGTAATTGGGAAATTATCACCTGAACAGATACATCTATTTCTAGGTGGGACTGAGAGTATTGATTTAGAAAATGTTTCTGTTATTACAACAGAAGAAAGTTCTTCAGACTCATACAATCTAATCTTTGATTCCTCCGATCTCGTAGCTATTTCATTCCCTCCAGTAAGGCAGAATCTAATAGAGGTCACCATTACTGGAGAAGTTAGAAACCCTGGTACGTATCTTGTATCAAGTTCAACAATTCTGGAAGAGTTATATATCTTATCAGGAGGTTTTCTTGATAATTCATTTTCAGATGGCGTTAGTTTATACAGGGAAGATGTGAAGGAAAAGGAAATAAAAGCTTTAAGAGAAGCTAAAACTATATTAACGGACTCTTTGGTCCAGAAATCAACAAATGTTTCTGAAAGAGGCACAATAGATATAGAGGCAATTCTAGAATTAGCAGATTTAGTTGAGCCTACAGGTAGAGTCGCTGGAGATTTCTCAGAGGACTCTGATATTATAAAAAACTTTATTTTAAAAGATGGAGATATTATTGAGGTTCCAGCTATTTCAGTTGAAGTTACTGTACAAGGAGAAGTACTGAATTCATCATCTTTTATTTTTGATGATGATATGGAATACAGCGATTATATAAAGGCATCAGGTGGCTATACTTCTTTTGCAGATAAAAGAGCAGCATTTATTATCAGGGCTAATGGTGAATCTACTCCAGTAGGAAATAATATATTCTCTGGGCAAGCCCAGATTTATCCTGGAGATACAATTGTGATACCAAGAGATCTAGATCAGCTTGAAGCATTACCTTTAATAAGTATGGCAACAAAAATAATATCTGATATTGCTTTCTCAGCTGCTTCTTTAAATGCAATACAAGATTAGATTAGTAATACTATTACTAATTGGAAATTTTTTATTTTCAGACTCTATAAGGTATAACAACCCTAATAATCATGGCGTCATTGGCCTAATAAATATCCCTACAGCTAGATTTTATGAGGAGTCATCATCTGCATTTACAGCATATAGAGGAGACCCAGATAGAAAAATTACTATAAGTATGATGCCATATGATTGGTTCGAAGCATCTATATTCTATACAAGCATAAAAGATAGACCTTACCCTTTCTTTGAATATCAAGATTATAAAGATAAAGGCTTTAACGCGAAGTTTCGTTTAAAAACTGAAGGCAAATTTCCAGCTATAGCTATTGGTTTCAATGACTTAGCTGGGACAGGGATATATTCTTCTGAATACATTGTAGGAAGCTATGGTGCAGATAATCTTGATTTACACCTAGGCATTGGTTGGGGCAGGTTAAATGGCGGACAGCTAAATTATGGTAATCCATTGTCAGATTTAGATGAATCGTTTCGTACGAGATGTCTATCATGGGGTTGCGATTTAGAGGATAGCAAAGGAGGCACATTTCGATGGAAAGACTATTTCTCAGGAGAGGAAATAGGAATTTTTGGTGGTTTTAGTTATTTATTTCATGATGATTGGCTATTTAAAATGGAACATGACTCAACAAATATTCCATTAAATGAAGGGTTCCCAGAAAGAAGCTCTGATTATAATTTTGGCTTTGAGTATATTGGAAAAGATAATTTTGCTGTAGCTCTTAATTATGAAAGAGGTGATTACTTAGGTTTAAAATTTGTATTAAAAGGTAATTCGTTAGCATATAATTCAAAAACCTATCGCAACAATAGACCCTACGAGAAAAAACCTGTCGAAAAATTAAGATCCCTTTTAGATTTCAATGAAATTGAAGTAAACAGTATTAATAAATTAGAAGATAAGTTAATTATAGATGTTAAAGAATATAATTCTTACCCAAGTTTAGCTCACCTTAATTCAGCTGTTAAAAAATCTATTGCTGATTCAGGAGTTGACTATGAAGAAGTTATTGTCAGCTATTCAATTAATGGTCTTAAGCCTAATAAAACTGATTCAAAGACTTTTACAACAATGAATAAAAATGAAACTGAGATACTGTATTCAAAAGATAAAGAACCAAGATTTATTTATTCTCCAAATTTTGTTTTAAGGCCTTTTGTTGCAGGAAGAGAAGACTTCTTAAAAGTAGCTTTTATGGCAGAACTCAATACTCAATATATTTTTAATGATAATTTATTTTGGACCACAAATTTAAAATATGCTTTATGGCAGAATTTTGATGACTTGTATATACCCCCGGTTGACACATACCCAAATCAAGTAAGATCAGACGTCAAAGACTATTTGAATAATTTTGATAACAGACTAATTATTGGTAGATCACAATTAGATTATTTTAATACTCTATCTAAAGATCATCATTTTCAGATATCTGCTGGGATATTTGAAGAGATGTTTAGTGGTTATGGCTTTGAATATCTATGGAGTAAAAATAATCTCCCTTTTGCTATAGGTTTTGAGATATTTGAAGCTCATAAAAGAGATTATGATTTAGCATTCGGTTTACTGGACTATTCAAACACAACTGGCCATATAAACTTCTATTATGAGAATGATTTTGTCTTGCCATTTTCCCTTCATCTATCTTATGGAGAATATTTAGCTGGAGATAAAGGTTATACATTTGATCTATCAAGGAGATTTGATAATGGAGTTGTAATGGGAGGTTTTTTCACTAAGACAGATATCACAGCAGAACAATTTGGGGAAGGAAGTTTTGACAAGGGTGTTTATTTCAAGGTACCTATCTCTGGAGATTGGTTTAACTTTCTATGGCGACCTTTAACTAAAGATCCAGGCGCAAAACTAATACGAAAAGATAATCTTTACCGATACCTAAGAAAATATAAAGATTAAGTACCTGTTCCAGTTCCAGTTCCAGTTCCAGTACCAGTACCTGGATCAGGTGTTGGTGCCGGTGTTGGTGCCGGTGTTGGTGCCGGTGTTGGTGCCGGTGTTGGTGCCGGTGTTGGTGCCGGAGTAGGATCCGGTGGAGGAGTGAATGGTCCCGATTGCTCTGATGAACCACCATCTCCTTCGTCTGCAGACGCAGCTGCACCGAAAGCTAGAGCTAATAAACTAGCTATATCACTAGCATTAAGACCGCCTGAAGAATCTTCTACCTTTTCTGAATTATTATCTGATTTTTCTTCTTTAACTTCTGTTTTCTCTTCATTTGCATTTACAGCATCTTCATCAGCAATTGCATATGCCGGTATTAAAAGTAACGTTAATATTATTCTTAGTATCTTCAAAGCTCTAATCCCCTTATATGCCTATATTACAGTAGCTTTTTCTAAAAGCAAATAGAAATGTGTATGAAAAATAGTTACATTTTGTTTCAATATCATGTTGCTAGGGCAATTAATAGAGAAAAAACTATTGTAAAATGCATTTAAAATGCAAAATACTGATTTTGAGAAAGAGTTCCAAGAATGGCTTGAAGCTCTAGAGAATGTACTTATTTCTGATGGTAGAGACTATACAGAAAAGTTGCTTAGATCTTTATATACCGAAGCCAGATTAAAAGGTATTGAAATACCTGAGCTAAATGATCCTCCTTTTAAAAATACTGTCCATTCAGATGAAGAACATCCTTATCCAGGAAATTTAGAATTTGAAGAAAAGATAAGACATTTTATAAGGTGGAATAGCCTTTTAACTGTTCTAAAAGCAAATAAGGAATCTGATCTAGGAGGTCATATATCGACTTATTCATCTGCAGCTACTTTATATGAAGTAGGTTTTAATCATTTTTTTCGAGGTTCTGATAAAGCGCTCGGCGATTTAATATATTTTCAAGGCCATTCATCTCCAGGGATATATGCAAGGTCTTTTCTTGAAGAACGTATATCTGCAAAACAACTTGATAATTTTAGGCAAGAAATAAAGGGTGAGGGCTTATCTTCTTACCCACACCCATGGTTAATGCCGAATTATTGGCAATTTCCGACAGTCTCAATGGGTTTAGGTCCAATCTTTGGTATTTTCCAAGCTCATGTAATGAGATATTTAGAAAAAAGAGGCTTAATTGAATCAATTGATAATAGAAAAGTCTGGGTCTTTTGTGGTGACGGAGAGATGGATGAACCAGAATCGATGGGTTCTATTAGCTTAGCAGGAAGAGAAAAGCTTAATAATCTTGTATTCGTCATAAATTGTAATCTACAAAGGCTAGATGGACCTGTAAGAGGTAATTCTAAAATTATTACTGAACTTGCTAAGCAGTTTAGCGGTGCAGGCTGGAATGTTGTGCATCTAATCTGGGGAAGAAAATGGGATGAATTAATAAATAATGATGAAGATGGGCTATTACAGAAAATTATGAATGAGACAGTAGATGGAGAATATCAAAACTACAAAGCTAAGGGTGGTAAATACACTAGAGAGAACTTTTTTGGTAAAGATCCTGAAGTACTTAAAATGATAGATTCATTAAGTGATAAAGAAGTAGAAGATTTAAATAGAGGAGGACATGATCCAACTAAAATTTACAATGCTTATCGCTTAGCATATGAGGAAAAGGATAGACCGACAGTAATTCTTGCTTTTACGATAAAAGGTTATGGTATTGGTTCAAGACAGGCAGATAATACAGCCCATCAGGTAAAAAAACTTACCAAAGAGAATTTAGAAGATTTTATTGATAAATTTAATCTACCAATAAAAAAAGAAAGCTTAGACAATCCAAATTTTCTTAACCTAAACAAGGATAAAAAGGTTAAGGAATATTTACTTTCAAGAAGACAAGAATTGGGGGGCTTATTGCCTTCAAGAAAAGTCTCTAAGCAAAAATTAATAGCAAAAAAAGAATCTTTCTTAGATTTCGATAAAAAATTAGATAGAGAACAGTCAACAACAATGGTTTTTGTAAGACTGCTAACTAAGCTTTTAAGAGATGCAGCAATAGGTTCAAGAGTAGTACCAATTGTTCCAGACGAGGCAAGAACATTTGGCATGGATGCATTATTTAGACAATTCGGTATTTATTCATCTGAAGGTCAAAAATATGAACCAGAAGACGCAGATAAAGTAATGTTCTATAGAGAAAGTGAGTCTGGAATAATGCTTGAGGAAGGCATTAATGAAGCCGGTGCATTCTCAGCATGGCTAGCTTTAGCAACTTCTTATTCAAACAATGATTTGCCAATGATTCCATTTTATATTTTTTACTCTATGTTTGGCTTCCAACGTACGCATGATCTAGCTTGGGCTGCTGGAGATTCTAGAGCCAAGGGTTTTTTACTTGGAGCAACTTCAGGCAGAACAACATTAAATGGTGAAGGTTTGCAACATCAGGATGGACATAGCCATATTCTTGCATCCACAATACCCAATTGCAGAGCATATGACCCATGCTACTCATATGAACTTTCAGCAATAATACAAGAAGGTATTAGTGATATGTATGTAAATGGCAATGATAGGTATTATTACATTACTCTAATGAACGAAAACTACTCTCATCCAGCTAAACCAAAAAAGCTTAAAAATGAAGAGATTCTTAAGGGGGCTTATAAGCTAAAAGAAAATAAAAATATAAATCTTAGAATATTAGCTTCAGGCGTTACTCTAAATTTTGCATTGGAAGCTGAGAAAGAACTTAAAAATTATGATATTAATGCTGATATTTGGTCGATAACCAGTTTTAATGAGTTGTACAGAGAAGGGATAGAGATAGAAAGACAAAATAGACTAAATTCAACATCAAAAAAATCTTATGTTGAGAATTGTTTTAGTGATGAAATGCCAACAATTGCAGTTTCTGAATATCAAAAAGCATATCCAAACCAAATAAGAGAGTGGGTTAATGGAGAGTATAAAATTTTAGGTACAGATGGTTTCGGTAGAAGTGATACAAGAGAAGAATTAAGGGATTTTTTTGAAATAAGCAAAGAACATATAATTTTAAATAGTTTATTGCTGCATGGAAAAAAGAAAGAAGCAGAAAAATTTATTAAAGATTCTGGTATGGTTTTAAGTAAAGAGGCGCCATGGAAGAGTTAACCACTATTGAATTAAAAATTCCAAATCTTGGGGAGGCTGAGTCAACTGAGATTATTGAGATAAATATAAAGCCTGGCGATACAGTTAAATTAAATAACCCCCTAATAGTTTTAGAGTCTGAAAAAGCAGCAATGGAAGTTCCTTCAGATCATGACGGTGAAATTCTCGAAGTTTTGGTTAAAGAAGGTGATAGTGTCAGCGAAGGAATGCTATTTGCCAAAATTAAAGCTAAAAAAATTGCAAGCATTAAAAAAGAAACAAACAGACCAGCACCAGAAGAACCAACTGAACCTAAACAAACAATTAAAAAAGAAGTGATAGCAATATCCGGCATAAATGCAGGACCAGCAGTCAGAAAATATGCAAGAGAGTTAGAAATTGATTTAACAAAAATTAATGGCACTGGAAAAAATCTAAGAATAACTAAAGAAGATCTCAAAAATTATATACATTCTTCTAAAGAAGCATCTCTTGATCTAAAAACTTATAAGGAATCTGATTTTTCTGATGAAGGAAAATATTCTCTTCAAAAAATGTCAAAGATTAGGATTCTGGGCGCTAAAAATGTTCAGGCAGCATGGAATTCTATTCCACATGTAACTCATTTTGATGAAATCAATATGTCAAAGATAAATAGAGCAAAAGAAAAAAATAATGCTAACCCTTTAGCATTTATGATTAAGGCTTTATCTGAAACACTTAAAGAATTTCCGATCTTTAATTCATCGCTAATAGAAAATGATCAAATAGTCCTGAAAGAATACATTAATATAGGTATAGCTGTTGATACTGAAGAAGGTTTAGTTGTTCCTGTAATCCAAGATGCCGATAAACTTTCACTAGAAGAAATATCATCAAAAGTTAAGGAATTGGCTGAGAAGGCAAGAAATAAAAAATTATTGAATACAAATCTTGAAAATAGAACAATTACAGTTTCAAGTTTAGGTAAATTAGGTGGAACAGGCTTCACACCCATAATAAACCCACCCGATGTAGCAATAATTTCTATGTCAAAGACATACAAAAGATTAGTTTTAGCAGAAGAGCTAGATATTATGCCAATCGCAATGTCTTATGACCATAGAGTGATAAATGGAGCTGATGCAGGCAGATTCATGGTTTTCTTAAAAGATATCTTGGATAATTTTAATGACTGATATATTGCCAATATCCTTTTTTATAGGAGTCTTTTTAATTCTTGTTGACAAATTAAGTACTAAATTTGGCATTTCAAATGTAAGAAAAGGTCCTCAAACTTTGCACAAAAAATCTATTTCAAGATTTGGTGGTGTAGGAATATTTGCATCTTTATTAGTAGTTTCATTTTTTTCAGACATTGCAGAATATAGCTTTATCCAGACACTTTTATTTTGCTCATTACCAGTTTTTATATTAGGTATTATTGATGATTTGCAGGTGGCAATTCGACCAACAATAAGATTACTTATAGTTTTTCCTTCAGCGTTTCTCATGTATTTTTTCTTAGGCACAGAAGCTTATTCTTTAGAAATACCCTTAGTAGATAAACTTTTTTCCTTTGAATGGTTTTCTATTCTTTTTATATGTTTTGCTCTTGCTGGAATGGTAAATGCATTCAATATGATAGACGGAGTCAATGGGCTTGTATTGTTATTCTCTCTGTCAGCATGTGTCTCTGTTTTAATTTTTCCTCAAGTCTATTCTGTACCTTCAAACACTTTATTCTTTGTTGCTTTGTTTTTTTCTATTTTGGGGATCTTTATACTAAATTTTCCTTTTGGGAGAATCTTTTTAGGAGATGGCGGTGCATATTTTCTCGGCATGGCAGTATCAGTCGGGCTAATCAAATTTTATCAAGATAATGAATTATCACCATGGTTTGTTCTTTTAATGCTTATTTATCCTCTAACAGATGTTATTGCTTCGATTATTAGACGTTTTGTAGCAAAATTATCTTTTCTAGAACCAGATGATAAACATCTTCATCATCTTTTTTACAGAAGGGTAAGCAAAATTGGCATTAAATCAGAAAACATGAAACATGCTTTGGTAACTCTTTTAATTTTTGTACTATATTTCCCTTTCTTATTAGGGGCAAACTTCTTTGCTAAAGAAACCGCCGCACTTCAAATTTTAAGTCTAATATTTATATTTTTTTATTTAGGTCTTTACATTATTTCTATACCTAAGGATTTTACTTCAGAAGACCAATCATGAGCCTTTTAGTAACAGGTGCAGCAGGTTTCATTGGGGGAACCTTTACATATGAAGCGTTAAAAAAAGGTTATACAGTTATAGGCTACGATAATTTTTCTAATTCAAAACCTGAGACTATTAAGAAAATAAAAAAATTATTTCCAGATAATTTCATATTCAATGAAGTCGATCTAAAAGATAGTGATGGCCTAAATAAGGCAGTTGAAAATAAAAATATAACTCAAGTTATTCATTTTGCAGCTCTAAAAAGCATTCCTGAATCTGAACAATTCCCAGAAAAATATTGGGATAATAATCTTAAAGGCACGGAGAATTTACTCAATACAATGAAAATAAATAATATAAAAGAACTTATTTTCTCTTCTTCAGCTTCTGTATATGGACAATCAGCTAAACAGCCAATTACAGAAGAAAGCAAAGTAGAGCCATTATCAGTATATGCAAAAACTAAAGCTGCTTCAGAAGAATTGATTCAAGAAAGAGCCTTAAAAGGAGAATTAAAAGCTATTTCTTTAAGATACTTTAATCCTCTTGGAGCTCATAGTGATTTAGTGGTATATGAGAACCCTATGACTGATTTTGGCAACGTTATGCCTAAACTTCACAGAGTTTTTCTTAAAAAAGATAATAATTTTTCGATATTTGGTGACGATTACAGTACTAGAGACGGCACAGGTGAAAGAGACTATCTGCATATATCTGATCTAATTGAGGGTCATTTTTTAGCACTTCCTCATTTGAAAAATATCTCTGGTTACGATGTCTTTAATCTCGGCACTGGAAAAGGTATCACTGTGCTTGAGTTGTTAAATACTTTTGAAAAGGTATCTGGAGTGAGTATTCAGAAAAAAATTAAAGAGAGACGTTCAGGTGATGTTGATGTTTGCTACTCTGACTCCTCAAAATCAAATAAAATATTAGGATGGAGCGCAGAAAGATCACTTTTTGATATGTGTGATGATTCAATTAAATCTCTAAAGAAGAATAAAGATGAGTTTTAAAAATTACCTAGAGATTGCTAAAGAAGCAGCAAAAGAAGCTGGCAATTTTCTTATGAAAAATAAATTAAGTA
>CAJWAI010000004.1 GCA_913020145.1 uncultured Gammaproteobacteria bacterium | reverse complement strand
GTAAATAAAAGCCTTATCGCTGTTTTCCAATTAATTGTAGACAGCGGGAAGTAACTTACGGGTTTACCGTTACCATTTAATAAAAGACAGTCATTAGACATTAAAAAGCTCCAACAATTCCATCTTAAATTAAATTTTGTATCTATCAACTGAGGTTGTATTATTAAACTAGGTTATTTAGGGGGACCAATGACAGAACCATTTATTCTTTTTGGGGATCAGCACGTATTATCTTTAATTTATTCAGGTGTAGTAATAGTTTTTCTATGCCTTTTAGGTAACTTTATAAACACAAAGAGTCAGGATATGGCAGCTAAAGTAATAGGTGTTTCTTTACTAGTTTTTGAAATTGCAAAGCCGTTTATATACATCTATGGTTTTGATAGGCCATGGCAAACTTTCTTGCCATTACATATGTGTAACTTTAGTGCTGTATTAATTGGAATTTTTCTGTTAACCAAGAAAAAAGATCAGATGTTTTTTGAGCTTCCATTTTATTGGGGAATTGGTGGAGCAACAATGGCACTAATTACTCCTGACTTAGATTATGCCTGGCCAGATATTGAGTACTTTATGTTTTTCTATGGTCATGGGCAAATTGTCTTAGGAATTTTCTTTGCTTTAGCTGTTCTTAAATATAGACCTTATTTGCAGAATTTCTTAAAGATGGCAGCCATTTCCTTACTTCTCTTAATACCTATATACATTATTAATTTAATTATTGGTGGCTTTACTTATGTTGATCCTGTAACTGGAGAAAATGTTTCTGACATAGCAAATTACTGGTATTTAATGGACACGCCTGGTGGAGCATCTTTAATGGATTTCATGCCTGCTGCGCCATTTCATATGCTAGGTGTCATTCCTTTATCGCTTGCTGTGTTCTTTTCACTTTATTTGCCATTTTTAGTTTGGGATAAATTTAAGAAAGCATGATAGATTTTGATTATGTGATTGTTGGGGGTGGCTCAGCAGGTTGTGTATTGGCAAATAGACTGACTGAAGACCCTAATAAAAAAGTATGTTTAATAGAAACAGGTCCTGTAGATAAAAGTCCTTTAATACATGTTCCTGGATTGTTTGCTTTTCTTGTAAAAGAAGGTGAAGAATCAGAATACGCTTATCAGTATAATACTGAACCTCAAAAAGGATTTAATAGCGTTACTGTAACTGAAGGCTCCGCAAACATGCAGGATACACTTGGAGGCTCCTATAAAGTTCCAGAATCACACCAAGAAAAAAGAAGAGGATTTCAGCCAAGAGGAAAAACATTAGGTGGCTCTAGTTCAATAAATGGAATGTTATATGTAAGGGGGCATCGCTGGGATTATGATCATTGGTCCTCTTTAGGAAATGATGGATGGTCATATGATGAGGTGCTGCCATATTTTATAAAGTCTGAATGTAATGAGAGATTGCAAGATGAGTATCATGGAAATGATGGTCCACTAAATATTGCAGAATTAAGACATGACAATCCTTTTACAAGGTTCTTTGTCGAAGCAGCTTCAAAACATTATCCTGAAAATAATGATTTCAATGGAGAGAAGCAAGAAGGAGTTGGCCTTTATCAGGTTACTCAAAAAAATGGACAGAGATGTAGTGCAGCAGTGGCATATCTAAATCCAGTTAAAGATAGAAAAAATCTAACAATTTTTACTGAAACAGTAGTTGAAAAAGTTGAATTTGATGGCTTAAAGGCTGTCGGTGTAAAGTGCATTAAAAAAGATAAAACTTTCTCTATTAAAGCAAGCAAGGAAATTTTGCTTTGTGGAGGAGCGTATGGCTCACCATCAATATTAATGCGATCAGGAATTGGCAATAAAGAATATTTGAGGACTAAAGATATAGATTGTTTAATTGATCTTCCTGGAGTCGGAGAAAATCTACAAGACCATATAGATTATATAACTTCACATAGGGTCGATAGTTGGGAATTGATGGGCAGCAGATCATTTAAGTTTTGGTTTCGTGCTCCTTTTGAACTTCTAAAGTATCTGTTGCTTCGCACAGGTATGTTTTCATCTTCTTTAGCCGAGGGAGGAGCATTTATTAAAACAGATAAGACACTTGAAATGCCAGACATACAGCTGCATTTTGTTGTTTCTATGGTTGAGGATCACGGCAGAACTAAACTTTGGGGCAATGGATTTAGTTGTCATGTTTGTTTATTAAGACCTGAGTCAAAAGGGACAGTAAAAATTGCCTCTAAAGATCCTACGGTTGCACCTCTAATTGATCCAAACTATCTAACAGCAGAATCAGATATGGAAGTATTAATTAAAGGCTATAAAAAAATGATGGAAATAATGACCACTGAGCCTTTAAAGAAATTTAACAATATTCGTAATCCAATAAATATTGATGATGATAAAGCTATTGAGACGGCCATAAGAACAAGGTCTGATACTATTTACCATCCAGTTGGAACATGTAAAATGGGTATCGACAATATGGCTGTAGTGGATAATTCTCTCAGAGTTAAGGGAGTAGAAAACTTAAGAGTTGTTGATGCATCAATTATGCCAACTTTAGTAGGGGGTAATACTAATGCCCCAACTATCATGATTGCAGAAAAAGCAGCTGATTTAATTAAAGAGCATGGAAGCAGAAGCATTTAACCTATTAGCACCTTCACACATTATTTTTGCTGCTTTTTGCATTGGTATTTCTGTATATTTGCCTAGATTTTTTATTGGTAGCAGTGAAAGAACCATTACTATTGCTAGATATGTATTAGCTTTCTTAATGCTATCTCATGAGGTACTTGACCCATTTCTCAAGGTGGCTTTTTTCGGTGAAATTGTAAAAGATTCCCTACCTCTTCATATGTGTGCATTTTCAAGTATATGTATTTCTATATATCTATTAGGTGGGCATAGAATGTTCTTCCTATTTGCTTTTTTTTGGGGAATTGCAGGTGCAGGAATGTCGGTTTTAACGCCTGATACTTTAACTGGTTTTCCTTCTTTCGATTATTTGAATCATATGTATGGTCATACGCTCATTCTTTTAGGAGTTTCATTTGTTTTGACTTTAACTAATGAAAGACCTTACTTAAAAGACTATTTCGCTACAATGTTATGGAGCACTTTTGGTTTCTTGCCAGCAATGTACACAATAAACTTTGCTTTAGATACAAACTATTGGTATCTCCTAGAAAAGCCTTACGGCGAGAATATAATGCAGGCGATGCCTGAAGCTCCTTATCATATAGTTGCGTTAATTCCTGTAGCTTGGCTTCTTACTTATCTGATATACGTTCCTCTTCAATTGAAAGATAGGAATGCCTAAGTATAACCGCTCACATTACCAAGAAGTTACTTCAACAAATGATATTTGTTTTGAAAAGTGTAAAGAAAGTGAAATGCCTATAGTAATAACGGCTGATAAACAAACTAGAGGGCGAGGAAGAAACCAAAAAGATTGGAAAAGTCCGCATGGCAATATTTCTTACTCGTTTGGTTATAAATCAGAAAAGATAATTTCAGCAGCAAGTATAAAAACAGGCTTAATTGCAACAGATGCTTTAAAGAAGGTTTTTAATATCGATGTAGGTTTGAAATGGCCAAATGATTTGATCTATCGATCTAAGAAAGTTGGAGGCATATTAGTTGAAACTCAGAATTTAGGTAAAGATTTTATTACTGTAATAGGTATAGGTATAAATCTTCAGATTGATCCTGAAGAAAAACACTGGGGAGATCTAAGCATCGATAAATCTGATGAATCATTAAAAGAATCGTTAATAGAAGATCTATCTAATCGTCTGCTAGAGATTACTAACGATCAATTATCGAGCTCTTGGGAATCAAATTGGATAAAAAAATGTGTGCATATTGGTCAATTTGTGAAAATTAAGTCTAGTAATGAGCGCTTGGAATTCTTAGGAATTGATTCGAATGGCCAAATGGTTGCTAAAAACAATGAAGGTGAGCTTATAAAAGTTCAAGAAAGCTCTATAGAAGTAGATGGCATCTACTAAAATAGATGCCATCAATTATAATTAAGTAGCAGAAATCATGATTAAAATTTACGGAACCGAAAATTCAAGAGCAGTAAGACCAATATGGACAGCTGAAGAAATGGGCTTAGATTTCGATCTTGAAATGATGCCCTTCCCTCCAAGAGTCTTTATGAAAGAATATCTAGATGTAAACATGCTTGGGACTGTACCCTATATGATCGATGGAGATATCAAAATGACTGAGTCTGTTGCTATGTGTCAGTATTTTGTAGATAGATATGGGCCAACTGACCTTAAAGTCATGCCAGATGAAGAAGATTATCCAAATTATTTAAACTGGCTATTTCATGCTGATGCTACCCTAACCTTTCCTCAGACTGTAGTTTTAAGATATAAATTTCAGGAGCCAGGCGTTGCCGATGCAGCAATTGAAGGTTATAGCAGGTGGTTTGTTTCAAGACTAAAGCTTTTAGAGTCAAGTTTGGAAGACAGAGAGTATCTATGTAGCAATAGATTCACAATTGCTGATATATGTGTAAGTTATGCTATCAACCTAGCTAAATCATTAGAAATTCATCAGGCCTTTAAACCAAATATTAAAAGATGGACAGATATGCTTTTTGAAAGAGAAGCTTTCAAAATAGCGTCATCTTATAAATTTGAGCAAAAAACATAATTTTCAATGTGCAATATTATGCGAAGTTAGAAATAATAATTTTCTAGAAAATCAAGCATTTTAATCTATAATATCTAAAAAGTTATGTATAAGAACATCGCACCACAGTTAAAGAGCAATTTAAATCTTGATTCAGACAGCTTTCTGAAGAATAAAGAAATGATGTTAGAAAAGATTGAACATCTAAATTCTTTACTCAATGAAGCTGAATTAGGGGGTGGGCAGTACCATCTTGATCGTCTTGCAGCTAGAGGAAAAATGCCAGTGCGTCAAAGAATAAAAAATTTACTTGATCCTGATACGCCTTTTTTAGAGATCTCCCCATATGCAGCATATGGAACCACTTATACCGTCGGTGGTGGTTGTGTTGCAGGTATAGGTTTGGTGGCTGACAAGGAATGTGTCATTTTTGCTAATGATCCATCAGTACTAGGTGGAGCAATGACAGTCTATGTACAAGAAAAATGGATGAGATGCATAGAAATAGCTAGAGAGAATAGAATTCCATTTATAAATTTTGTTGAATCAGCAGGTGCCGACCTTCGAGGAGCGACTGCAGATACAAGCCAAAATTTAGTTAGGCAATTACAATATCCTCACTTTGCAGATTCAGGCAGATCTTTTTATGAAATGACAGAACTGTCTAAATTAAAAATCCCTGTAATATCTTTGGTGTTTGGTTCTTCAACAGCTGGTGGAGCTTATCAACCCGGAATGTCAGACTACAACATTTTTATTAAAAACCAGTCGAAAGTTTTTCTTGGTGGCCCTCCCCTTGTACAAATGGCAACAGGAGAGATATCTGATGATGAAAGTTTAGGTGGAGCAAAAATGCATTCAGAAGTTTCAGGATTTTCTGATTACCTTGCTGAAGATGAGATGGATGCTCTAAGAATATGCAGAAATGTTGTGAATCATTTGAATTTAGTAAAGAGAAGCAATTTTGATTTAAGGCAATATAAGGAACCTAAACATGATTCTGAAGCTTTGCTTGGATTGTTTAATGAAGATTTAAGAGAACAAGTTGACATAAGAGAGGTCATCATGAGATTCGTAGACGATTCAAGGTTTGAGGAATTTAAACCTTTGTATGGATCAACAATGGTCTGTGGGTGGGCAAATGTTTTTGGGTATCCGATAGGAATACTTGGCAATAATGGGCCTATCTATCCAGAAACTGCAGAGAAATCTGCATCATTTATACAACTATGCAACCAAACAAGCACTCCTTTAGTTTTCTTGCATAATGTCACTGGATTTCTAGTTGGAAAGGAATATGAGAGACAAGCAATAATTAAAAAAGGCTCACAAATGGTTAATGCTGTTTCAAATTCAACAGTGCCACATATTACTTTTGTAGTAGGTGCATCCTATGGTGCTGGAACTTATGCGATGTCTGGGAGAGCTTTTAACAATAGATTTATATTTGCATGGCCAACTGCCAAGGTAGCAGTAATGGGTCCTAAACAGTTTGCAGGGGTCATGTCTCTAGTAAGAAGAGCTAAAGCAAAAAGAAAGGGAGAAAAATTTGATGAAAAATTAGATAAACAACTAGTAGAACTAATAGAAGCTGCTGCTGAAAAAGAGTCTCTCGCTCTATCTGCAAGCAGTATGGTTACTGATGATGGAATTATAGATCCTAGGGACACTAGGAATGTTTTAGGGTTCTGTTTGTCTGTTGTGGATAACAATGAAGTAAAGGGAGCAAAAGGCTATGGGGTATTTAGACTGTGAAGCTTAAAAAAATACTAGTTGCCAATAGGGGTGAAATAGCGAGAAGAATTTTCAGAACCATTAAAGAGCTTGGCATGGATGCAATTGCAATGCATTCAGAAGCTGATAGAAATTCACTATTTGTCAAAGAAGCTGATGAATCATTCCTTCTTCCAAATGGGTATTTAGATCAAGAAACAATAATAAATAAAGCTAAAGAATTAAAAGTAGACGCTATACACCCAGGTTATGGTTTTCTATCTGAAAATGCAGACTTCTGCAAAAAAGCTAAGGATCAAAAAATTGTATGGATAGGTCCTGATGCCGAAACCATAAGCTTAATGGGGGACAAAATTAACTCTAAGGATTTTTGCATAAAACAGAATATACCTACACTTCAAAAAACATCTAAAGTATCCGATGCAAAAAAAATTGGCTTTCCTATTCTAGTAAAAGCTTCTGCAGGTGGCGGTGGGAAAGGAATGAGAATAGTTAAGACTGAAAAAGAACTTAATGATGCCGTCGTTGCGGCGAAAAGAGAAGCAAAATCTAGTTTTGGTGATGATAGAGTATTTTTAGAAAAGTATATTCAGCATTCTAGGCATATAGAGGTTCAAATATTAGGTGATAACTTTGGTAACGTTATCCACCTTGGTGAACGAGAATGTTCAATACAAAGAAGACACCAAAAAATTATTGAAGAGTCTCCTTCTTCTAGGCTTACTAACAAAATAAGACAAGATATCACCTCTACTGCGGTTAAGCTTGCTAAGAAATTAGACTATAAATCAGCTGGAACAGTAGAATTCCTATTTGATGAAGATACCAATGAGTTCTGGTTTCTAGAAGTAAACACAAGACTTCAAGTTGAGCACCCAGTAACAGAAGAAGTAACTGGCATTGATTTAGTAAAAGAACAAATCAAAATAGCTTCAGGCAAGAAGCTAGATTTTTTACAGGAAGATATTGAGTTTAATGGTCATGCAATTGAAGCTAGACTCTACGCAGAAAATCCTGAAAATGATTTCTTGCCAGAGATTGGTTCAATTAATAAATTGTCTTGCTCAAATAATAAAGGAATAAGATGGGACACTGGGATAGCAACTGGAGACAAAATAACACCTGATTATGATCCTATGCTTGCTAAAGTAATTGCGATAGGCGAAACAAGAGAACAATCTGCAAGACTTCTTGCTAAAGAATTGAGATCGACTCACCTATCAGGAATAAAAACAAATAAAGACTTTCTAGTGCAGTGCTTAGAAAACAATTCTTTCTTAAAAGGAAAAACCACATCTGATTTTATTCCAAGAGAACATAAGAAACTTTTTAAGGCTGTCGACAAAAAACTTCTAGATAACGCAATGAAGGCATCAGCTTTATGGTTACAAGAACACAATAAAAAAGATAACAAGAAATTATATTTTTTACCTAGAAACTGGACTAATGGCATTCTCCCAAAACAAGACATAATATTTGAATTCAACGATGAAGAATACAAATTCCAATATGAGAATAACAATAATCATATTCAAATACATCGAGAACATTTTAAAAGGCTATCCACTTCAAGTGTATTAATTATTTCAGTTGATGAAGAACATATTCATTGTGAAATAGACGGTATAGTTATAAAGGCTTTTATAAGCTGTTTTCATGATGAGATAACAATTAATAGTGGTTCGGGTGATTTAGTATTTAAAGTGCTGCCTAAATTCTTAGATCCAAATGAGATAATTATAGAAGGCAGTCTAACTGCTCCTATGCCTGGAAAAATTCTCAATATAAATGTAAAAAAAGGTGCTGACGTCAAAGCAGGTGAAACCTTATTAATCCTAGAAGCTATGAAGATGGAGCATACAATTAAAGCAACTTCTGATGGTAAAGTTGTTGAACTTTATGTAAAAACTGGTGAGCAAGTTCAGAGCGGCAGTGATCTAATGAAGATAGAATAAAGATATGGATGAGAATATCATAAGAATTGGAAATTGTAGTGGGTTTTATGGTGATAAATTATCCGCTGCAAAAGAAATGGTTGAAGGTGGTCCAATTGACGTTCTAACTGGTGACTATCTTGCAGAATTGACTATGGCAATCTTATTTAGCCAGAAAATGCAAAGAGGTGAAAAAGCTGGCTATGTAGGAACATTCATGAAGCAACTTAAAGAGGTTGCAAATACTTGTGCAGAAAAAAATATAAAAATAGTTTCAAATGCTGGAGGCCTTAACCCTAAAAGCATGGCAGAAGATACTAAAGAAATGCTTAATGCTATGAATCTAGATTTAAAAGTTGCTTACATAGATGGTGATGACTTAATGCCTCGACTTGATGAACTAAAAGATTCTGGAGAAAAATTAACTAACATTGATACGGGGGAGAATTTTTTTGAACAAAATATGCCTCCTCTGTCTGCTAATGCCTATTTAGGGTGTTGGGGAATAAAGGAAGCTCTTGATCAAGGTGCTGATATAGTAATTTGTCCAAGGGTAACAGATGCAGCAGTAGTCATGGGTCCAGCTGCATGGAAGTTTAACTGGGACAAGAATGATTTTGATAAGCTCGCAGGTGCATTAGCTGCTGGACATATTATTGAATGTGGCGCTCAAGCAACAGGTGGAAACTACTCGTTTTTTAAAGAAGTTCCAAGTTTCGAAAATATTGGCTATCCAATTGCTGAAATAAAAGAGGATGGAAGTTTTTATATCACCAAACATGAGAATACAGGTGGACTTGTGTCTACTGGAACTGTAACTGCTCAATTGCTTTATGAAATTTCATCTCCGGATTATTTAAACCCTGATGTTATTTCCCACTTTGATACGTTAAAAATAGATGAAGTTGGTAAAGATCGTGTATATATTTCAGATATAAAAGGTAGTCCTCCTCCATCAACGCACAAAGTATGTATGAACTTATCGGGTGGGTATAAAAATGGAATGGAATTAGTCATAACAGGATTAGATATATCCGAAAAAGCAAAAGTCTTTACCGATGAACTCTTTCGATCTCTGGGTGGAAAAGAGAATTTTGATAATGTTTCTATACAGCTTTTCAGAACAGATAAGGAAAATCCTCAAACTAATGAAGAAGCTATGGCAACTTTAAAAATTGTAGTTAAATCAAAAGATCCTGAGATAGTTGGAAGAATATTTAGTGCCAAAATAGTTGAGCTTGCTTTAGCAAATTACCCTGGCTGGACAACGCAGAGTGACATCAAACAAGGCACACCCTTTATATCTTACTGGCCAGCGTTAGTGGATAGTGTGAAAATTAATGAGTGTCTACACTTCAATGGCAAAAAAACAGTCATTGAGAGAGAAAAATTTGAAGATTCAAAAAATAAAATAGATATTGTTGCAGAAGTTGAGCCTCTTCCAGATAGTGAGATGTCTGAGATTGAATTTGGTCGTATTTTTGGAACAAGATCTGGTGATAAAGGTGGCTGTGCAAATCTCGGTGTCTGGGCAAAAAATGAAAATGCATATAGATATCTCTACCATTTTTTAAGTGTGAAAAAACTTAAAGAGTTATTACCAGATTTGCATGATTTTGAAATTGAAAGATATGAATTACCAAACATAAAATCTCTAAATTTCTACGTTAGAGGTTTGCTTGAGAATGGGGTATCATCAAACAATAGAAAGGATGGCCAAGCAAAGTCACTTGGTGAATATCTAGGCGCAAAAATAATTAGCTGTCCGAATGCTCTATTAAACAAATAGCATGGAAATAAATAATACTGAGTTCAAGACACTTCTAATTAATCAGGATGAAAATAAACTTTTTATAAAACTCAATCGTCCCCAAAAGAAAAATGCCATTAATCCAGTAATGACCAATGAATTACTTTATGTTTTGGATTATGCAAATAATAAAGATGATGTAAGAGCCCTTGAAATCAGTGCGGAAGGAGATGTTTTTTGTGCCGGAGGTGATTTGCAAACAATGTCTGGAGAAGAAAATGAAACAATTCCAGATATGAAAGGCACTATTGCAGATGTAGTTAAGAAACTAAGGTCTTTATGCAAACCTGTTGTTTGCAGAATAGAGGGTAATGTTTATGCAGGTGCATTACTTTTGGTATGCAATTCATCACATGCATATGCTTTGGATAATGTTACTTTCACCGCGCCTGAAATAAAACGAGGAATATGGCCATTTATGGTAATGGCTGGTCTATTTAGAGTTATGCCAAAAAGAGATGGTCTTGACTTGATTATGAGAGGAGAACCAATAGAAGCTGATGAGGCTCAGAGAACTGGGCTAATTAATGCTGCTCTAAATAAAAATGATTTTTCAAGCTATGTTGATAATGTAGTGAATGATCTTTCAAATCTTCCACCTAATGCAATGAAAAAGGGTTTGAATGCTTATAACAATCAGGAATTTGATGACTTTGAAAAATCCATGGAATTTCTTGAAAAAGAGATTGGTGAGAGCATTCAAAGTGAAGAAGCAAAGGAAGGTATTACTGCCTTTCTAGAAAAAAGAAAACCTAACTGGAAATAGGCATATATCCAAATTTCACTGAGCAATATTAAGCTATAATAGATAATTATTAGGTGGCCTAAACATAACGCAAGAAAAGCCACAGAAATCGGGGGATTTTTTAAAAATGAATTCAAAAATATCTGAAATTCTAGGAATTGAGTTTCCTCTTGTTGCATTTAGTCATTGCAAAGATGTTGTTGCTCAAGTTTCAAAAGCTGGAGGCATGGGAGTCTTGGGTGCGGTCGGCATGACTCCTGAAATTCTTGAACAAGAGCTTAGTTGGATTGATGAGAATGTTGATGGTAAGCCTTATGGTCTTGACCTATTGGTACCGAATAAATTTGTAGGAAAAGAGGGTAGTATCGATCCAAATGATCTTGCTGCAATGATTCCACAAGAACATAGGGATTTTAGAGCTGATGTTTTAAACAAATATGATCTGGATGGTGAGGAATTAAGAGAACAAACAACTGACTACTCAAACTGGGGGGCTAATATGAAAGAGGAAGGCGCAACAAAAATGTTACAAATAGGTTTTGATCATGGAGTGAAGCTTTATGCAAATGCCTTAGGTGTGCCTCCTAAATGGATGCTTGATTTATGCAAAGAAAATAATGTACCTGTTGCTGCTCTAGTCGGAGCAAAAGAACACGCCGTAAAACAAGTTGAAGCTGGTGTAGATATTCTTGTAGTCTCAGGAACAGAAGGTGGTGGTCACTGTGGAAGTGTCTCGACTATGGTTCTTGTTCCAGAAGTTCATCGAGCAACTAAAGGAATGAGAGAAGTTCCAATACTCGCTGCTGGAGGGATATGCACAGGAGAACAAATGGCTGGCGCCATGGCAATGGGTGCATCAGGCGCATGGTGTGCTTCCGTATTTTTAACAACATCCGAAGCTGAAACTTCTGAAGTCGTAAAAGAAAAAATGTTAGCAGCAACTTCAAAAGAAACAGTTCGCTCGAGGAGTAGAACTGGCAAACATTCAAGACAACTACAATCTGATTGGACAGATGCATGGGAATCTGATGGAGCTCCAGATCCATTACCTATGCCTTTACAGACCATGGTTAGTGAACCTGCACTTGATAAAATTAACAAGGCAGCTGAAGTTGATCATGAGGGAGCAAAAAAACTAGCTACCTACTGGGTTGGACAAGGAATTGGCTTAGTTGATGAAAAAATTACAGCTGGGCAAACAGTACAAAAGTTTAAAGAAGAATTTATTGAAGCCTATGAAAGACTGAATAGCTTTATGGAGTAGATTATTTTAAATCTGAAAAATACATCTTTCTTAATTTTTGTAACAATCTTGAATGTTATAAATTTTGTTGATCGTCAGTTCATATCAAGTTTTGCCCCTTTCTTGAAAAGAGACCTTGATTTAACAAATACCGAAATTGGTCTTTTGACAGGCGTCGTCTTCATTTTCTTTTACACCATAGCAGGCCTATTTGTAGGAACTTTAGCAGATAGATATAACAGAACAAAAATTATTGGTATTGGTGTCATACTTTGGAGTGCTTTTACAGCTGTATCAGGATTAGCTAAAAATTTTGTAACACTTGCAATACCAAGACTATTTATCGGAGTTGGTGAATCAGCTATAACACCTACCACAATGTCAATCTTGTCAGATCGATATGAACAAAAAAGACTTGGTTTTGCTGCAGGTTTTTATTATCTAGGTGTTCCTGTTGGTGTGGGTTTTAGCCTAATTATAGCTGGATATATTGAGCCACTCATTGGTTGGCGAGGCTGCTTTTACCTTCTTGGTTTTCTTGGTTTGGTCCTTGGTCTAGGTATGCTTTTTATAAAAGATACTCCAAGACGGAATCAAGTTGCTACAAACGATACAAGATCCTTTTGGCAGATAATCTCTCTCCTCGGAAAAGTTCTATTAACATCCAAATCATTGGTTTTCACTATCCTGGCTGGTACTCTTTACCACGTAGTCTTAGGGGCTGCACAGTTTGATGTAATCTGGGCAGTAGAAGACAAAGGATTCAACGCAAACTCTTTTGCCCAAATTAATGGTTGGATTTTTGTCTTCTTTGGTGTTCTTGGAAGTCTTTTTGGTGGCATTATGAGTGATTGGGCACTCAAAAAATTTAGGTTCCCTCGGACTTGGTTCTTATTCATCTTAACTTTAATCATGATGCCTTTAGCATTCACTAGGTATTTGGAAACAGACACTATTCTTTTCTGGGTTGGGGTGTGTAGTTCAGCTTTTAGCTTGGGTTGTTTTTATGGTCCTGTGCTAGCAGTAGTTCAGGAATTAGTGCCTCCTTCAATAAGAGGTACAGTTGTGGCATTCCTACTCCTTTGTTTAAATATGCTTGGAATTGTTCCTGGGTCACTATTAATGGGTATGCTTTCCGATAATCTAATTTCACAAGGAGTCGAAAATCCATATACTCTTCTGCTTGTTGGTTTTAGTGTTATGTTTTTGGTACTAGGGCCAATATTTTATTATTTGGCTGGCAAATACTATGAATCTGACCGAAACAAATTAAGAGCAATTTTTGGCTAGAGCTCGTCCAAAATAAACTTCTTCATTACAGGTAAATGAACTTTCATGTCTTCTGCCTCACCATATTCATGCCCTAATCTAGACATTGTAAATGATTGATATTCGATCCCCTCTTCTTCTAATGCATCTTTCATTAAGTCCATATGAACAATAGGGGCGATTTGATCTTGCTGCCCATGCCACATCAAAATTCTTGTTTTCATCTTGTCTGCATTAAATACTGGAGAAAAATCTATAAGATTAGCTTCATCATTACCTAAATATTTTTCCATAATCTCAAAATACTCATCTCCTTGTTGTGTATAAACACTGTCATCAGTTCCATTTCTTAACATTTTTAAATCATAGACCCCCATCATTCCCACTACACATTCAAATAAATCAGGATATTTATAAGACATAGTTAAGGCGGCATAACCTCCAAAACTTGCTCCGGCTACACAAGTATTATCACGAGAAATATTTAATTCATCTTGGATTACCTTGGTTGCAGTAGCAACATCATCCATTATTAATCCTCCCCATTCTTGATAACCAATTTCTTCATATTGTTTCCCATATCCACCAGAACCTCTAAAATTAACTTTTAATACAGCCACACCCTTACTTGCTAAGTATTGTTCAAAAGGATCATAACCATCATAGTCGCGGGGGCCATGTGGGCCTCCATGTACATAAGCGACTAGTTTTTTTATCTCCCCTTTGGGTTTAGTTAGATAGCCATATATTTGATCATCATCTTCAGTGGTAAAAGCACGAGGCTCATTCTTATGCAGTAAATTTTTAGGGACATTAGAGGCAGTTGCAATATATTTTAATTGGCCATCATTCAAATCTAATAGAAATACTTCACTTATATTGGAGGAGTCAGATATTTGTAATAATGCTTTGTCATTTTTGTCTGTCCAATTGCCAAATCGTATGCTTTTGCCTGGAAAACTTCTTGAAAGATTTGAAAGTATCTGTGCATCTCTATTATCTTGATCGAAAACTATAAGATCTTTTTTCCCTTCACATTCCATGCTAACAGCATAGGGTGCTGTTGCATTTAATGAAGCAAATCCACCTAAGTAAGAGTGACATTCTGACGGATTAATTCTTGTTATTTTCTTTGTTTTGAGATTGAGAAGACTTATACCTAAAGTTTCTCCATTTGGATCGCCAGATAGCCATACATTGTTTTTATCAATACCTACTATTCCATATTCTTCAAGATCAACATCGATTTTAGTTGTTTTGCTATCTGCCAAATGTGCATATACATTGGTCTTACCATCGCTGTTAATGGTGCTTGACAAGGTCAATACTGGCTCCTTGTTTTCATCTAGCAAGAATATGCTGCTTTGATTACAAAAATTTGTTGCTCTGTATTTTAGTTTGTACTGACAAGCAACATTTGACACATATATATTGTCTCCTTTAGGTTCAGTTCCTCTTTTAGTAAGGCTAATTTTTCTGAGATTAGCGTATCTATAGCCTCTTTTATTCTCAGGAACAGACATAAGTATATGTTCATCGTCATATCTTGAAATGAAAGTCGCTACCTTATATCTATCTTCAAAAGTGCTGCTTCCTTTTCTTGGTGCTGGAGCTAATGGATAGATAAAACTTTTAAATTCTTTTGTTTCTAAATTAAATAATTTCCAAACACCTAATGAAAAGAAGATTTCTCCTTGGATAAAATCTATTCTTTTACCACAAAGCTCTAGCAGTATGTACTTATTACTAGCCCACTCGAAGTTACATAAAAATAATGCCCTAACACCTAGATCGCTATCAGGTTTATTCTCAACAGCTGCTTTAGCTATAGTAGCTTTCTCTATACCACTCTCTAGGTAAGTATCTAGATCTACAACTAATATACCCTGAGTAAAATTTTCACTATCACTTTGAAATGCTAGATATTTACCATTTGGAGACATTTTAATATCTGTAAAAAAAGTTTTCTTTGTATATAGCTCAAGTTCTTTATCAGAACCTTCTAAATATTCGAACTCTTTTAAATCAATACCAACAACATCTTCTAGCCAACCATATTCAGCTAATAGAGAAAAATTAAAAAAAAGTAATAAAAATATATGTCTCATATTAATTCCAACTTAACAATATAGTTTGTTTTAAGAAATAATCATCCTAATATGGTTAAAAAAATGCTTTTTTTGCCAATTTTAAGTGTTCAAATCTAAATATTTAGTGTTCAAATTAAAATTTAGTGTTCAAAGCATTATACGTGGTGTTCAAAGAAATTTTATAGGTTAATAAATGTTACATTTATTGTTACAATAGCTGTATGTTACATTCTTTTAAGTCACTAATAATAAGCATTTTGATACTTTCTAATATTGCTTACTCAAAAGATATGGAAAAAATAGTATTTTCCGAGTGGGATAAGCCGGAAATCAATATTTTTTATAACTTACCTGCCCAGATTACTGAAAATACCAAAGTTATCTTCGTTATTCATGGTAATAGCCGAAATGCTGACGGTTATCTTAATGTATGGATGAAATTAGCTCGTAAACATAATGTATTGCTTATAGCCCCTGAATTTAACAGGTCTAGCTTTCCCAGCTATAACACACTCATGATGTCCACCTCTGATGGGAGAATAAGGGAAAATAAGGACTTATACTTACATAACTCTATAGACCTATTTTTTGACTACTTTAGTAATAAGTTTGACTTAAATGCCGATAAATACATGATTTACGGCCATTCCGGTGGATCTCAGTTCGTGCATAGATATTTATTAATGTCGGACAACCCTAAAGTAGACAAAGCTGTTGCTGCTAATGCAGGTTGGTATACATTCCTACATGGAGCACTCTTCCCTTATGGCATTAAAAATCCGCCTATAGAGCTAACTTCAGCTCATATTAGAAGATTTTTAAGCACTGAAATACATATTCTTATAGGTTCTAAGGATATTGATGTTGATTCTTCTGTGAATCAGTCAGATGGAGCTAATGCTCAAGGAAGTAATAGATTTCAAAGGGCAAGAAATTTCTTCGATGTAACAACAAATATAGTTGAACAAAATAATCTAGATTTTGAATGGAAATATCAAATTGTTAATGGGGCTGCACATAGCAACTCGAAAATGTCAGGAGCTGCTGCCGAAATACTTTTATCTAATTAACTTGATCAAGGTAGCTGGTTAATCTTTCTTGGTTAACTGCGATAGTTACTTTATCTATACTTGCCATTACCTTTTCCTTATTTACTGATTCTCCTGCTTGTATGACGCCTACCATGCCTAAAATAAGATGAGGAGTACACTGGTAGACATATACACCTTCTTTGTCTATTACGACACTTACATTCTCATTGATTGTGCCTGACCAGCCCTGTGCTCCCTCAGGAATTAAACCGGCAATAGACTCTGTATTGTGGGACATATCAGTCGCTATAAAATTTATGGTGTCACCCACTTCAACCCTAAGGAATCCAGGTTCAAACACCATCCCACCTTCAGCCCCAAAATTCAGCATTTTTACTTCATATTCTGCGGTATAAACAATATTTGATATCGAAATTAGTATTAATAAGATTATATTTTTCATATTATAAATATTTAATATAATGTAATATAACTTATATTTATATTAAGTCAAATGGTAGACCCGATTGGATTTGAACCAACGACCTCTGCCATGTCAAGACAGCGCTCTAACCAGCTGAGCTACGGGTCTAGGACTGAATAATTTAACCTATTTTTCTAAAAAGTTAAAAGCTTTTCCATCGAGGAAGTTTGTTACTTTCCAATTTAGGTACTGATAATGGCTTTTTGTTTCACTATCTCTAAAGTTACCTTTGGTAAAATCTTGTATCTTAGTAAGAGAAGTAAAGACAGCTGCTTTTGATATTTCATCGTATTCACTATCTTCTTTAAAAGCAGAAATTAAACCATCAACATAAGCAGACTGTATATTCCTTTTAAAAGTATCTGGATCTTCATTTCTTACGAACAGACCATTAAATAGATCGCTTAATACTTCCTCAGGCATATAAGTATTGCCATATTGTGCAGAATCTACCAATCTCGTCATAACAGCTGGATGTAAAAGAGCTGCTAATACTCGGGCCTGCATGCCTGTTACCATCTCATGTAATTGAGGATCTTCATTTCCGGTGCTGGAATATCCTGTTGCTCTTTTTTCTCTTTGTAGATTTTTAAGAATAGCTGGGTCAAAGGTCCATGCCCCATTTGCTAAGAATTTATTAATAATTAAATTCATTGCAGCTTTCTGTTTTTCGTAAGGTACAGGCTCATAGGCATTAACGCTGTCCTGTCCGTTTACTAGTTTAGTTACATAAACGCCTCCTACTTGCCTTGATACTGCATCCATAAATCTTCCCTTGTCTCTTACTAAACTATAGAAAGTGTCTGCAAAATCATTTTTACTCTCGCCTTCATCAGAGAAAATTTCATTAAGCTCAGCAATTTTATTATCAAGCACGATAAATCTATCTGCAGTATATGTAACAACATCACTGGACATATCGTATCTTTTTGCTCTTGGGTCTATGTTTCTTCCTGGAGAAGACATTGTGTCTCCATCAGTTCCATATGTATAAGGAGGTAGAATCGAAAGAGCTAATAGTTCTGCCCTTTCTTGGTCAGATAGCTCTGGGCTATACCCAAATTCAATTGCCCATCTATCATACTCACCTGGCACTGTCGGAAAATATTTCCCTTGTTTCATTCCTGGTGGAGCTATATTGATTGGATCATAATCCATTATGGATGCAATCGTGCTATCGCCAGTAATGCTTACATCGTGTATTTCTTTTGGTCCCCAAAGATAGCTGGCAGTAAAGTTATGTCTTAAGCCAATTGTATGGCCAACTTCATGCATCGTAAGACTTACTATCCATTGTTCCAGCGGATCATTTTCTGGAGTCCAGCCCCAAATTTTTCTGTAGTTGTAACCTCTTTTAATGGCATTAAATTCTTGTACAATATCTGCCGCTATCAGCTCACCAGTCCTTGGATTACCAATACTTGGACCATAACCAGAAAAACCAGGTTCTGGTGACGAAGACCATCTGACGACGTTATAACGAATATCTCCGGCATCCCATTCTGCATCATCAGGCTGAATCTTAGCTACCACAGCATTTTTAAAGCCTGCTCTTTCATATGCAATATTCCATGCCTCAATACCTTTTACTACCATAGGTTTGATTTCTTCTGGAGTAGACTTTTCTACCCAAAAGACAATTGGATTTACCGGTTCAGATAATTCTGCACTTGGGTCTTTTTTGACAAGCCTCCACCTATTAATTAAATCTCGTTGGGGATAATTATCATAAGTAGACATGTCTGTAACTCTTTGAGAGAAATAACCGACTCTTTGATCTGCTACTCTAGGGGTAAAGTTCTGATCTGGCATCTCTACAAAAAGATGTCTTGCTGAAATCGATGTAAATCTTGCGTCTGCTACTGCATAAACAGCTCTTCTTTGATTAGGCCTTGTATTTTCAAAACTAAAGTTTACTTCTACAGCTGTGTTTTTTGGATAATTTCTAACTTGGTTAACATAGGTTTTATCTGCATCTAATTTTCCAAGATTCAGTGCAACACGATTTCTATACTCTGGCGGAAGATTAGGAGACACACTAGTTAAAATCTCTTCCATAAATAAATCATCAGCTTTTATGACGACTCTTCCATCTTGCTCAGCAACAATATCTAGTTCAACTAAAAAAGCCTCGATAATGTTTGTTAAGTCTGCCTTGGCAATATTGTTATCAGTTTCATTAGAGAAATAAGTATTCTTTTTGTAGAGAGCAATTCCATCTTTGAATTTTCTAAATTCTAATACTGCTCCTTGACCAATAGCTCCTCCTCTGACTCCTGCTGCTTGGGGAGCATTTAAAACGTAAGCAAAATATATAAATTCTGAGTTTAGTTGTTCTTCCTTTATTTCCAGATAGTATTCATCGTCCGATCTCTCTAATTTTCCTACTTTTTGATGTATCTTTAAAAACCCATCATATGTTTTAAAATCGCCATCACTTAGAAAACTGTCTATTGTTGTAGTATCTGCATCTTCTTCTCTTAAACTATCAAGAATTCTATCTACAACTGCATCCGGCATCTCTTTCAATCTTTCTGCTGTCAAATCGTCCGGAATCGTTTGTGCAGAATTCATAGCAAATGCTAGAAATAAAAAAATGTTTACATATTTCATATTTATCCCCTTAATTAGATTAAACTAGCACAAAATGCGTTTTTTACATAAAAAAATAATCTTCATATTTGCAATGTTTCTGTCTCAGTTCATTTCTTCTGATCTCTCAAAATTAAATGTTCCTGAAGGGTTTGAGATATCGGTTTTTAATGCTGAAATAATTAATCCCCGCCAAATGGTTGAGGGAGATGACTATATTTTTGTAGGTAGCCGTTCTGCTGGTAATGTTTATGCCATAAAAAAAGACAATAGCACTAAATCTTTAGTACTTTTAGAAGACTTAAATGCTCCGAGTGGTGTAGCTCTTCATGAAGGTAATTTATATATTGCTGAGGTAGATAAAATTCTAGTTATAAAAAATATTGAACAAAGAATGGAACTAGGAACCGGGCTTGTAGCTGAAATCTTTTTTGATGCTTTACCCAGAAAGGATATGTGGAACCCCATGAGAAAAGGTTGGCATGGATGGAAGTGGATTGACTTTGGCCCTGATGGAAATCTTTATATAGCTGAAGGTGTTCCCTGTAACGTTTGCGATGAAGATGATGAGAGGTTTGGCACTATATTGAAGCTCTCGGATAATAATCTATCAATATATGCTGATGGTGTTAGAAATAGTGTTGGTTTTGATTGGCATCCAACTTCAGGTGAGATGTACTTTACTGATAATGGAAGGGATTGGATGGGAGATGATATACCGCCCTGTGAATTAAATAGAGTACAGTATGAAGGCGAACATTTTGGTTTTCCCTACATTCATGGTTCAGACGTCAAAGATGATGGTTTTAAACTTCCAGAAGGATTTGAATTTTCTAAACCAGTTTGGAACTTTCAAGCACATACTGCGCCAATAGGAATGAAATTCTATGATGGAACAATGTTTCCTGATCACTATAAAAATGGAATCTTTGTAGCACAACATGGATCGTGGAATAGATCATCAAAAGTCGGTTATAGAGTGCTTTTCATGAAAACTAATAATGGGTTAGTTGAATCAAGTGAAGTTTTTATTGATGGATGGCTTGAAGAAGAGATATCTTGGGGCGCGCCTGCTGCACCATTAGTTTTAAAAGATGGTTCTATGCTTATTTCAGATGATAGGTCTAATCAAATCTTTAAAGTCACCTATAAGAATACTAAAAATTAAATCCAAAAATAATTTGGGTACTTTCCCCTGTGGCTCTGATTCCAAATGTCACTCGATCATAAGTTGCATGTAGAGCTAAACCATAATTGAATGTGTACTCAACATCAGACCGATTCTGGTAATAAGAAGAGTAGTAACAATTGTATCCAGAATATGAAGTAGGACATTCCTCTGACTGCTCTACTATCCCGATTAAAAGACCTAAATCTGTACGAAAGTTAGAGTCTCCACTTACTTTAATTCCAGCGATAAGGTTAAATGAAGTTGCCTGTTCTGTAGATTCAACATAATAAGTTCCTTCATAATAATCTCTCGCTTGGTTTATCTTGACTCCCTCGCCGGCTATATCAAGACCATAGAAATTATTTTCATCTCGAAATACAAAACCTACTGACCATGGCTCTTCACCAACTATATCGGAGTCATCTGCAGAGCCAAGCCCAATATAAAGCAAACTATTATTCTCGTTTTCTGTGACAGTATCTATACTCGATTCATAGTCATCTGCAGAAATAGAAAATGAGAGAAAACAAAGAGCAAATAAAGAATTTATGGTATGTAGATATCGCATATTTAGTACCTAGACCTTGAATATAGCATTATTTTTAAAGATGTTGGATTAAAAGTGTAGGAACTCCTCTAGTATGAGATTTAACACTGCAGACTAGAGTTTTTGGTTTTATACCATCTTTTACATTTGTCACTTCTACACCTTTACTTACTAGCCTTTCATGCGCTGATTTTATATTGTCTACAGCCCAAGAAAGACCCCATAGAGAATCCTGTACTTTTTGTGCTTGGTTTTCTTTATTTATAACTTCTATAGTAGTTTTATTGATACGAAAGAATAATATTCTGGTTTTCCATTGTTCAATAACCTTATCTAAGGCTAATCTAATGCCAAACTTATCTCGATATAGAGATATAAAACCATCAGGATCATTTGTATTAATGACTGCGGCATCTAATCTATTGACATGAGATATATCTTCTTTAACAGGTGGTAATTCCCCTGAAGTATGTTCTATTGGAAAAACAAAAAGATCTCTAGTTATCAATGGATCTAAAAATAGATTTTTCCAAGTTCTAGTTAAGTTAAGATTAGGCTCAAATCCCTTTCCTTTAGTGATCTCCCCAGTCTCAATACCATTTTCAGTAAGAATATTTTTATAAGCTTCTAGGTCTTTTGTTCCAAGAACCATACCAAACAAACCTTCTCCTTTATTCTCAAGGTGTGTTTTTACTATATCTGCATATAGGCCAACTCCTTTAGCTGCCATTAATTCTAGATAAGTATTTTGAAATGGAAAAAGTGCATTTTCTGTTCCCATTTCAGGGTGCTCTCCTCTCCAAGTAGGAGGAAAACCCAATACTTTAGTGTAATCTTCTATAGCAGAAGAAAGATCATCTACAGTGATAACTAAGTGGTCTATGGTACTAAGCAAACTGGCCTCCTAAATTATTCTATAGTATCAAAAATAATTTCATCAGTTCCGACAGGAAGAGTAACTAATGTCCCATCTTTTGATAAGATCCAATTTTCACTTCGTACTTCATCAATCCCCCTGGTCCACAGAGTTTCAGCTAGACTTGATCTTGGAGAAGGGATTAGATGGTAATAAACTAAATATCCTGCTTCTGCCTCATTGGCTAGATCAGCAACCCTAATCGTATTCTCATGATAAGTCTGTATATCATCCAAAATCTTCGTAAGAGTGTCATTTCCAGATTCAGAGGCAATATCTCTAATAGTGTGAATAAGTTCTAGAGCTATAGCATCATGAAATAAAACATCGATGCCATTCGCATTTTGAATTACATTTTCATCAGCCATGGTATCGCCACTAAAAAGTATTGACCTCCCTTTATAATCAAACCTAAAGCCTAAAGCTGGCTCAACAGGTTCGTGACTAACAGTAAAAGCTGTTATTTTTAGATTATCTTTTTCAAAAATTATGGGTTTGTCTGGTTGTACAATTATTGGCTCATATCCAGCAGTGTCTAAAGGAAGGACGCCCTCACCATGATGGGTAACTCTGAACTTGGTATCTTCTGAATATGCTTTTTCGAAGCCTTCTACTAAAACTTCTACACCTTCAGGTCCAAAAACCTTTAATTTTTCTGATCTACCCCCGAGCCAAGAAGCAAAATTAAGTCCAGGTAAGTCTGCTATATGGTCTGAATGTAAATGAGTTAAAAGCACTGCATCTACTTTACCTAGATCAACTTGCCACTTTTGTAGATTCGACATACTGCCATCACCAATATCAACCACAAAAAGATTTTGTCCTGCCTTAACTAAAATACATGTTTCTGCTCGATCTGGGTCTGGAAATGGTGATCTTGAACCACAGACTAAAGCCGAAAGAGCATCTTCTTCAGAAAATAAGTTTCGTTGTTTAAATTGTTGTTCAATTGATTTTTTAGCAAGGAAGTCTTGAACTCCCGATATCTGAAAAAGGCCATAAGATAATGTTCCAAGTAATATTAAAACAACAAATAGATATTTAATAAATTTCATTTATCTACAGAATTTCGATATTAAGTTGTCCTTCAAGACCTGCTTCTCTATGCTTTGCACTTTCCTGGTAATCAGGATCCATTATCATTTCCAACATAGCTTTTCTATTTGGATATTCAGCAATAGCAACAAGGTCCCACATATCATCAGCTTCACCTATCATTAGCCTTGAAACTGGGCCGCTAAAGATTATTTCGGCTCCAACTTTCTCTAAATGTTTTTTTGTCTCTTCACCATAAAGTATATAAGCTTCGAGACCTGAAAGATTTGTTTCTCTACCGTCAGCGTATTCAGCGTGATTTTTTAATTTTACAAGGTTGAGCATTTTAATAGGGCCTTTTTCTGGCTCATCTGTAAAACCCTTTATCTGCTCTTCATTAGGAAGAATCTTATTTTCTACCTTCATTATGAATCTTCAAATAATTTTGCTAATTCAAGTCTAGCTATACTTCTGCGGTGTACTTCATCAGGACCATCAGCAAGCCTTAAACATCGCATATGTGCATACATGCTTGCCAAAGGAAAATCTTGGCTTACTCCACCACCCCCATGCATCTGTATTGCTCTATCAATTACATTACAAGCCATTATTGGAGCTGCAACTTTTATTTGGGCTATCTCACTTGCGGAGATCTTATTGCCATATTTATCCATTTTCCATGCCGCATATAGTGTTAAAAGTCTTGCTTGATTTATTTCCATTCTCGAATCTGCAATCACATCAAAATTTCCACCTAATCTTGCTAATTCTTTCCCAAATGCTTTTCTATCTAATGATCTTTTACACATCATTTCAAAGGCAACTTCTGCAGCACCTATCGATCTCATGCAATGATGTATTCTTCCAGGACCTAATCTTCCTTGAGCAATCTCAAAACCTCTTCCCTCTCCAAGAATTACATTTTCATGAGGCACTTTAACATTGTTAAATTTAATATGTGCATGTCCATGAGGAGCGTCATCGTAACCAAATACATGCATCATTCTCTGAACTTCTACTCCAGGAGTATCCATCGGCACTAGAATCATAGAGTGTCTTTGATGTCGTTCATTTTCCGGATTAGTTACACACATGAAAATCATAATTTTGCATCTAGGATCGCCAGCACCTGAAGTCCACCATTTTTGTCCATTAATGACCCACTCACCATTAACTATTTCTGCTGTTGCTTCCATATTTGTTGCATCGGAAGATGCTACCTGAGGCTCTGTCATTGCAAAAGCAGACCTTATATCGCCTTCTAAAAGTGGCTTAAGCCATTCTTCTTGTTGTTCTTTAGAACCATATCGGACCAAAACTTCCATATTCCCTGTGTCTGGTGCACTACAATTCATTGCTTCAGAAGCGAAATGAGTCCTTCCCATTTCTTCAGCTAAGTGTGCATATTCAAAATTACTTAAACCTGCACCATATTCACTATCGGGCAGAAAGAGATTCCATAAACCTCGTTTTTTTGCCTCTTTTTTTAATTCTTCTAATTCGGGGTAAGGCTGCCATCTGTCTTTTTCTGGAATTTCTTTTGCTAGAATTTCCATCTCGATAGGCATTACCACATCTTTGATAAAATCTTTAACTTTTGGAAGATAATGCTCAATTTTTTCTGTTGTCTCAAATTTCATAATTTTTATATATAAAAAAAATTTCTAAAACACTATAAATGTTACTTATAATATAACTCTACGTATAATAATTATAAGCTATTTATGAAATTAAATAATCTAGATCTGAATCTCTTAGTTATCTTTAATGCCATATATTCAGAGGGCAGTCTAACAAAGGCTGGAGAGCTTGTTGGCATTACACAGCCTGCTGTTAGTAGTGCATTGGCAAAGTTAAGAGAATATTTTGATGATCAGCTATTTATCAGAGTTGGACAAGGAGTTAGACCTACAGCAAAAACAGAAAACATTATTATTCATGTTCGAGATGCTCTATCAATTTTACAACGCAGCTTAGAAAAGCCAGACTCATTTGATCCTGCTGTCTCAAGCAGAAAATTTAGGTTATCACTGAATGATATTAGCGAAGGTAGAGTTCTGCCAATTTTGATGCAGAAGGTTCATGAGGCTGCTCCTAATGTTAAATTATCAAGTTACTACACCAGTCGTGAAGACCTAAAACACGCAATGGCGGCAAATGAAGTAAGTTTTGCAGTTGATCCTTTCCCTCCATCAGATTCAGAAATAAAGAAAGAGCTTATTTTTGAAGATATATTCGTATGCGGATTTAGAAAAGGTCATGAATTAGCTAAAGAAAAGAATATAAGCATAGAGCAATATTTAGATTTAGATCATATAAAAATGTCGGCAAGAAGTCAGGGTGCGGCATTAGTCGACAATGCATTAGCAAAATTACAGTTAGATAGAAAAGTAGTTCTGAGAGCTCAACATTATTTAGTGTCTCCTGAGATACTAAATAACACTGATATGGTTCTGACTTGTACTAAATCATTTGCCAATAAACATGACTTAGCATTTAAAACACTGCCCTTTGAAGTAGCTCCATCTCAATTCTTTTTGGCGTGGCATGAATCAAATGATAGTGACCCTGGTCATATTTGGCTAAAAAAACTTATTAAACAGTCTTTCGCTCAAGCAAAATCTGAATAGTAGAAAAATGGCTACTGAGGATTATTTCAAAGATTTAAAAAAATTAAAGTACGCAGAAGAGCATGAACTTGTTAGTGAGCTGATTAGTAAAAATGATTGGATCAATAATCCAGATATAAGTCAAAATGCTTCTCTAATAGTAGAAAATTGCCGAAGAGATAGAAATAAAACAAGACTAGATAGTTTTTTTCTTGAGTATGGATTAAGTAATCAAGAGGGTGTTGCATTAATGTGTCTTGCAGAATCACTTTTAAGAATACCAGACAATCAAACATGTGATGAAATAATTGAAGAAAAAATTGGTGGCAAGAAATGGCTAGATCATTTCAATAAATCTCCTTCCCTCTTTGTGAATGCGACAACCTTTGGTCTTTTTTTAGCAGAGCAAGTAGTCGAACTTGATAAATCAATTAGTGTAAATCCAATAAGCTGGTTTCAGGGCTTAACTTCAAGAATAGGTGATCCTGTCTTAAGAGAAGCTATTAAAAAAGGTATGGAAATTCTTAGTGAAGAATTTGTTTCAGGTATTGATATAGAGGATGCTTTAGAAAAATTTGATTCACCAAAAGTACCTTGCTCTTTTGATATGTTAGGTGAAGCTGCAAGAACACAATCAGATGTTGATTTCTTTTTTGACTCTTATGAAGATGCGATTAGAAAAGTAGGTGAAAAGAATGCTCTACTATCTTCGTCTTTTCATGAAATATCAATTAAATTATCTGCAATCCATCAGCGATATGAAGCAACAAAAAAAGATAGAGTAATGTCAGAGCTCTTAGAAAGAGTATATGAACTTTGTTTGCAATCCGCTCAGCATGATATTGCTCTAACAATTGATGCTGAAGAACAGGATAGACTAGAACTTAGTCTCCATTTAATAAAAGAATTAGCTTCAAGAAAAAAAATACAAGATTGGGGTGGTCTTGGTTTGGCAATTCAAGCATATGGAAAGAGAGCTCCAATAATAGTTGATTTTGTTGAAGAGCTTGGATCCAAAAGAAATGGAATGATGATGCGACTAGTTAAAGGTGCTTATTGGGATCAAGAAATTAAAATACATCAAACTAAAGGTGCTCCAGATCTGCCTGTATTCACATCTAAATCATTTACAGATATTAATTACTTAGCTTCTGCAAAAATTATTTCAAAAACCAAAAATATTAGGCCTTATTTTGCTACTCATAATGCTCATACTATTGCAGGGATCATGGATCTTTATAAAGGCAGAGAAGATCAATTCGAATTTCAAAGAATATTTGGAATGGGGGACCTAACTTATAGAAATGCTAAGAAAGTATATAAAGAATTTCCGCTGACACGAGTTTATGCCCCTGTCGGTTCAAAAAAAGAGCTCTTACCATACCTAGTTAGAAGACTGCTTGAAAATGGAGCTAATAGTTCATTTGTAAACAAATACCTTTCCAAAGAAATTCCTGTCAGTGATGTAGTTAAAAATCCGATAGAAACTGCTTCAAAAAATTTAGAAAAAAGAAATTTTCTGAAAATTGTCCCGCGACCAATGGATATATTTTCAAATAGAGACAATTCAAAAGGTTTTGATTTTGGTGATTTAGAGGATATAAAAGAATTAGAAAATAGTATGAAAGATTTTCATGATTATGGATTCAAAGCTTGTTCGATTATTGATGGACTCGATATAGCTGAAGGATATGAGATAAAAAAGACACCTTTTGATAATAAAAGGGAATTAGGGAAAGTCTCATATATATCTACAAACAAATTAAAAAGTTTAGATCTATATAGCTCTGACAGTTCTTGGCTCGAATTAAATCTTAGTAAAAAAATAAAAATTTTAAATAAAGTTGCTATAGAGATTCAGAGTAATAGAGATAAGTTTTTTTATCTTTTGGCAAATGAAGCTGGCAAAACTTTAAAAGATTGTGATGCTGAAGTTAGAGAATCTATAGATTTTATTAACTATTACTGCCAACAAGCAGAAGAAATATTTACCAAAAAGGAATTGGAGGGGCCAACAGGAGAGAAGAATTATTTATTACATGCACCAAAAGGAAATTTCTTATGTATAAGCCCCTGGAACTTTCCAATGGCAATCTTTATAGGGCAAATTTCTGCGGCATTAGTGACTGGCAATAATGTTACTGCCAAACCAGCAGAAGATACATCAATTATTGCTTATGAAATAATAAAAATATTCCATGATGCTGGCGTTCCCGGATCTGCATTACAACTAATAATTGGCGGAAAAGAAATAGGAAATGAACTTACAAAAAATCAATTTTTAAATGGATTAGCCTTTACTGGTTCATCAGAAGCTGCAAAAAAAATTAATGTTAATCTTGCTACTTCAGATGGCCCAATAAAAACATTAATTGCTGAAACCGGTGGTCAAAATGTAATGTTTGTGGACTCTTCTTCTCTTAAAGAACAAGTAATTGATGATATTGTCAGATCAGCTTTTCTAAGTGCTGGACAAAGATGTAGTGCATTGAGAGTTGTCTATGTACAAGAAGAAATAGCAGAAGAGTATTGGGATTATCTAGATGAGGCTTTGCAAGAACTAGAATTGGGTGATCCTAATGACCCAACAACTGATATTGGACCAATAATAAATGAATCTTCATTGAATAAACTTAATAATCATATATCCAAGCTTAAAGCTGATAAGGAGTTTATTGAATGTGATAAAGATTGTCTAAAAAATGGTTTTTTTGTTAAGCCAATAGCTTTTAAGATTGACAATATTAAAGAAATTGACGGAGAAAAATTTGGTCCGATACTACACTTTATAAGCTATAAAAGTGAAGAGATAGATAAGGTATTGGAAGAAGTGAATTCAACTGGCTTTGGCTTAACTATGGGTGTACATTCAAGAATTACTGAGAAAGCAAATAAAATATTTGAAAAAGCCAAAGTTGGTAATTTCTATTTAAACAGAGATATAGTTGGTGCTGTAGTTGGAGTTCAACCATTTGGTGGACAAGGACTTAGTGGTACTGGTCCGAAAGCTGGTGGGCCCAATTACTTAAAAAGTTTTACAACTGAAAAAACTTTTACTGACAATGTAATGGCAACAGGTGGTAACATAGATTTGTTAAATAAAAATAATCAATAGTGATAATTAGAATATTTCTTTTAATAACAGCAGTAATCTATGGTGGATTAGGTGGTTGGGCATTGCTTGATCCAGTATCGTTTGTAAGTGAAGTTGGATTAACTATTACCTCTAATTTAGGTTCATCTGAAATACGTTCTGTATATGGCGGCATAAATTTATTAATCGGTCTATTTGCTTTTGCAGCACTCTTTCAAAGCAAACATGAAGAGTTATTCATGAAAATACTAATATTTATAATACTCGGTATTCTGCTAGGCAGAGTCGTGTCTTTAATATTTGGTGAATTAAATTCAGCTTTCTTATGGGGTTTCACTGCTTTTGAGCTGGTTTGGTTTATAACCTTATATATACACCTTAATCAAATGAAAAAGAAAATTTTTTAAAATGTTAGATTGGGTAAATGATGGGATAATTTATGGCCTCATAGATAATGGGGTATTAGCTTTCTCGACTTTATTAGGCATAGATATTGATAAATATTTTAAAGGTTCTGGAATACATGGAGCGATCTATGGTGCTTTGTTTGGCAACACTTTATCTGATTTTTTAGGTGCTATAGTTGATTTTCCATTAGAGCTCGCAATAAATATAACTGCAGGTTGTCTAATAGTGATACCAATAGTCTGGTTTATTCTTTTATTTAAGAAACAGTCTTAAGACTAGACAGAATTTCTTCAATATGACTTAAATCGTATCCAGCTATTTCAGATATTTTTAAAATTTCTTTTACTTCTTTATTGGGAGCTTCTGCACAGGCCCAAAGAGTGATACATCTAGTGCCTGTGCGACAGTAAGCTAGTGTCTTTTTTTCCTCTTCTAGCATCCCTTTTGTTTCTAGTACTCGTTCTAAATTTAAATCTCCAGGACTGATTGGGTGGTTGTAAAATTTTAACCCTAATCTTGAGCATTCTTTATTAATAGATTCGAAGTCTGGTTGATTCGGCTCTTCTTTATCTGGCCTGTTACAAACTATAACCTCAAAACCTTGCTCTTTTAGCAGCTCAATATCACTAGGGATTATCTGCGGCGATACAAAGTAATTTTTTGTAACTTCTTTCATCTATTTATATCCCTATCTTTTTGTTTAATTTTTGAAGCAACAATAGATGTTCTATTAGAAAATTTAAATAAATTTCTGAAAAATCGTACTTTCTTAACTTCGACCCCTTGTATTCTTTTTTTAAATTTTCTAAATGCCTCATCCCTTACTGGACCGTAACCTTTTACAGTGCTTGATATATCTATTAATTCCCTGAGTTTATTTGCTTTTTGACCACTACTTATACTTTTTATTTCAAGAAGTTTCTGTTTAAATATTTTTTTATGCTCAAGGTCTCTAATCCTGTCAGGTGTAAATCGTAGCGGATCTAAACCAATACTTCTTAAGAAAGTGAGCGATTTTAAAATTTTAAATATCGGAATGGCAATAAATCCTGGAACTCTTATTTTTTTTGGTCTTCCCGTTCTTTCGTCCTTAATAAAAGAAAGCATTGGTGGTGATAGATAAAAATTTAAATTTTTCCAACTTGAAAATTGTTTATCCAATATACTTGAGGTGGTCTCTAAATGCATTCGAGCAACTTCATACTCATCTTTTATTGCAAATACTCGATATAGTTCTTTTAACGCATCTTTACTTAATCTTTCTGTATCTACTTCACTAGACAGAATATCGTCAATTAATAATTTACTCTTCTCGAAATCAGTAACAATTCTTTTGTCATACTTTTCAATACGTTTAAGTCTGTCTTCATATAACTCTACAGAATTTAATTCCTTTAATTTGTCTTTGGTTAAAAATGTAAATATCTCATGCTCCGGGTTAATACTATATAGCCTACCAAGATTGAAGTTGTATATATTTCTTTCAATACCAACACCATTAAGGGTGATTGCTTTAATTATATTTTCTTCTCTCAGTGGTATTAAACCATTCTGAAAAGCTGAACCCAGCATAAGGATATTTGTGCCTATGGCATCACCAGATAAAACTTCTGAAATTCTTATTGCAGGTAGAGAAGAAACAATTTCTTTAGTGGTTTTCTCTATGAGATCAAGAACCTCATTACTCCTAAAATTTAATTCTCTATTAGTAACAAAATCAGCGACCGGCATTGTATTGCTATTTATGACGGCAAAGGTTTTTTCAGTTGAAACTACTTCTTGTATTTCTGGTTTAGTGCCAACTACAGCATCACAAGCTAAAAGAACATTTGCTGACCCTGGTGAAATTTTTTGACTAAATGGCTTGATACCCTTCTCATAGATTTTAATATGAGACCAAACTGCGCCTCCTTTCTGTGCAAGTCCTGTCATATCTAATATAGATGCATCTTTGTCTTCATAATGAGCCGCATAGGCAAGAATAGCCGATATGGTTAATACTCCAGTTCCTCCGATACCGGTAAGCATTATATTGGAAACTCTATCTGTTGACTTAATAACTGGATCTGGTAAATCGCCAATATCTTGAAAAGCAGATTTAGATTTTAACTGAGCATCTACTGTTATGAAGGAAGGGCAGAAACCCTTCATGCAAGTGTAATCTTTATTACAACTCGATTGATTAATCTTTCTTTTTCTTCCGAGGGGTGTTTCTAATGGTTCAATAGAGACACAACTAGATTGTATGGAGCAATCTCCACAACCTTCACATACCTCATCATTGATGAGAACTTTTTTAGCAGGATCATTCATCAGCCCCCTTTTTCTTCTTCTTCTTTTTTCAGCTGCACAAGTCTGATCAAAAATTAATACACTTACACCTTCATGTTCGCTTAATTTCTCTTGCTCAGAAACAATAGAGTCTTTATGTAAGCTTTTAACTTCTTTGGACCTAAGATGCTTATATTTTTTTGGTTCTTCTGACAGGATCGAAACTTTTTTAACGCCTTCTGCTAAAACTTGTTTAACTATTCCTTCAACATCCCAATTACCTCCGATTTCTTGGCCTCCAGTCATAGCTACTGCATCGTTATATAGTATTTTGTATGTAATATTTACATCTGCATCTAGAGCAGCACGAATAGCAAGAATACCAGAATGCTTATAAGTGCCATCACCTAAATTAGCAAATATATGTTTCTCTTTTGAGAATGGAGAAATCCCAATCCAAGGCGTGCCTTCACCACCCATCTGTGTAAAGAATTCAGTTCCTTCTACAGAATCAACAGCCATATAGTGACAACCTATACCGCCTAATGCTCGTTTTCCTTCTGGTAATTTTAATGATGAGTTATGTGGACAACCGGAGCAGAAAAAAGGCTTCCTCTGGATAGGTGCTTCTAAATCTTTTTGTTGTTCATTTCTTTTCTTAAACCATTCTAATTGTTTAACTAAGTCTGGATCTCCAGATATTTTATGTAATCTTGTTGATATGGCTTCTACTATTGTTTGTAACGGAAGGTCATTCTCAGCCGGCAATAGCCACCCTCCATATTCATCTTGCTTCCCTATGACTATTGGTCGGACCGTATCTTTCCAATTATAAAGTTGCCACTTTACCTGATGTTCTATAAGTTCTCTTTTTTCCTCCACTACTAGGACAGTATCTAATCCTTCACAAAACTCTCTGACTCCATGTGGCTCTAAAGGCCATGGCATTCCAACCTTATAAATGCATAGCCCTAATTCTTTAGCTTTTGCTTCATCAATTTTTAGCCACTTTAGTGCTTCTCTTACATCGTTATAAGATTTTCCTGCCGTTATTATTCCTAATTTTGAGGTGTTATCTTTCCATATTGATTGATCAATATTATTAGCTCTAACAAACTCTTGGGCTGCAAAACCTTTTGCTCTTTGTAGTCGATAGTCTTGATCTCTGGGAGTATCTTCAAACAAAATATTTCTTTCTAAATCTTTGTACTCGCCAAGAAACTCTTCACTTGGAATAATTATCGGTAATTTTTCTATAGCTGTGTCATACCTTGTCCCAGAATCAGCTACATCAGAAACAATTTTAAACCCAGTCCAACATCCACTATATCTACTCATTGCAAAACCAAGCAGACCATATCTAACTATTTCTTCTACTCCAGAAGGATACAAGTAAGGCATGAACGCACTTATGAAATTATGGTCTGATTGATGTGGTAATGTTGATGATTTAGCAGCATGATCATCGCCTGCAATAGCTAATACTCCACCATATTTTGATGAGCCTGCAGCATTGGCATGCTTAAATACATCCATGGTCCTGTCAACTCCCGGACCTTTTCCATACCAAATACCAAAGACTCCATCTTTGTTTCCTCTATCTTTGAATTCTCCTTGCTGAGAGCCCCAAACAGCAGTTGCTCCTAATTCTTCATTGAGGCCTGGTTGATGGTAAATGGACTTATCTTTAAGATGTGCTTTCGCCCTTTCTAGCTCTAGGTCATACCCTCCTAGAGGCGAACCTTTGTATCCAGATATAAAACCACCAGTATTTAAGTGATTACTTTCGTCTAGTTCTTTTTGGATAAGTGGAAGTCTTACTAGAGCTTGAATTCCAGTAAGAAAGATTTTTCCTTCTCTTGAAGTGTACTTATCACTCAAAGAGATTTTTTTTTGCAACAATTTATCCACCATAGGAAAAATTTATTTTAAGCAACTTAATTATAAACTTTCTTAGTAATCTCTGCTGAGATTCTAGCGAAACTAGAGATCTCCCTCTTTTCTTACTTCACTTCTATCTATTTCAAATTTTTCGCCGTATCTTGCTTCTAGTTTTTTCTGATTTTCACTAATAACTTCATAAGGATCTAAGTCGAGTGCTGCACAAGCTGTTACCCAATACCACATAATGTCACCTAACTCTCTTTTCATATGAAATATGTTTTCTTCAGAAGGTGGCTTTCCTTGCAGAAACATTTTTTTAACTATTTCAACGAATTCACCTGATTCACTTCCTAAGCCAAGGGCTGCTGTTAGCAATCTTGCTGATTTTACTGGTGAATTTTTTTCAATATCTTTCAAGCTTTCTCTTAAAGCTTCTAAATCTAAGCTTGGTTCACTTGTAACTTTAGTAACAAAGTCACTATAAGTTGAAAAGAATTCTTTTACTTCTTTACTCATATAATTTCCTTAAAATTTTTCCATATATGGTCTCAAGTCTAATTCATGAGTCCATGCAGTTTTTTCCTGTAAGTGTAAATTGTAATATGCTTCAGCAATATCATCAGGGTTTAATATGCCATCAACCTCTTTAAGCTTATATAAATCTGGAAAATTTTCTTTGATCCATGGATGATCAATGGCTCCATCAATAACAGTATGGGCAACATGAATACCCTTCGGACCTAATTCTCTTGCAAGAGATTGTGCCACAGCTCTTAGACCAAATTTAGCTGAAGAAAATGCGGCGAATCCTGATCCTCCTCTCATTGATGCTGTTGCTCCAGTAAATATTATTGTTCCTTTATCTTTCATATGTTTTGCAGCCTCTCTTCCAACTAAAAATCCTGCAAATGTACCCATCTCCCAAATTTTTCTAAAGACTCTAGAGGTGGTTTCTTCAATGGGGAAAAATACATTAGCTCCAATATTAAAAATAACGCAATCAATGGGACCAGATTTTGCTACTTTAGAAAATAAACTTATGACCTGTTCTTCTTCTCTTGCATCAGAAGGAATTGCTGTTGCAGAACCTCCAGATTCTTTTATTCCATCGCAAAGTGAATTTAATTCTTCAGAATGTCTTTCTCTTCTGACAACAAAAACATGATGACCCTCTTTTGCAAACTTTCTAGCTAGGCTAGAGCCTAAACCTGGCCCTGTACCGATAATAATTACTGATCCTTTCAAAACTATTCCAAAAATTAAAATTATGTCTAAGATTATATTAATCTAGTTAATATAAAATGGTGAAAATAAAATTTGTCTACGATATTGCTAGCCCTAACGGCTATTTATGTCATAAAGTTATTCCTGATTTTGAAGCAAAATATTCAGTAAAATTTGATTACTTCATTTGCTTGCTTGGTGGCATTCATAAATTAAGCAATAATACGCCTCCTATGATTGCCTATGCAGAAATACCAAATAAAAATTCTTACTTTGGTAAAGAAATAGAGCGATTCGTGGAATTTCATAAAATTGAAAGTTTTCAAATGAATCCTCATTTTCCAATAAACACCTTAACCATGCAACGAGGTGCACTTGTAGCGGAAGAAAGAGGAATTCTGATGAACTATATCGATATTATGGCAAAAGGTATGTGGGAAGAGCAGATCAATTTAGGTGATAAAAATATATTGATTGATTACCTAAATAAAAATGGTTTAGATGGTTCAGATATCATCCAAAAGACTTCTGATGATGCAATTAAACAAAAACTTATCAAAAACACAGAAGAAGCTGTCGTTATGGGTGCTTTTGGTGTTCCTACTTTCTTTATTGGTAAACAGATGTTTTGGGGTAAAGAAGCCTTAAGAGAAATGCCTGATTATCTTTAATCGATAGACAGTATTGTTTCAGCTATTAATTCTGGTTGATTTTCTTGAGAAAAATGCCCTGCTTCAATTCTTCGATGATTCATTCCTTTAGCACCAGCAATTTTTTCAATAATATATTTATCTTGTTCTCTAAATGAGAAGTCATATTCTCCAAAAATTGCGATAGTTGGTTTATCAAAATTTTTTAGAACCTCCCAAGCTTCAATATTTTCTTGAACTTGAGGGTGTTCATTAGTTATAGGCACTAGAGTAGGAAATACTCTTGGTCCAGCCTTAAAAGATTCATCTGGAAATGGTGCGTTGTAAGCAGCTATCTCTGCTTCATCAAGTTTTTTCATGCTACCTTGGTAGACAATTTTTCCTGAATCAAAATCTTCCACAGTTTGACTAAAATTAAGCCATTGATTGAACCCTTCTGTTGCCCCAATTCCAACTGGTAATCCTGAATTTGAAACTACTAAACCAGAAAATTTTTCTGGATTGGCAGTCAATATCCGTAAACCTATAAGGCCACCCCAATCTTGAGCAAATAGAATCATATTGGATAAGTTTAGATGCTCTACTAATTGAGTTGTCCAATTAATATGATTGGCATACGAATAATCGGATCTCTCTGCTAGTTTATCTGACTTACCAAAGCCAATTAAATCCGGTGCTATGACTCTTTTACCTGCTTGAGCAAGAATTGGAATAATATGCCTATAAAGATAAGACCAGCTTGGCTCTCCATGTAGAAGTAAAACCACTTCATCCGATGAAGGGTTTTCATCGACATAATGCATTCTTAGTGCTTCACTTTCATACTGCACATCAAAATAGTGTGGTTCAAAATTATAATCTTTAAGATTTTCAAATCTTGACTCTGGAGTTCTTAAAATTTTCATATGTCCATTCTAGTAAAATAGTTTATGCCTTTCCTGCTATTTAATGCTTTTTCATACATTAATTTTGCAATTTCAATGGCGTTAACATTTTTGAATTTTGCTAATGGGCCTAATAATAAATTTCCTGTGATATTAGTCATGGCTTCAAATATTTTTACGTCCAATCCATTTGGTTTTTCTCTCTCACCTAATAAATGACTAGGTTGAATTATATTTAGTGTTTGAAAATTTAGATTTTTTAGTTGTTCTTCCATTAAGCCCTTTATCTTTAAATAATAATTAAAGGAGCTTTCATTTGCGCCAACAGCTGAAACTACAGAAACATTTTTGATGCCTGCTTTTTCTGCTTTGATTGCTAGATTGCAAACATATTCATAATCAACTTTATAAAACTGTTTTTTTACTTCTTTCTGCATTATGAAAAGGTCAGCAAGTTTGACTGGAAAGCCAAGACATATGAATAAATGATCTGCATTAGGAATATCATAATGATTATCAAAATCTACTAAAATCTGCTGAATATTTTTAGGGAAACTGAAATTTCTTCTAGTTAAAGCGATCACTTCATTATTTGTGGAAATATGATTTACTAAACTTTTTCCAATAAGACCTGTTGAACCTGCTACAACGAACTTCATATAGTTATATATATAAGGATAATAGTTTTTTTCAATTATATGATTAAGTTTAGTAAAGAAGATCTATCAAGAATAATAGAAATGGCATGGGAGGACAGAACACCCTTTGAAGCCATTAAAAAAGAATTTGATTTAAATCAATCGCAAGTTAGAAAAATTATGGAAAAAGAATTGAATTCAGGGTCATTTTTAGTATGGAAGAAAAGAGTGCGAGGCAGAAAAACAAAGCATGCATCCTTAAGAAACTTTAAAGTTGGTCGGCATCAATCCTATGATAATAATAAGATCAAGCCCAAATGACTCTAAGCTAATTTTTCTTCGCAATGAATAATAAAATACTCATAACAACTACTTCGACCAATATCTTATCAGTTGATAAAGCAGCACCATGAGCAAAGTATGCAATTATTCGTGATAGAGCTGCAAAACCAACTAAAGCTGCTGGTGTATATAACCAATACGGTTTTTTTGTATAAGCGCCAATCAAAGAAAAAATACCAACGACCAAAAAAAAGCTAGCTAAGTCGCCAATTTGTGTACTCAGGCCATGGCCTGTTAATAGTGGCATACCCAAACTTGATGCAATATTTACTGGGCTAATAAGCCACATAAGTCCATTAAATAAAAAAAGAAAGCCTATTGCGTATGTAAGTATGTTCAAAAACCTATCCATAAGTCTTATCCTCTTAAATATTTAAAATGCAGTCAAATTGATTGCTGGAATCAAGTTCCTCTTGATTCCAAATCCTCAAGCTTTTTTTCAATTTCATCCAGTTTGGCAAGTATTTGGTGAAAAAAATTCCTTGCTTCTGTAGGACACTTTTCAAAAAAATGCTCACTCAATTTCATTAAGTCTTCATCTTTCATATTTTTATTTTAACTTTTCTTGAGTTATTTTTTTTAAGTTGGTAGGGATGGAGGGAGTCGAACCCCCACGCCTTTCGGCACTGGAACCTAAATCCAGCGTGTCTGCCAGTTCCACCACATCCCCGGTAGATTGCATATTCTATATGACAAAGGCTAGGATTAAACCCAAAATAGCAAAAATAATCCACATTATTGCTTCGTTCTGATTCTCTTTCTTATATGCCATATAACTTAAAACCCAGAAAATAATTGGTGAAAGCAATACAAATGCTTTGCCAATTAGTAATATCCCGGGCACTAAACAAACTATAAGAAAAATTTTAAAAAAAGTTTCGTTTAGCATATTATTCATTGTTACTTCCGGTTGGACTTAATGCATTTAAATCAGACTCTATATCTTCTAGCTCTCTTGATAGATTATTTAACCTATTAAGTACTTCGGTGATTTTTTGATTATTTTGTATTCTATATTGATCTATAGCTCCTAAAGTTTCTTCATTATCTTCTAAAATTTTTTTCTGCTTATTTAGCTCATTGGTAAGGAGTGTTATTTTGAGCTGAAGATCTTCTGCTAATTGTATCTTTTCATTTAAAGACCCTAATTTATCATCCACTCCTGTTATCTGAGATCTTAAATTTTTAATGCTCTTTTCATTAGAATTAAGCTGGTTCTCTTGATTCTTAAAATTTTCGAGATATCCCTTACGATGTGCCCATAATTTCCTTACCTCTTTATCTAAAAAAGATATCTGGTCTGTCACAGTATCCATATTCTGTGCAGAGTCTTCATTAGTAATCGATAATTTACTTTCTATGTTCTGAACTTTGCCTGCAATTATTTCAACCGCTTCACCGCTCTTATTTTTTTGATCCTCAATATAGAAGTACATTCCTAATAGAGATGCTACAACAAGAACTAATATCAAAGCACTGAACATAAACTGTCCATCACCTTTTGATTTCCTTCTTGGTGGAATTCTCGTACTTTCACTCATAATCAATCATTAGATTTTGCCATAAAAACTATAAATCTACCCGGTATTTTAAAACAAAAATTTTAGAAGTGGTGAAACATGAATTAGACTCATTTTATGAATTACGATAACAAAGCAAAAATTATGCAAAGAGCCTTTGAACTTATTCGCGATGGAATAAAGAATAGATCCTCTATGTTTCATACCTTAACAATGAGTACATTGCATAATAAAGAGATTTATTCCAGAGTCATGGTGCTTAGAGACTTCAATGCTTCTAAAAGATTTTTAAGATTTCATTCAGATTACCGATCACAAAAAGTACAAGCAATAAAAGATAATCCCATTACTAGCTTAATTGGTTACGATCCAGGAAGTAAAACACAAATTCGGATGGTAGGAATATCAAAGGTTAACTATAAAAATAAACAGTCTAAAAAAGCTTGGGAAGAGTCTCAAGCTATATCAAAAAAGTGTTATTCAGTTAAAGATGGTTCTAGTCATTCAACAGATAATCCTGAATCTTATGACTTCCACATCAAGGATGTAAACCTTGAAGATGGTTACAAAAACTTCTCTACCATAGTCTTTACTTTTTCTTCGCTAGAATTTCTTTATTTACAGAGATCTGGACATCGAAGATGTAAGTTTGAATGGAATAAAAGAGGGGGGGTTAAATCTTACTGGCTTATACCTTAAGAATTTACGATTTCATTAATGAGACTTTCAACATATTTGACAATCTCTACTTCAGAAAGCTTAAGATCTTTATCGACATATTTAGTTGGTCTTAATCCTGTCCACAGAGGCTCTTCATTGCTAGTCGAATAAAGGGTAACTCTTAAATAGGATTGTTCTTGATGGTAATAATCTTCAAAGAAAGGGTCATAAGCATAGCCCCCTCTATAGTAAGATCTAGTTCTTCTAAAACTACTTCTTGAACCTTTATACCCATCACTGACATCAATAGATATTTTCACAATAAAATCAGGTGACTTGTCATTCATAGATAGCCCAAGACCTGATAGCTGTTCAATAAATTCTCTTTTTAATCCAGACCTAGTAAATGGGCTTACTTTAGTATCTTCCATGCCTACGACTTTTACATCAAAGGTGCTGTAATCAGATAAATTGAAGGTGCTCAGCTTTTCTACGCTTACAGGATTAGAACTACAACCAATCACTGCAGTTAAAGTTAATAAAGCTAAAATTTTTCTAAACATACTTTCTTTCTGACTTAAAATATATAATATTAGTTCCCTAAAACTCAAGCATATGAATGACAAAATTATTGAAAAAAAACAAAATACTTCCTTAGGCTTTGAAGCGCAAAGATATATGCTTGGTGAATATAATTCTGAGCATATTCATCTTAAAAATGATTCCAAAGAATTGGTTTTTATGGTGATGTTTAGAACGATTCCAGAAGATTCTTCAGGTGTAGCCCATATACTCGAACATACTACCCTATGCGGTTCAGAAAATTTTAAAGTTAGAGATCCATTTTTTATGATGCTAAGAAGATCAATGAGTACATTCATGAATGCATTCACTTCAAGTGACTGGACAGCATACCCATTTGCAACCCAAAGCAAAAAAGATTTTTTTAATCTACTAGATGTTTATTTAGATGCTGCATACTTCCCTTTGCTTGAAGAAGAAGATTTTAAACAAGAAGGACATAGATTAGAGTTCGCTAAATTTGATAAAAGTAGTAGTGATCTTGAATACAAAGGTGTGGTATTTAATGAAATGAAAGGATCGATGAGCAACATTTCTAATACAACATGGCAAGCATTAACAAAAGGCTTATTTCCAGATATAACTTATAAGAATAATAGTGGCGGCGAACCCGAAGACATCACTAATTTAACACATGAGTATTTAAAAGATTTTCATAAAAAGTTCTATCACCCATCAAATGCTACATATTTCACTTGGGGAGACCTAGATGCTAAAGAAATACAAAAATTTATTGATAAAAAATTAACTAAAAAATTTAAGAAGATTGAAGAAAACAAGATAGAGATTGTTTCTAAGCAAAAAAGCTTTTCAGAACCAGTAAACGTAAACGAGTTTTTTAATCCTGTATCAAAAGAACAAACAGGTTATCAAAATTATTGTGCATGGACATTGGGTGAAAGTTTTAATATTGACCAACTACTAGATGCACATTTAATCTCTTTGCTGCTTTTAAGTAATTCAGCTTCTCCTTTATATAAGGTATTAGAGTCAAATGATCTAGGAAAATCGCCAGCACAAATATTGGGTCTTGAAGACAGTATGAGACATTTAGTTTTTATATGCGGAATTGAGGGCACAGAACCTAAATCACAGCTAAAATTTAATGAATTAGTAGATAAAACTTTCAAAGATATTGTTAAAGACGGTTTTTCTGAGGCACAGATAGATGCTGCTTTGTACCAGCTTGAAATGGGAAAAAGAGAAATTTCATCTGGATCTCTTCCTTATGGACTTCAAATTCTTCTTTCAATGGCGCCAGGATCTCTATATAAATCTGATCCTCTGGTCTTAGCAAGTGTAGATGAAGCTTTGACTAGATTGAAAGAGAGAGTAAAGGATAAGGGCTATCTAAATAAGTTAATTGATGGCTTATTTGTTTCTAATAATCATAGGGTCAACCTTGAGATGGTTCCGGATTTAGATCTCATTAATAAAAAAGAAGCCGAATTAAAGAAAATACTCGATAGCATAAAATCTTCTATGAGTAGCAAAGAAAAATTGGATCTTATTAACGACTCTAAGAAGCTTGCAGACAGACAGAATGCTATTCCAGATAAAAATGTATTACCAAAGTTGGAACTGAGTGATGTCCCACAAAGTACAAGCTATCCTAGAACCAAAAAACTTAAAACTTTTGGATATAGTCCAACATTTTATGAGCAGCATACAAATGGCTTAACCTACAATGCAGTTACAAAAGATTTAAATATATCTTCTGGCGAGGAACTAGGGCATCTTATGGCTCTTACTGCATTATTTGGTAAAGTTGGGGTCCAAAAAAGAGATTATTTCCAACTACAAGAAGAAATTTCTCGAATTACTGGAGGCATAAATACCTCAAACCATTTTTACTATGATGAAGATGATCAGATAAAAGGAAAAATCTCTCTATCTTCAAAATTTTTGCCGGAGAATACAGTTGAAGCAACTGAATTAATCTTTGAAATTCTTAATGAGACAAAACTTGATGATGAAAAAAGGATTAAAGAGTTAATGTTTCAAAACTTCATGGGCTTCCAACAATCTATTGTTGAAAATGGCCATAGATTTGCAATGTTAGGAGCATCATCTGCACATAATGAATTATCGTTTGTGCAAGAAGCTATTGGAGGCCTAAGTGCAATAAATAGGTTTGTTCCTTTTATCTCAAATCAAGATGATCAGATAAAAGATCAAATGCAAAAAATGCAAAAAATGCTTCAAAAAACTAAATCAGATAAAAATGAACTACTTTTTATTTCTAATATTAAATTAACAAATGAACAAATAGATGGAATTAGAGCTTTGGATTTTGAAAAAGATGGCAGTTCTTCAATTAATGTAGAGTTTAGTAAAACTTTTAATAAAGTTGCTTTGCCTATAAATACACAAGTAAATTTTTCTGCAATGTCATTTGATGCCCCGATTTATGATCCTAAAGACTCTCCAAAATTTGTCCTTCTTTCTAGTCTTTTAAGAAATGAGTACTTGCATAAAAGAGTTAGAGAGCAAGGTGGAGCATACGGTGGTGGAGCAACATATGATCCATTCTCAGGAACATTTAAAATGTTCTCTTATAGAGATCCTAGATTTATCGAAACATTAGAAGATTTTGATAGTTCATTAACATGGGCTTCTCTTGGCAGTTTTGATGATGACATGATTCTTGAAAGTAAATTGTCTGTACTATCTGATATAGATAAACCTGCTTCTCCAGCCGGCGAAGCTTTCAAAGATTACCGTTTAAATTCAGAGAACCGGTCACAAAAGAATAGACAGACTTATAGAAATAATATATTCAATGTAACCAAAGATGACATAGTTGAGACTGCAGAACATCTTAAAAATAAGCCAAGAAGCATTTTTTCTATTATTAATCCAAATTTAGAGAAAACTGCTCAACAAGAAGATTTCTTGATCAAAAAAATTTAGAAAATATCCCAGAAAGATTTCTTTTCTTTTAAAGGGCAACTCTTTAGTTGTCGCTCATATCTGACTGAATTATATTTAACTTTTTTTGCGACATCGACTAACCACTCTTTGTCACGATAAGACTTTCTTTTATAGCCGCCATAACCTTCATGATAGGCAATATAAAGTTTATCGACTTCATAAGACTTTATTCTGACTGACTTTGCTTTTGATAAATACCAGCCTATAAAATCTACAGAATCTGAAAAATTATTTCTTCTTGCTCTTCCTTTGTTAGTTTCTGTTCTATACTCTTCCCAAGTTCCCTCGACAGCCTGAGCATACCCTCTAGCACTTGATGCCCTTTTCCAAGGAATAAAACCTAATAATTTATTTCTTTCTGGAGCCGCATCTGGATTAAAAGAAGATTCTTGTCTGATAATAGCCATTACTGTACTTGGCTCTGCATCCCATCTTTTTTGTGCTTCTAAAAGATCTTGTTCCCATTTAGGATTTTCATCAAGAATGTCACAAATATCATCTTGATTACTAGGTATCTTTGCTGAACAACTAGCAAGAATAAATAAGGCGAGAATTAATAGATTATTTCTGTTCATAACTTAAGAAAATTTTTAATTTTATCTTCTGTTACTAATTCTATTCCAAGTTCCATTGCTTTTTTATATTTTGAGCCTGGATTTTCACCTAAAATTACAAAATCTGTATTAGGGCTAACACCAGATGATGGAACCCCACCCTTCTCTTTTATGATATCTTTGATTTCTTCTCTGCTGAACTCATTGAATGAACCTGTTATAACTATTCTTTTTCCGTCTAAATGGCTTAATTCACTAACAACAAAATCATTTATATTCAGTTCTTGAAGGAGATTATCAATTCCAACTGGATCAGATTCAAAAAATTCCAAAATATTTCTTGCCACCACATCCCCAATACTATCAATTTGCATTAAATCTTCGTACTTTGCCAATCTTAAGGTATCAAAACTTTTGAAGTGTCGAGCTAGAGCTGATGCTGTTGATTCCCCTACCTCAGGCATCCCTAGTGCATTGATAAATGTTTCTAATTCAGGAGATCTTGTACTTTCTATACTATCGAATAGATTATCAATAGACTTTTCTCCAAAGCCTTCTAGGGATTTTAGTTCAGTTTCAAATTTTCGTAATTTATATAAGTCGGCTACTTCTTTTACATAGCCCAAATCTATAAGGTGTTGATTAATTTTCGTGCCGAGCCCATCTATATTCATCGCCTTTCTTGAAACAAAGTGTTCAAAATATCCCAATAATTGGGCAGGACACTTCATTCCAACATCACAGCGCAAGAATGGACCTTCTTCTTTTAGAGGGTCACCACATGATGGACAAAATTCTGGAATATTGACTACTTTTTCAGAGCCATCTCTAACTTCAGCATTAACTTTGGTTATTTGAGGTATTACATCGCCAGCTCTTTTCACTAAAACAGTATCATTTACTTTGATATCGAGTCTCTTCACTTCATCTAAGTTATGAAGAGTGACATTTGAGATATTTGCACCAGATATTAAAACTGGTTCAATGGTAGCGTAGGGAGTTACGATACCCGTACGACCTACTGAAAATAAAACATCAGCAACTTTTGAGTATTTTTCAGAAGCTGGAAATTTCCAAGCTATTGCCCACCTAGGTGCCTTTGAAACAAAACCTAATTTATTCTGTTGATTGAAATCATTAACCTTGATAACTGCGCCATCAATCTCATAACTTAATGAATCTCTTGAGCCAAGTATTTGGTCTACTGATTCTCTTGCATGCTCTTTACTTCCAAAAGATACTAATTCATTGACTGGAAAGTCATTTATCTCTAAAAACTTCAAAAATTCTTTTTGAGATTGAATATTGAGGTCAAGAGAATGGCCACCCAAACCATAAAAAAAGACATCTAGAGGTCTTTGCTTTACAGTTACTAAGTCTAGATTTCTTAAAGTTCCTGCAGCAGCGTTTCTTGGGCTGACAAATTTTTTACTACCATCTATTTCTAACTGCTCATTTATTTTTTCGAAATCGTTTAATCGAAAAAATATTTCTCCTCTTATTTCAATATTTTGAGGAGCGCCTTGTTCTATTTTTCGGGGAATATTATCAATTGTTTTAACATTCTCAGTTACTACTTCCCCAGTTATTCCATCTCCTCTTGTAACGGCTCGCACTAAATTACCATTTTCATAAGTTAGTGAAATACCAATTCCATCAAACTTTGGCTCTACTGAATATATGATCTCCTCATTAATAATTCGTTTATTAATTCTTTCTTCAAATTTATTAAATTCCTCGAAATTAAAGACATTACTAAGAGAAAGCATAGGTTTTAAATGATCATGTTTTTCAAAATTTTTAGATGGCTTAGATCCTACTTTTGATATTGGAGAACTATCAATTAAACCTAATTTTTTCTCTAGTTTTTTTAATCTAGCATAGAGGGCATCAAATTCTGCGTCTGTTATTTCGGGGTTATCTTCTGTGTGGTAGAGCTTATTATGTCTATCTATTTCTTCACGAAGTTTTTTTATTTCATCATTAATTGGCATAAGATCCTGACTTCAAATCAATGGCATTAGCATTTTCTTTATAGTTTCCTATTGTCTGATCTGTAATTTTATTGAAACTTTCATCTAGTAACTTCATACCGAAAGATCTTTCCAAGTTTTTTCCTAAATCGATCATCTGCTCAAAAGTTTTTGCAACATCTTTTTGTCCTTTAAGATGAAGGCCTATAGCTATTAAAGAAATGTCTTTGGTCTCATCAAATGTTCCAGGCTCCTCCATATTAAGGACTTTAAATCCTGGTATTTTGTTATTCCCTGAAGACACAAAATAACCATCTTTAAGCGTAAGCCCATTTGAAAACATTTTTGTTTTTAATAAATCAAAATTTGGCCGAGTATCAATCTTAGACTGCAGATAAAGGATCATAAACTTGTCTTCGTTTTCATCAGGTAAGTTTAATTCTGCTTGTTGGGGAACTCTTATCTCGTTTACTTCATCACTTTTTTGTTTATTTACGGACCCATTAATATTATTTGAATCATTATTTTTATTTAGAATCTTGGAAAATCTAATGGCAGTACCATTTTGTGATTTTGCAACCCAGAATAAAACAGCAATAATTAAAGTGGCTATGCCGATTAATAAAAATATATAGCCATATAAAGAGTTCAAGATTGCGCTAACTCCATAGCCTGTTCCACATCGACAGATACAACTTTTGATACTCCGAGATCTCGCATAGTAACTCCAAGTAAATGAGAACTTTTCTCCATTGAAATCTTATTATGAGTTACAAAGATAAACTGAACTTTCTCTGACATTTCATTAACAAGACTTATAAATCTTGCAGTGTTGTCATCATCAAGAGGTGCATCCACCTCATCTAATAAACAAAATGGTGCAGGATTGATAGAAAATAGAGAAAAGACAAGAGCTAATGCTGTTAATGCTTTTTCACCACCTGACAGTTGAGATAGTTTTGTATTTTTCTTTCCTGGCAATCTAGCCATTAATATCAAGCCTGAGTCTTCAGATTTATCTAATAAATCTAATTTACAAAAACCGCCGCCGAAAAGTTTAGGAAACATTTCTTCTAGGTATTTATTTACTGAATTTAAACAATTATGAAAAGACTTATTTGACTCCATATCGATTTTTCTAATTGCTTCATCTAATTTATTTAAGGATGTCTCTAATTCTTCTATTTGGCCAGATAAAGTTTCTTTACGTTCTTTTTCTGCTTCTAGTGTTTCTGGAGCTGCAAAATTAATTGGTCCAAGGTTCATTATTCTTTTTTGTAATTTTTCTAAATCTTGAACAATTGATTCTCTTTCGCCTTCTAAATCTTTAACTTCTGAATAAGCATCTAATCTTTCTTGTTTTTCTTTGATATCTATTTCGATTGTTCTTTTGCTAACTTCTTTTTCATTTCTTTGTTGTACTATTCTTTCTTTTTCAGACTCTAATTTTGTAATTTCTGCTTCTATAGTTCTCATTTCTTCATTTGCTTTATCTTGATTTGATCTTAGTTCGATGACTTTTAACTCTTGACTCTTTCTTGTTTCAACTAAACCTGAAAGTTCACCTTTTTCTTTGGCAAGATTTTTCTTCATGGATTCTATGTCTTTAGTAATTTGATCATTTCGTGATGCAAACTGCCCACGCAAAGCATTTATTGTCTCTACTGCTTCTCCACTTTCGCCTACACCATATTGATAGCCTTTCTTCCAGAATTCTTTTAATGACTTTTCAATTAAACTTGAATCTTTCTTACTTATATTAGATTCCATGCTTTCTAAGATGTTTTTAGAGTCATTGACGATGCCTTCCATGACTTTCTCATCAATTCTGCTTAAATCAGACTTCGCTGAGTCTAATTCTTTTGATAAATCTCCAAGATTAACCAGATTCTTTTGTTCTTCTTTTGATAATTCCTCTATACGGCTTGCAACAGTTCTTTCTTTTTCTTCTATTAAAGATATTTTTGCTCCTGATTCAAAGAATCCTCTTTGTTCTTCTTCAAGATCTTTAAGACTTTCCATTAGCTGAGTCTTATTGACATCTCTTTTAGCAACTAGAGCCAATCTATCGCCATCTATTTTCTCGAGATCTTTATCAATTGATTTATTTTCTTTTTCTGACTGATTCATCAGCTTCATTAGCTCACTCATATCATCAGAAAGTATAAATTTTTGGTATTGCTTTTCCTTGTCTCTTAATTTTTTATATTTTGATGTTAAATTTGCTTCAGCATTTAATCTTCTAATTGATCTTTTGACTTCATCTTCTAAATCCTTAAGTCTTGAAATATTCTCGGATGTTCTTCTTATTCTTGATTCTGTTTCTCTCTTTCTTTCTTTGTACTTTGAGATTCCTGCTGCTTCTTCAACATAGCTTCTAAGCTCTTCTGGTTTGGCTCCTACTAAACTAGATATAATGCCCTGCTCAATAATTGCGTAACTATTTCCTCCTAAACCAGTGCCAAGAAAAAGATCCTGAACGTCCCTTCTTCTAGCAGAAGCATTATTAATAAAGTAGTTTGATTGTCCATCACGACCCATCTCTCTTTTTACACTTACTTCATCAAATTCAAGATATTCCCCACCTAAGAAATTTTCAGAATTATCAAAAAATAGCTCAACTGAACAATGGCTAACAGGCTTTCTAGTGTCAGAACCATTAAAAATTACATCTTGAAGACTTTCGCTTCTAAGGCTTTTAGGTGAGAGCTCTCCTTTCACCCATTTTATGGCATCAATGATGTTGGATTTTCCGCATCCATTAGGGCCAACAATGCCACACATGATTCCTGGAAAATCAATCTGGATTGGGTCAACAAAACTTTTGAACCCTGCTATTTTTAAGCTTTTAAGTCTCATTTAGATTTTCTAATAGTATAGGTGGTTACAAGCAATATGGATATAAATAAAACCACTAAAGGGATAAGAAAAATTGACCTATTATCTTCAATATTTGTGTCGAGCAATATGTAATCTCCATATCTATCTTGCATGAAATCAAAAATTTCTTGGTCTGAATAACCTTCATTAATTAAAGAAGCAATTTCTTGCTTTAGGTCACTAGATATTGGAGCATTAGAGCTGGACAAATTCCCATATGAGCACATAGGACATCTAATATTATCTGCGAGATATTCAAGCCGTTCTAACTCTTCTTTATCTAAATCTTCATAAAGAGCATCTGCCTGTATAAAAAAGCAAAAGAATAATAAAGATCTAAAAATATTTCTCAAATTTTTCATTCCAAATATTTATATCAATTACACCAATCCTATGAGCAACAATCTCTCCATCAATAATTAAAAATGTTTCTGGGGGACCTATTACTCCCAACTTTAAAGAAAAGTCACCATCTAAATCAAGAATGGAAAAATCATATGGATCGCCTAATTCTTCAAGATATACTTTAGTGGCAGAAACCTGATCTTTATGACTTACCCCTACCATTTTTACATCCTTTGAGTCTGCAATTTCAATTAGAAATGGGTGTTCAACCTCACATGGAAGACAATAACTTGCATAAACATTTAAAATTACTTTCCCTGTTAATAGGGAATCTTCACTTATCTTTTTTCCGTCGATTGTATAAAGCTGTCTATCTAAAATAAGAGGCTTGCCTTCTTGATTTTTGACTGGCTGCACATAATCATTTTGAAGGGAGATAGCAAAAAAACTAAATAGACTTAGTAGTAAAAGTAAAAAAATTATTAAAAATGCTCTAGTAGTCATGCCTTCTAATTGTCCCGTAAAGAATTGATAAAAGCAGTAAACATGATGACACCCAAATCATCATAATTCCATACTTAATGGAGTACCTTATTACCCATGATCCATCTGGTTTTAAGTCTCCCAAAACTACTAGATAGTCTTTTGTTATATATGGAGCAATTCCTGTTTCTGAAGTTATTACGCCTCCAACTTTATATCTGCGCTTTTCAGCAACGATATTAAAATATTTACCTTTATCTTCGACTTCAAAATTTGCTACAACACTATTAAAGTTTTGACCCTGAATAACATCTGCGGACTTAAAAATTAAATTTGTGCCCATAAATTCAACTTCATCATTGGGTTTAATTTTGAAATCAATATTTTTAGAAAATTCATGATTTAAGAGGACTGAAAAAGTAAGTGAGGCAACAGCTAGATGGCCTAATACCTTATGAATTTTCAATGACTTCTTTTTACTTAAAAAATCGAAAATAGCTTTGAAAATTAGGATGGCTAAAAATATTCCGGATAGAAATAAGCCCATGTCAAAAGAATTGAGTATAAGAATAGCAATAGTTACGACAACTAAAATAATAAATAATTTTAATTTATCCATAGATAATATCTTTGGAAATTGCTCTGCAGTGAATAGGATAATTAATGCGAATACAGCAGGGGTAATCAATTCAGAAAAATAGTTTGGACCAACACTGAACTTCTCATTGTAGATAACTTCATAGTAGATGGGGTATAAAGTTCCTAAAAAAACTACAAGCAATATGGTCATTAAGATTATGTTATTGAGAACGAGCAAATAATTTCTAGACATAAATCTTGGCCACTTGCTATGCAAAAAGTTACTTCTCCAAAAAAATAATCCCAATGAAACTAATGAGAAAAGTGCAAATAAGCTAAGCAAAAAGACACCACGTGAAGGATCGGTTGCAAAGGAATGAACACTATTTAAAATACCTGATCTAACTATAAATGAACCTAGAATAGAGAGTAAAAATGTTAATATGCCTAAAAATACCATCCAGGATAGAAGTACTTTATTTCTACTGAAGGTTAAAGAGTGTGTAAATGCTGTGCCTGCCAACCAAGGCATTAAAGCAACATTTTCAACTGGATCCCAAAACCAATACCCACCCCAACCTAATTCGTAGTAAGCCCACATTGATCCTAGTAGAATGCCTAGAGACAAAGTAAACCATGCTATACCAGCCCAAAGCTTTATTATTTTAAATAGCTCTTTATCAAAATTAGTGAATATGCCTGCAATAACAAAACTAAATGTAATTGCATAAAAAACATAGCCAGTGAAAAGCATAGGAGGATGTATTACTAATAATGGATCTTGTAACAATGGATTTAGATCAGATCCATTTGTAAAGGCAACATCAAAAATCATGAATGGATTAGACGTTAAGACTAGAAAAATTAAATAGAAAAAAAGTATAAAAGCTAAAACAGAATTTGAGAGTGACAGATATCTACTCTCTTTCATAAAAATATTATTTAAAGCTGCACAAAGCGAAAGCAATAATACCATTAGAAAAAAAGAACCCTCATGTGCTGCCCAAAAAGCTGATATTTTGTAAAAAATAGGTAGCAAGACATTGGAATTTTGCCAAACATATACAAACGAGAAGTTATTACTTAAAAATTGGTAAGAAAGATATAAAGAACCAATAAGTAGAGTCCAAAAATTAGCGTAAATTAAATTTTTTGTTAAATCATGTGATTTTACTTTCAAAGAGAATGCGAAGATTAGCATGCATAAAAATGCTGAAAACCAAAGAATTGAACTCCCAAATAAATCTGCAGTGGTATTAATCTTGCACCTCTATTTTTATTGGCATATAAGTTTCATCATGCTTGGCTAGAATTTCATCAGCAATAAAGACTTTCTTTTCTTTATCTAAATACCCAGAGGCAACAACGCCACTATTTTCTTTGAATAGATTAGGTAAGATGCCTATATAAACTACCTCAATCTCTTTATTAAAATCTGTAACTGTAAATTTAATTTCTAATGATTCAGACTGCTTCAAGCTTTCTTTCTTTACCATTCCTCCTAGCTTAAAACTCTTATCTATATTATATTCTCCTGACTCTACTTGAGTTGGCGTTAAATAAAGATCAATATTTGTTTCTAAAGCTCTGAGAATTGAATAGAGAATCAGTGTTAGCGATATTAAAAGTGAAACAATAATAAAAATTTTGTTTAATCTATTTTTTCTAATCATTTAAATCTTCCTGGCAGTCTTTTAATTTCTTTGAATACCTCATATATGAAAGAGAATAAAGAAATAAAATAGCTGAAATAGACAAGATATATGTAAAGATGACTGTAGATAGACTATCCATTAAGCACCTCTTTAATCATTTTTGTATTACTGCTTCGATTTAGTATTTCAAATTGAATATTTCTGCCAAAAATAGCAAAAGATATAAATAAAAGAGCTATCAACATTATGGGAAGCGCATAAAGCATCTCTGAGTCAATTGAACTGCCACTTGTAGTTATGCTGGCACCTTGATGTAAGGTATTCCACCAATCTACTGAGAATTTAATAATAGGAATATTAATTGCTCCTATTATCGCAAGGATACTTACAATCTGATCTGCAGTCTGATGAGAGCTAAATGAAGACCGTAAAGCAAGTAAACCAATGTATTGGACAAATAAAATAAAGGTTGATGTTATTCTCGCATCCCAGACCCAATAGGTGCCCCAAGTGGGTTTACCCCAAATTGATCCAGTCATTAAAACTAGGGCTGTGAATACTAAACCTATGCTAATAGCAGAATTAAGAAATATAGCAGAGATCTTCGTTCTCCAGACCAAATAAATAAAACCACTAACCGCCATAAATATATAAATAATTTCAGATAAGATAGCTGAAGGCACATGGATAAATAGAATTCTATAAATCTCTTTTTGTTCAGCGTCTGCTGGCAATACATATATTGCTAAATACGAAGCTAAAAGAAATCCAATTAGCCCAATAATTATTGATGGAAATATAGCCTTTTCAAAAAACCTGAAGACTTTATTAAGGACCAAATATTTTGCTACATATTGATACATCTCACCTGCTCTGTATTCTTAAAACTTGTAAAATTGTGTAAAAGATAAAGGAAGATGCGAATACAAAATACGCAAATAAAAACCAAAAATTTGGCTCAAGTTGACCATCAACAAAGATTCCTTTAACTAGAATAATAAATGGTATTAAAAGTGGAATAATCAATAAGGCATTAAGTGAATTATTCCTTTTTAGAGATATTGCACTACCAAGATTAAAGAAAAAATAAAGAGTGCTCAGCATAATTACATAAGTACCAAAAAGTTCTATAGATATCTCATGTCCTTGAAATATTAGTGAAATTATCGCAATTGGGATAAATACAAAAAATACATTAGTTATCCACTTAGCCAAAAGATACAAAAAAATATCTGATATGCCGCCTTCAGATAATTTTTGTTCTAGATAACCATTATTATGATCATCCTTAAATGAATTTTCTGAAATAATAAATATTGTTATGAATGATGCGATGAATGAACTAGCATAGTTAAGGCTATTATCTAGATCTAAAACTAGGAAAATTACAAAAATAATTCCAAAAATCGAAATAGGTAAATAAATATTCTTTGGAATCAAAAAGAATAATTTTAATTCTCTCTGTAAAGCTTTATTCATTCTACTGGCCTCAAAATAATTTTTTTACTTTCAGGAATTTCTTCTTGATGATTCGTCATTATCACAGTCCCATTTTTTTCAATATGCTTACTGATAATATCCTTGAGCTCTGCTATTGCTTTACTATCCAGTCCTGCAAATGGTTCATCCATTATCCAAATATTTTTTCTTGAGCTAATTAATCTTACTAATGCTACTTTTCTTTTTTCTCCATACGACAGATTAAAAATTTTCTGATTTTTTAATTGTGATAGATCAAATTTTTTGAAGAGACCCTTCTCAACTTCTATTCCAAGAATTTCAAAATTTTGTCTCAAGGTTATTTCTTCTATCAGAGCATTTTTGTGGCCAAGATAAGAAACATGATCCAATGTCATAGCACCTGAATCAATATTTTTACAATTAATTATTCCGGTAATTATTTTGAGAAGAGTTGTTTTTCCAGATCCATTTTTACCTCTTATCTCAATTATTTCACCAGAGTTAATCACTTCTGAAACATCAGAAAATATTAGCTTTCCATCTATTTGATGAGATATATGTTTAAGACTGTATAAATTCATGGAATTACCTTAGTATTTTATCAAGAGAAATGATTTAAAGGGGGACTTATGAGAGTACTTTCAATATTTTTACTATGTGGCTATATTTTTGCCAATCCTTATTTTCCAGATGATGCTTGGGAAACAAAAAATCATGATGAAGTTGGTTTAGATAAATTAAAAATAGAAGAGCTATTTGATCTAACTTTTTCAGATGACGCAACAATGAGTGCCGTTCTTATAAAAGATGGGTACATCATAAAAGAGCAATATGCTGAAGGTTATAATGAGGATTCTTACGGTACTTCATGGTCGACCGCTAAAAGTTTTTATGCTGCGCTTGTTGGAATATCTCTAGATAATGGAGAAATTGATAGCTTAGATGATCCAGTAGCAAAATACGTGCCTGCATATGACGAAGGAAAAAAGAAGGACATTACTATAAGACAAGTTTTGAATATGACTAGTGGTTTAGAGTTCCCAAGTCATGAGCATGAAATGATGTTTTTTGAACCTGACCATATGGAATATGCATATGAAGTTGGCGTCGAAAATAATCCGGGTGAAGTATTTCAATATAACAATGTTAATTCAATGTTAATGGGCGAAATACTTAAAGGTGCGACAGGTAAAACTGCAAAACAATTAATTGAAGAGAGGCTATTTAGTAAAATTGGTTTAAAAAATTACACTGCATGGGAAGATAGCGCAGGCAATACTCTTACTTATTGTTGTTTAGATATGTCTGCTAGAGATTATTCAAGATTTGGAATCTTATTTTCAAGAAATGGCAACTGGAATGGCGAACAAGTCATTTCAAAAAATTATGTTGATGAATCTTTAAAGCTTTATTGGGGCTCTACACCAAGTATGGGATGGGCTCATAGCGATACAAGAGGGTATAGTCTTCAATGGTGGATTTCTAAATATGATGATCAAGCAAAAATTTATAATACAAGTGGTAAATTTGGACAGTTTGTATTCCTCGATAAAGAAAGAGATATCATTTTTACTAGAATTACAAAATATAGGCCAGTTGAAGGTGATGTTCAGGATTGGGGCCCATTAGGCTACTTACGTTTCTTGGGTAGCGTTAATAGAGCTATTAATTTTTCAAGATTTTTAATGTGGATTGGCCTAATAGATATTGATGGTGGTAGTGTTGTCATACCTTATACAGACGCAGACGGAGAGTCAAAAGAATTCTATGAGAATTATGTAAAGATTGTGGAAAGAATTGCTGATCTAGAAAAAGATGATAGCTAGATTTTTACTGGCCTTATCATTATCTTTAAGTATTGCTTCAAAAGAGAACCTTAATGGAGAAGTTCTAAGGCAATTGGTCGAGTTGATCGAATCTGATGATGCTACTCAAAGCTTTCTGATATCCAATAATAACAAGGTGGTACATGAGTACTATGCGGAGGGTTATTCAAGTGATGATTTTGCAACATCTTGGTCAATATCAAAAACATTTTATGCTGCTCTTTTTGGAGTAGCTATAGAAAAAGGGTTGATTTCATATGAAGACCTTCAGAAACCTATAAGTTTTTTTATTCCAGAATTGATTGAGGATTCCAAATCACAACTGACCCTATATAACTTATTAGCCATGCGCTCTGGGCTTGAGATTACTGAATATCAAAATGAAGAAATGTTCTTTTCAATGAATAATTTAGAATTTGCAATGAATGTTGATCCAGCCATGCCTCAAGGTGAGACCTATGAATATAATAATGTTAATACAATGCTGTTAAACCCTATTATCAAAAATATTTTTAATGACGAACCTCACAATGTTCTAATTAGAGAGATATTTAATCCTTTAGGCATTGAAAAGCATGGTTTATGGAGTGATTCTGCAGGAAATGACATGACTTATTATGGAATAGATTTAATGCCGAAAGATTTCTTAAAGTTTGCAAATTTATTTATGAATAATGGAAGATTAAATGGAATCCAAATTATCAATGAAGAATTTCTAAAAGAATCTATAAAGCCACTTTCTCAAGGAACTGGAGAATGGTTTGGGCTACATTGGAGTGTAAGAAAATTTAACCAAGAAAAAACTTTAGTTGGTCTCGAAGTAACTGATGGGCAGTTTATGTTTTTTATTCCTGAAGATGGAATATCTACAGTCAGATTCACTAAATATTTTCATAATTATGAAAAAGGCCATCAAGTAGAATTTGGAATTTTAGAATATTTATTATGGATGCCCTATTCATGGGTTAAATATATTACGACCTTAGTTGCCACTGAAACTGAGCCTGGCCAAATGCCTGAGGATGACCCTAGCATTAATTTTCCAGACACTAAATCACTTGGTGTATCAGAGTTAAATTGCCCTTTTACTGCTCCAGATGCATGTCCAGGTGTAAGTAAAATACAGGATTTAATTTTTGGGCTTAGTGATCCTAGTCCCAATTAAGCACTACTTTTCCAGCTTTTCCTTCATTCAATAATTGAAATGCTTTTTCAAAATCAGTGTAATGAAAAGAATGAGTGATCACATTTTTTACATCTAGCCCAGAATCGATGAGAGCTAGTCCTTTGTACCAGGTTTCAAACATTTCTCTGCCATAAATAGCTTTTAAGTTTAGAGCCTTAAAGATTATTTTAGATAGATCTAAGTTAATTGGATCTGATGGCAAGCCTAGTAGGGCTATATTTCCTCCCATAAGCATCGAATCAATCATTTGATCTAGGGCAGCTTCTGAACCAGACATCTCTAATCCGATATCAAAACCTTCCTTTAAGCCCATATCTTTCATTTTATCTTCTATATTTTCTTTTGATGGATTAAGTGTCTCAACATTGCATACAGTTTTTGCAAGAGATAACCTATCATCATTAATATCAGTTATTAGAACTTTTCTAGCTCCAACATGAAGAGCAATAGCTGCAGACATAATACCTATTGGTCCTGCTCCTGTTATCAAAACATCTTCCCCAACAAGGTCAAAAGATAAAGTAGCATGAATAGCATTACCAAAGGGATCTAGTATCGCTCCCATTTCGTTATCTACAGAATCTGGAAGTTGCACTACATTTCTTGATGGAATTGAAACGAATTCAGCAAAAGCACCGTCTCTATCAACACCTAAATTTACAGTGTCAGGGTCAAGATGTAATTTACCTGCTCTAGCATTTCTGCTTACCTGTCCAACCATATGTGATTCTGCTGAGACTCTATCTCCTATTGTTAGTCCCTCAACAGCACTGCCAATTTCTATAATTTCCCCCATAAACTCATGACCAACAGTCATTGGAGGCTTAATTGTTTTACTTGCCCAATTATCCCAATTCCAAATATGCAAATCAGTCCCACATATAGCTGTCGTCTTAACTTTAATTAGCACTTCATCAGATTTTATTTTAGGCGTCTTTACTTCTTGTAATTTTAGTCCAACTTCTGATTTTTCTTTAACTAATGCTTTCATATGACTTTCAATTCCTTTCCAACTTTATCGAATATTTTAACGGCTTCGTCAAGCTGTTGTTTTGTATGTTCACTTGTAATTTGTAATCTGATTCTAGCTTCACCTTTAGGCACAACAGGATAAAAGAAGCCAATTGCATATAAACCCTCTTCAAGAAGCTTCTTTGACATTTCTTGTGCAATCTTAGCTTCTCCTAACATTACTGGAGTTATAGGATGCATATCACCCTTAATTTTAAAGCCTAAAGATTTTATAGAGTCTCTAAAATAAGTTGTATTTTCTTTAATTCTTTTTCTTCTTTCTGGCTGATCCTGAACAATCTCTAAAGCTTTTAAAGATGCAGAGACTATAGATGGAGATAATGCATTAGAAAATAAATAGGGTCTAGATCTTTGCTTTAGAAGCTTAATTACATTTTCTTTTGCACATATAAAACCACCAGATGCACCGCCAAGAGCTTTTCCAAGCGTACCACTAAGAATATCTACTTTACCTTCTAAGCCAAAATGTTCAGCTGTGCCTTTGCCCTTTTCACCAACAAATCCAGTGGCATGACAATCATCAAGCATTACTAATGCATCGTATTTTTCAGCTAGCTCAACAATCTTATCCAATTTAGCGTATGTTCCATCCATTGAAAAAACACCATCGCTAACAATAACTTTGTGTTTTGCTGAGTCAGCATCTGCTTGTTTCAAACATTTTTCAAGATCATCCATATCACTATGTTGATATCTATATCTTTTTGCCTTGCAAAGTCTTATGCCATCGATTATTGAAGCATGGTTGAGAGAATCACTAATTATTGCATCATCAGGACCAAAAAGTGGCTCGAAAAGACCGCCATTTGCATCAAAACATGCTACATAAAGTATGCAATCATCAAAACCTAAAAAAGAGCTTAGCTTTTGTTCAAGTGTTCTATGTAAATCATTAGTTCCGCATATAAACCTGACCGATGCCATACCAAAACCATCTTGCTCGATGGAAGCAGCAGCTGCATCCTTTATTTCCTTATTATTTGCCAAACCAAGATAATCATTGGCACAGAAATTCATAACTTCTTTGCCGTCTTTGAGTTTAATTGCTGTTTGTTGAGGGGATTTTATAAACCTCTCATTTTTATATAGATCATCACTTAATATTTGCTCGATCTCATGATCAATATGATTGTAGAAACTTTTACTCACAATCAGATTATAATAGAATCCACAATTATCTTATGCATAAAAGAACAAAAATAATCTCTACTGTAGGCCCTTCAACTAATTCCTCAACTTTATTAAAGAAACTTTATGACAAAGGAATGAATGTTATACGAATAAATATGTCCCATACATCAATAATGGATATGAGAAAAATTATTAATGAAATTAAGGCATTAAATAAAAAAATTACTTCTTCTGTCGGTGTAATGATTGATACCCAAGGACCAGAAATTAGAACTGCAAACTTTGGCAAAGACATTGAACTCACTAAAGGCGATGAGATTTTACTTGTTTCTAAGAGCCAAAAAAAGAAGAATCAACTTATTGTTGATAATCTTTCACATATCAAAGGTCTGAAAGTTGGTGGGAAAATTTCTCTCGATAATGGCCAAATAGATTTGAAAATAACATCAATTTCAAAGCAAGGTATTAAATGCTTGGTTCTAGATAGTGGAATAATATCAGAAAAGAAACATGTTAATTTCCCTGGTGCAAGAATTAAATTACCAACACTGACAGACAAAGATAAAGCAGATTTAAATGAAGCATTAAATGTCGGTATCGATTTTATAGCACTATCCTTTTGCAGATCTGCAAAAGATTTAAAAGAATTAAATAAATTTTTAAGTAAAAATAAGTGTCAGCCTGAAATATTTGCAAAGGTTGAAGATCAAGAGGGTGTAAAAAACATAAGAGAGATAACAAAAAATAGTGATGGTCTGATGATAGCAAGAGGTGACCTTGGTATTGAGACAGATATGACTAATCTGCCTTATGTGCAAAGAAATATGGTAAAAATAGCTTCTGAATTAGGAAAAAAATCCATTGTTGCCACACAGTTACTTGAATCAATGATAAATAAACCGCATCCGACAAGAGCTGAAGTATCAGATGTTACTAATGCTGTTTATGAGGGTGCAGATGCATTGATGCTATCTGGGGAAACAAGTATTGGGAAACATCCAATTAAGTGCGTACAGTACTTAAGAGATATTTCTCTAAATGCTGAGAGATCTGAGACACTTCATTTTGAAAGCAACCTAAAACATGAAAGTGATTGGCATACTTTAGCTGCAACATCAGTAAAACTTGCAAAAAAAATAGATGCTGATGCAATTGTTGTTTTGACAAGAAGTGGTTTTACTGCGGAATTAATATCAAGTGCAAGGCCTAGGGTCCCAGTTTTTGCATTTACAAATAATAGAGCTACACAGAATAAACTTTCAATCTCATCATCAATAGAAAATATTTTTTTAAATTTTAGTAAAGATCATGAAAAGACAATTAAAAATGCTTTCCAAGTATTGAAAAGTGCATATAAGTTCAAAACCAAAAATAAACTTATCGTTATTTCAGGAGTCTTTTCTGATATTTTCGCTGATGCTATACAAATTAGATTTCTAAAATAATGGAATTTAAGAATTTGCCTCAATCTAGTCCTTTTTTAAACTTTCAAGATTATTATTTGAAAGCAGAAGAACATGGTGAAAAATTTATTGAGGCTGGATGCATAAGCTCTGTTGATAATGAGAATAAGCCTCATTCTCGTTTTGTTAATTTTAAATATTTTTTTGAAGATAACCTTATTTTTTTTAGTAGCTATAAAAGTAAAAAGGCAGATAATTTTTCTGCCAACAATAATATATGTGTAAATTTTTGGTGGCCTTCTATAGAAACACAAGTAAGAATTGAAGGGACTATTTCAAAATGTGAAGAAAAATTTTCAGATGAACACTTTTTTGGCCGAGATGCAGGTAAAAATATTGCTGCTATGGTCTCAAACCAGTCTGAAGAAATCGAGTCTTATGAACTACTTAAAGAAAAATATGAAGTAATCAGACAAAAGGTTGATTCAGGTGAAATAGAAGAAAAAAGGCCAGACAATTGGGGTGGATATCAAATTAAGGTAGATTATTTTGAATTTTGGGAAGCTAATGAAGCAAGACTCAATTACAGAGAATGCTATAAAAAAGAATCTGCAGCATGGAAAAAATTCTTTCTTCAGTCTTGAGCTAATTCTAGCTCTACCAATAATTCTGGGTTGATTCTGTTGCCATTGAGATAGACCACCCAATGTAAGTGTGGCCCTGTTACTCTTCCTGTCGAACCTACAAAAGCAAATTCTTGACCTTGATCTACTATATCGCCAAGCTCTACTTTAAAACTATCTAAATGACTGAAAGAAGTGAACAGCCCTCCTCCATGATCGATTATTACGATATTGCCACTGTAAAAATGGCTCTCAGCTAGAACAACTTTGCCTCTCTTCGGTGCAACAATTGGAGTTCCAACTGCTCCTCTAATATCTAATCCCATATGAGGTGAACGAGGATTACCATTTATAAATCTTCTCTTACCAAAACGGCTAGTGATTACTGCATTAACAGGCGTAATGAAGTTAAAATCTTGATCAAATTGAGCTGAACTTCCTTTTGTAATGCTTAGTACTTTTAAATATTCACCAGAAGCTCTTTCACGGTCCTCAAGGCTGGGATTAACAAGAGATTCATTATCAATTTCAATTCTAGATTCTCCATAATCGCTGTAATTGATCAATATGGCTCTACCTTTAACATTAATTTCAGTATCTTCATCTACATAAGGTAATCCATACACTAGAAATCTTGCATTATCCTGAGTGATTAAATAACCAGAATCTAGATTATCTGTAGGTATTAGAACGTAGCCGGCCGATTGGCCTTGAATTATTTCAACTGGAGTCTCTATCTGGCCAACACTTTTACATGAAGCCAGGAGCAAGATAGAAAATGAGGCTAAGAATCCACGCATTCAATATAATATCTGTTATATATATTATCTATTACTTCGCCTTCAAAAGATAAAATGTTATCTAGATCTGGTCTGCTGCCTACAGGAACTCCTTCTCTTATACCTGTTTCAGTGTATTCAATAATTGCTGGTTTAACAGGAACGCCAATTTCTTTTTGTTTATCCCAATCAATGT
>CAJWAI010000003.1 GCA_913020145.1 uncultured Gammaproteobacteria bacterium | reverse complement strand
TCTTGGTAAATTTGTTGATAATAGTTTGTGTTTCAACTCTATTTTCATTTCTTCTGTAATTGTCAGTCCAAACAGACTCATAAATGCAGTTATGAAAGTAATAATATTCTAAATTTTTAAATTCTGATTTTGCTGCCGAGAAGAGCTCTTCACAAAGTTTAATGAAGGGGTCCATAGAACCGCCAACATCAAAGAAAACTATTAGGTTTATATCATTGAGTTTTTCTCTGATGTACTCTAGCTCCAATATTCCTCCATTCTTGGCTGTGCTTTTGATTGTGTCATTAAGACTAAATTCGAAATCTTCACCTTTTCTTGCCATTCTTCTGAGCCTTCTCAGAGCAATTTTTATATTTCTAGTACCAAGCTGAACAGAATCATCAAGATTTTCATATGTTCTCTCTTCCCAAACTTTTGTTGCCATGCCTTTATTAGATTTTCCTCCAACTCTTATTCCATTGGGGTGATTTCCAGAATTACCAAAAGGGGAAGTGCCTTCAGTTCCTATCCATTTACTGCCACCATGATGAGCTTTCTTTTGTTCTTCAAGACGCTTCTTAAATTCTTCCATTAATTTCTCTAAGCCACCTAAATCCTTAATTTTTTTAAGATCTTCTGAGGATAGATTCTTTTTAAATTGCTCTCTTAACCATTCATCTGGAATTATGGTTTTAAAAATGTCATCTAAATTTTCAATACCTCTAAAATAGATATCGAAGGCTCTATCAAATTTATCAAAGTACTTTTCATCTTTAACTAAAACAGATCTTGATAGATAGTAAAATTCATTCCAATCAGCAAAAACTATTTTTTTCTCAAGTGCATTTAATAGATCTAGAAATTCCCTAACACTTGCTGGTATTCCATATGCTCTTACTGTGTTAAAAAGATTAATTAACACTTGAATCTCTTCTGCTCATAAAAGCAAGACGTTGCAATAATTCAACGTCCTGTTCGTTTTTTATTAATGCTCCATATAATGGAGGGATTAATTTACTTTGATCAGAAGCAAGCACCTCTTGAGCTAAATCATCGGACACTATCAGCTTTAACCAATCGATTAATTCAGAAGTTGATGGTTTCTTTTTAAGTCCTGGAACTTTTCTTATATCAAAGAATACATCAAACGCATCTTTAAGAAGTTTCTTTTTGATTTTAGGTATATGGACGTTCACAATTTTTTCTAATCCCTCTCTATCAGGGAATGCTATATAGTGAAAAAAACATCTTCTTAAGAATGCATCTGGTAAATCTTTTTCATTGTTTGATGTGATTATCACCAATGGTCTTTTTTTAGCTTTTATAGTCTTGTCTAGCTCGTAGCAATAGAATTCCATTCTGTCTAACTCTTGCAATAAGTCATTTGGGAATTCAATATCAGCTTTGTCTATCTCATCAACTAAAAGCACGACTTGTTCTTCTGAAGTAAATGCATCCCAAAGTTTTCCTTTAACAATATAGTTTGCAACATCTTTAACCTTCTCATCGCCTAATTGTGAATCTCTTAATCTTGATACTGCATCATATTCATATAAGCCTTGTGTAGCTTTTGTTGTTGATTTGATGTGCCACTCAATTAAACGCATTCCTAGAGCATCTGCAGCCTCAACTGCAAGCATAGTTTTACCTGTACCAGGCTCTCCCTTTATTAACAGGGGTTTCTCTAGATTTAGAGCAGCATCAACCGCTAACTTCAAGTCATCTGATGCTATATATTTTTTTGTTCCTTGGAATCTCATTTGGACTAGGTTAGAGTTTATCAAAATTAATTTCAAATGTTATTAGCAGATAGTTGTTTCAATTTCACACATGATAGTTTTAAAAATGACTTAGATTTGGTCATTGATGATTCAATCTCTTCTAATATTGAATATCTTTTTTGTCCTGCATCAAGAGAAATAGAGATTGAGGATATACTAAAAACATGCGAAAAATTTCCAGAAAATATATTTGCTGGAGTGGGAATACATCCACATTACTCTTCTGAACTAAAACCTGGAACCTATAAAAATTTAAAACAGTATGCTAGCCATAATTCTGTAAAAGCAATCGGAGAAATAGGTTTAGATTATTTTAGAAACTTTCAAAGTCATAATATACAAAAGAAATGCTTTGAAGCTTTGCTAGAGCTTGCTGTAGAAACTAAACTGCCAGCCTTTTTACATCATAGAGATGCTTTTTCCGACTTTTATCCAATTTTAAACAATGCCATAGATCACTTGTCTCCAAGCATCGTCCATTGTTTTACAGGCACCAAAGAAGAATTAAAAAGTTTTCTTGATTTAGGTCTTTATATAGGTATTACTGGATGGATTTGTGACCCTAAGAGAGGTAATGAAGTTAAAAGTTTATTGAAATACATTCCTATAGATAGAATGTTAATTGAAACTGATGCTCCATACTTATTACCTAAAGATTTAAAGACCAAAGTAAAAAATAATCGGAACGAACCGAAGTACCTTAATCATATTCTATCTGTTATAGCTAAAGAGCTAGATATTTCAGAGGACAAATTAGGAAATTTAACTACAAATAATTTTAAAGTTTTATTTAAAATTTAAATCCAAAAGCGCAGGTAAAAAACGGAATGACATCACCATACTTATATAAATTGCAAGCGCTGAAAAAATACCAAATAAAACTGTAGGATTAAAATTAGAGAACATGAAGATTAAAAATCCTACGATAATTGTTAGTCCTGTAATCAATATAGCTCTACCAGTAGAATAGATTGTTTCTTTTTCACTATTTTCTTGTGATTTTTTTCTCTCTTGTAGATATCTCCAAGCAAAATGTATCGAATAATCGACAGACATTCCAACTGATATAGATGCAATTGTAATAGTCATGATATCTAACGGAATATTGAATATGCTCATTAAAGAAAGAACAACGCCAACAGAAAATGCTGGTACAACAATAATAAATAATGCATTTAAAAATGATCTAAATAAGACCAATAGCATTAAAAAAATTGCTGCGAAAACCAAAGATATAGTTTTTATTTGTGAGCTGAATAAGCTCTGCAACAAGTTGTTATATAAAACTCCTAGACCACTTACGGTATAACTGACGTCAGTATCAGATAATGTTTCAGAAAGAAAATTATCTACATCTAATAGAAGTTGATTTCGATTTATGCCGTCAAATGAATCAATCGTTCTGATTGTTATTCTTGCACTTCTCTCATCTTCTGAGATGAATTCATTTAATAGATCTTTAGCTTTCTCGCTTTCAATCAAAGAATTTTTTACAAATGCCAGCTCTAAATCGCCAATTTCATTGCCATCATTTAATCTTTCAGCTAGTTGGACTCCATTTACTAGACTTAAAGCTTTCCCTAAAGCATCAAATTCAGTTAAACCTTCTTGAATTTCTTCTAAAATATCCATGTTCTTTTCACGCCACCAATAAGTGACTGTTTCTGAACCTTCACTAAAAAAAAGATCATCTTCATCGATGTAAAATTCTTCTTCGGGTAACTCTAAAATTACTTCTATTGGAGTTGTGCCTCCCAATTTATCATCTATCAAAGACATACCCTGATAGATCTCAGTATTTTCATTGAAGTAATCAATAAATTTATTCTCAACTTTTAGATTCGAGCTGAAATAAAAGAATAAAGGAAAACTAATTAAAAGAATTGGAAGATAAAATTTTCTAATCAAGCTTCTACCTGTTAAATAAATATTGTTATAGAAAAAAGGCACTAGACTCTTATTTTTATTCGCTGTTATATTTCTAATGGCTAGAGTGCAGGGAATAAAAATAAATGATACGAAGAAATTTAAGCAAACTCCAACAGCCATCATTTTTCCGAAATCAATTACAGGCTTAATGTCACTTAAAATTAGAGATAAAAATCCTACAGCTGTTGTCAAAGCTGCATAGAAACATGGTGTAATAATTTTTGAAAATGATTCAGCGTTGGTAATGCCCTCTTCAATACCATCTTGAACTTTAACAAGAATGTGAATTGATATCGCAATTGATGCAATCAACAAAAGAGCAAGAAAATTTGAAGAGACTATGCTTATTGGCCAATCGAACAAGCCTAAAATGCCCATCGTAAAAAGCATAACTAAGCCGGCATTTAATATAACTACTGATACTGACCAAAGGTCTCTAAAAAATAAAGTAAGCAATATGAAAAATATAATTACAGTTAGAGTGCCGAATGTGTTCACATCAGCTTTAATAAAATCTATTGTATCGACCACTATCATTGCTGGGCCAGCTAGATGCATTTCAAATGTCTGATTGCTATTAATAATAGCTCTTATTTCAGCTACAGCTTGTGAATAATCATCTCTATCATATAAGTTGATCTGCATAGCTGTAACTTCACCATTTTTGCTAATTACTAACTCATTAAAAATTGGGCTTGTGCTCAATTCATGTTTTGCTTTATCTAAATCAAGTTTATCGATTAACAAATACTTATCGTTATCGGCTGATTTAATTAAAGATACCTTTGGTTGTTCAAATATAGGTGCATCTAAGATTGACACAACATCACTTACGACTTCTAAAGCAAGGAGTTTATCTTGTATAGCTTTTAGTTGAATTAATGTTTCTTGAGAAAACATCTGGTCATTTTTAATTGCTAAGATTACGTATTCTGAAGTGCCGAATTCATCGTTTATTTGATTATAGATTTGATAATCAGCGTCACTATCAAGAACTAAAGTCTCAGACGAAGCATCAAATCTAAAATTATTTAACCCAAGTAAAGAAGTGCCTAAGAGTAGAAATAATCCAAATAAAAATAAATATTTGTGACTAATTATTTTTTGAAAGAAGTCTCGAATCATTATTTAGCACACTCGGGAGAACTAAGATATTCATTAGATTCTTCCCATTGATTGCTAGTTTTTGAAACTATGGATATTGCGTGTATTTGCCCTACAAAGTCTTCCATAGCTTTATAAACCAACTTATGTCTATTAATTAGAGATTGATCACTAAACTCATCGGAAACAATAATTATTTTTACATGAGAAACTGAGCCATCATACCCGCCATGATTTGGACTTTCATCTATAACCTCAAGATGAATGCATTGAATATTTTTTAATAGTCTTTCCTCTATTTTATCAATCATCTTTTGTTAGTCCTTGAGATTTATTTTTTCTGGATATTGGCAAGTCACCTTCGCTAATTTCCTCGTATTGAACGTATTCCTTAAAAAAGAATTTTATTCCAACATATCCAAATATGAACCCTCCTATATGAGCAAAATATGCTACGCCATCGTATGAGCCATTACCTGCAGAAATCAATTGCTCAAGTATCCAGAATCCAATTACTATGCTGGCAGGAACTTTTATAAATTGAATAAAAATAAATATCCAAAGAAAAACATTAATTTTAGCTTTGGGGTAAAGAACCCAATAGGCTCCCATGATTGCAGATATGCAGCCGCTTGCACCTATCATCGGGACATCCATGCCTCCCGAAAACATAGATTGTAATAATGCTGCAGAAAGACCTCCAAGAGCATAGAAGATCATAAAATTAACTCGGCCTAAATAAGCTTCAATGTTGTCTCCATAAATATATAGAAACAACATATTAAAAAATAAATGCCAGATATCTGCATGTAAAAATGCAGAAGTGATAATTGTATGAAGATCACTAAAATCTGTGAACACACTTGGCCTAACACCATAGTCGCTTATAAGTCTATTATTAGATGCATCGCCAATAGAAAGCTGATAAAGAAAAATAAGAACATTAATCCCAATTAATGCCCAAGTCAGAATTGGTGTTCTTGTTGTTGGGTTATCGTCTGAAAGTGGATAAAAAACAAACATCTTATTTAATTGGTATTAGTGAATCTATAAATTGGTCTGCAACTCTATCCCAAGTATAAGTTTTTGAGGATTCAAATGTTGATTCTCTTGTAACTTCAAGTGCTCTTTGTACAGCTAAACTAAGATTTTCTTCATCAAGAGATCCATTTACACCCTCTATTACAATATCTTTAGGACCAGTGACATTAAAGCCAGCTATTGGCGTTCCACATGCAAGAGCTTCAATTAGAACAATACCAAATGTATCTGTTTTAGATGGGAATACAAAGCATGCAGCATCTCTATAAAAATCCGCTAACTCATTACCTACCTTGAATCCAACAAATTCAACATCTGGGTATTTTTTTTGGTATGACTTAAGGCTAGGTCCACCACCGACTACCACTTTAGGTAAATTAGATTCCATTTTTAAAAACTCTTCTATATTTTTTTCAACTGCAACTCTGCCAACATAAAGCAAATATTTTTTTTTGCTTCCTTCCTTAGCTGGGTAAAAGATTTTTTCATCAAATCCTCTTGACCATAAAAAAAGGTCAGTGAAACCATCAGACGTTAGGTCCTCCATGTGGCTTTTAGTGTTAACAAGTGTTTTAGCAGCAGAATTATGGAACCATTTTAACAGTCCTTTAGTGGCATCAAGACCAATACCAAATCTCTCGTATACATACTCAGGAAATTTAGTATGGATGCATGATGTATAAGGTATTTTATGTTCTAAACAATAATGTCTAGCTGTAAGCCCTAGCGGTCCTTCAACAGAGATATGAAAAAAGTCTGGTTCAAGTTTTTTTATTTTCTTTTTAAGATCCCAAAAATTCCACGCTACAGATATCTCCGGATAATTTGGAAGTGGAAATGTATGAAACAAGCCAGGATGAATTACATCTACATGAAAACCTTTTTTCTCTAACCTTTCTACTACAGTAGTCATAGTTGTTACTACTCCGTTAACTTGGGGCTTCCATGCATCAGTAATTATTAAAATTTTCTTCATAACTCTGCGACTTTAATAATATTATTGTCATTATCCATTTTTATTAGCTGAATAGAACCATCTGTTAGCTCAACTATAGCAGAACAAGATTCTACCCAATCGCCAGTATTTAGATAAAAATGGTTTTCGAATTTTTTAATTTCAGGCCTGTGATTATGTCCACACATTAAACCAGCATATCCGCCTTTATGACATTCATTTTTTACTTTTCTATGAAATCCACTAGCTCCATCTACAAGTCTTTTTGTTAAAGCTTTTAAGCGTTTTGAAAGTGGGCGGTTTATATGTATGAGTCCGTCGTAAATTAAACCCCCAAGCTTAGACACCCATTTTGCATTAGAAGTTACGGAGTCATATTGATCTCCGTGAATCAGCAAAATTTTTCCATGCTTTTTTGACATAAAGTCGTATTGCTCAGAATGATCTAATCTATCTAATTGATTAATTATTGTGTGATAAGGCTCACCCCTATTATAAAGATCCTCCAAAATCCTATCTTCTCTTAATGGGTCATCGTGATTGCCAGAAATATATTTTACATCTACACCTTGTTCTTTAAGATCAATAAACCTGTCTATTATCTTAGTATGTAGATCTGGCCAATAGAAATTATCTTCCATTGCCCAAAAATCAATAATATCCCCTACAAGATATAGCTCTTCGCATTTTAGATTGCTAAGGAAAAGGTCAAGCTTATCGCTTTGGCAGCCACCAAAACCTAAATGTATATCTGATAAAAAAACAGATTTGTATTGATTATTCTGATCCATGTATCATTATTTTAATCTATGTCCCTTAAACAGAAAGAAGAAATTACCATTTGGGCCTTTAAAGATGGAAAAAAAGGCCATGAAAAGCAAATAGAAGCCCTTATTTCTGAATTTGAGAAGCATAAAAGAATCAAATTACATAATTTCACTGATTATCAAGGTCACGATTCAATGCCCGATATTATCTTAGGAGCTGGTAATAGCTCACATAAACATATGTTAAAAGCTAAAAAAAATCGTCAAGGTGCAAAAACCATTGTACTGATGAAACCTTCTTTAAGGCCTACGCAATGGTTCGATATAGCAATAGTGCCAGATATGGACAAGTATCACTTAGGAAAACCTAAAAATGTCATAACGACTAAAGGCGTATTATCAAGATATTCAGATCAAGAAACAAACAAAAAGAAAGGCCTAATGGTGATAGGTGGGAAAAGTAGACATTTTCATTTTCGAAAAAAAGTTGTCCACCAACAGATAGAATGGTTGCTAAATGAAAAGTTTGATGATTACCAATGGACAATAACCACTTCGCCTAGATCTCCAAATATGCCTACTCCAAAACATAAGGGTAATGCAAAATTCTTTAACTGGAAGGAAACTTCTTCAGATTGGCTATCGAAAGAAATGCAAACAAATGAAATAACATTTATTACTCCTGAAAGTGTCTCAGTGCTTTATGAAGCGCTTTCAACAAAAACAAAAGTTTATGTCTTTCATCATGAAAAACATGCTAGTGAACATGGTGAAAGTTCTACGAAGGTTAGCAAAAACATTGATAGATTAAAAAGTGATGGCTCTTTGGGCTATATAAATACAAAACGGTTTCTGTTGTCGCGATCAGTTAAAGATATAGATTTGATTCATCCTCAAAAAAATATACACCTTAAAGAAGTAAAAAGAGTAGTTGAAGAATTATTAGAAAGGCTATGAAAATCTTGCACCTATTTTCGAGCAAAGTATTTGCTGGGTTAGAAAGACACTTAGAAGAGCTTTCCTATGAACAATCACAAAGCCATGAAGTCATTGTTGTAGGCCCTGAAAGCTTGAAAGAAAATTTTCGTTGTGAGTATAGAGTTTTAGATACCAATCAATGGAGACATTCGCCCATTCTGCTGAATCAGACTAAAAAAATAATTAATTCCATAGCTCCTGATATATTGCATACTCATGCAAGCAAGATGACTAATATTGTTAACAAATTTAATCATCTAGATCTTCATGTTTCTACTATTCATGGGACTAAGAAGAACATTTCTCCTTTTGAAAAAACAGACTTTATATTTGGAGCTAGCCAAAAGTCACTAGAAAAAATATCTTCATCAAATTCCATGGTTTTAGAAAATTGGGTCGATGAAAGCAGATTTAATAATTATTCAAGATCTGAAGGCGAATATTTTCTTTATTTGGGTAGGTTTGAGCCCGTCAAGAATCCTAAAAGACTAATTAATGCTTGGAAAGGCATAGATCAAAAATTAATTATGGTTGGCGAAGGTGCGTCAAAGAGTGAAATGCAAAATTTAATTGAAGATCTGAATTTGTCTGATCAAATATCATTAGAGCCTGAAACAAATGATGTTGCTGCGCTGTTCTCAAAAGCGAAAGCATTAGTAATACCTTCTGATAGAGAAGGTTCGCCAAAAGTTTTATTTGAATCTCTTTTCTGTAATGTCCCAGTACTTTCAACTAAATGTGGCATTATGAGTAACTTTCTTCCTACCTCATCTCTTGCTGAAATTAATGATGAGAGTTTTAAAGATTTACTTTATCAATGGGTCGATAATGTTCATGAATTAGAGATGCTACAAGAAGAGTGCTTTAAGAAGGTTAAAGAAGAAAATCTACTTTCAGTTCAAACTAAAAAAGTTATTAGAATTTATCAAGATTTATTTTCTAGAGTGTCGAGATAAAACGAAACAGTTTTAGAATGCATAAGCTCTGAGGTAAGGAATACATTTGATGGTCTTTCTCCTGAAATAGATAGATTCTCCACAGTTTCTGCCAAAGATTTGAAATTACCAAATTCAACTTTTCCTTGTGGATAGAACATATCTAAAACTTCGCCAACACCACCTCGATCCCAGCCAATGATTTTTTTGTTCATCATTGCTGCTTCAAGAATAGTGCGTCCAAATGGTTCAGGTGTAGTAGAAAGATTCATCACTAGATCAGACAGGTAATAAATTTCTCTAATGTCATCCTTTGCGTCATAGAAAAAAACTCTACTTTTGGTGTTGTAATTCTCGATAAGTTTATTTAAGCGCTTAAAATATTTTTTCTTAGCATTATTATAAGGCCCAACAATTAGTCCAGAAAAATCATCAGGCAATTCAGAGATTAATTTAATAAAAGATTCTTGTCCTTTCCACGATGAAAGTCTTCCTGGAAAAGCAACAATTTTTTTATTTAATAAATTAGGCAATTTTCTATAGAAATTATCAATATACCCAGGTTTTGGTTCAAAATTAGGTGAAAAATAAGATTCGTCTGACCCCCTATAAATAAGCATTGGTGGCTTTTTTAAATGTCTCTCATAGTTTTCATAAATGTATGTTTCAACTGTTTTGGATATAGCAATTACCCTATCGAAACTAGCCATTATTCTGCTATAAAAGGGTGTGCTATATAGTCCGTGAAAAGTCGAAAATATTAAAGGTCTTGGGTTCTTGATAAATAATTTGGAAAGCTGTAAAACCCAGGCTGGGATTCTTGATCTGATATGTATTACATCTGGAGATATTTCATTAATTACATCAGCAAGTTTTTTTGCCTGAAAAAGAGTAAATAAACTTTTCTCTGCTATCTGCAAATGTATATGCTTACCCCCATCATCAATTAAATTTTTTACCTGTCTGCCGCCGTTAGATATTACGTATGATTCATGGCCTTTTCCTATTAAATATTTATTGAAATCTAAGACCCCTCTTTCAACACCGCCTGTATTCAATGTTGGGAGAATCTGAATTATTTTAAGTTTGCGCATCTAATGAATTCACTCTTATTCTACCGTATCTTGTTTCTTCAAAATTTACACTGATATCTTTTAAAGCTTGACTTACTAGTTCAATCATCTTTGATGAATTACCACAAATTATTATTAAGGGTAATTGTTCTTGATTATTTAGTATGAAATCTTCAACCATAACTTTTACTTCATGATGTCTTACGCCATGAAGATCTAGATTTAATAGATTCTGTTCAAGAAAGGTTTTCAATCTTTATATATTTTTACTAGCTGTTCGCCCTTAGAATTTTTATAGGCTCTTGCCATAGCTGGAGTATTAAAAGTCATTGCTGCATTTCCTTCAGAGTCTAATACTATGACCCCTCCATCTGCTCCAATAGATTTTAGTTTTTCAATAACTATCTCAGCTGCTTCATTAACATTTTTAGATTTATACTTAATTAAGTCACATATTTCATTTGCCACATTAAATCTTATGAAATACTCGCCATGTCCTGTTGCAGATACGCCACAAACATTGTTTTCAGCCCATGTACCTGCTCCAATGATAGGAGAATCTCCGATTCGACCAGGCATCTTATTAGTCATTCCTCCTGTAGAGGTTCCAGCAGTAATATTTCCTTCCATATCAATTGCTACTACTCCGACTGTTCCCATTTTATTTTTTTCTTTTTTTATTCTTTTGGCATCTTCTAATCTATCTTTTTGGTAGAAATAACTTGGGTAAACAATATCTAAACCTCCATCTTTAGCGACCCTCTCAGCTCCTCTTGATGAGAACATTACATGATCAGTATTCTCCATAACATAACGTGCTAGAGAAATAGGGTTTTTGACATTTGTTACTGATGCTACAGCTCCGGCATCATTATTAAGCCCATGCATAATAGAAGCATCAAGTTCTTGTCTAAGTTCAGATGTATAAACTGCCCCCTTGCCTGCATTAAAGAGTGGGTCGTTTTCGAGATGAATTATTGCTTGTTCAACCGCATCTAAACTTGAGCCGCCATTATTGAGAATCTCATATCCAATATTCATTGAGTCTTCTAGGCCTTTCATAATACCTTCAACTTGTTCTTCTGGCATATTTTCAAACCAACCTGCCCCACCATGCACAACTATCGCCACTGGCTTAGAATTAGAAAATAAAAATGATGAAAAAAGTAAAATTAAGGTGATAAAAAATTTCTGCATTTCATTTGTCATAATGAATTATTTGGTTGCTGATGTAAAATACTATTGTGATGTTTTCAACTCCTGATTTATCTGACCAAAACGACGATGCAAAAGTCATTGAACTTTCTTTTAATCATTATGGAAGTATTAAATCTTTCCATGGGCAAATAGAGACAGCAATTTGTCCTGATGACAATTCGTATGTAAAAGAAATATTAGAGGAGAATGGCAATAATAGATTGCTTTTTGTTGATGGCTCTAAGTCGATGAAGTGTGCTCTTCTCGGTGATATGTTAGCTGCCAAAGCAATAGATAATAATTGGTCTGGAATAGTCATAAACGGTTGTGTAAGAGATGTTGAAATACTATCAAGTCTATCTATAGGCATTATGGCTATAGCAAGTTCACCAAAAAGAAGTAAGAAAAAAGGTCAAGGAAGCAGATCTGAGACATTAAATTTTGGCAACACTTCAATAAACAGAAATGACTGGGCTTATTGTGATCAAAATGGCATCTTGATTTCAACAAAAGAGCTTAAATTTTAAAAGTAAGTGGTATAGATAAACACCAGCATTACAATAATAAATATTGATCCTGCATTGAAAAGTTTCGAAGTTCTAAAATCTTCGTTTGAAAATTGAAAAACTTTTTGATTGGTCTTTGAACCAGAAAATAAATAGCTAAATATAAAAGCTACTCCAAATGAAACTAGCATTTGATGGAAAAAAGGTTCTATTAGTGCTTCTTCAACATTGAGGACATACAATTTCATAGCCACACCTGAAATAAGACCGGCAATTGAACCAATTAAAACAGATCTTGAGTTAGAGGTCCTAACAAAAATTGCTGATAAAAATACAAACAAAATTACTGGGCTAAAAAGCCCCATATATTCCTGAACATATTGAAAAGCTGAAGGCAGACTTCCAAGAAATATTGGAGCCACAATAATAGAAACCACTAGGCCTGCCAATCCTGCTGCTCTACCGATATTTACTAAGCTTGGATTATTGATATCTTGATCTTTTCTATAAATATCCATAGTAAAGATTGTGCTAACGCTATTTGATAGTGATGCTAAAGAAGAAACAATTGCAGCAATCAGCGCAGCAAATGCAAGACCTAACATTCCATTTGGCAACAATGACAACATGGAAGGATAAGCATTCGTTCTATCAACCTCGTTATTCTCAGGGTTGATCAACGAAGGGAAATTAGGGCTTCCTTCAAGCGCTACAGCAATTAGGCCTGGCAAAACAACAACTATTGGCATGAAAATTTTAAGTACTCCTGCGAACATCAATCCGTTCTGAGCTTCATTTAAGCTTTTTGCACCAAGCGCTCTTTGAGTAATGTATTGGTTAGTGCCCCAATAATAGAAATGTCCAATCCAAAGACCACCAATTAATACCCAAATGCCAGGGAGCTTTACATAATTTGCATATGCTTCTGGGTCTTCTGCCTTTGGTGTATAAGATAAAATGGCATCAAACTTTTCTGGAAATTCACTTTGAAGCATCATGAAGCCTTCTATGACTCCATTTCCATCAGAAATAGCATTTAAACCTAAGTAAGAAACATATAAGCCAGAGAAAACTAGTAAAGCTACTTGAATAATATCTGTCATAGCCACAGATTTGAGACCCCCATATAAGGAATAAGCAAGAGATAAAGCGCCTAAAAGAATCATCGATAAGATAAGATCTAAACCTGTAAGATTATTTATAGCCTTGGCCCCCATCCAAAGTACGACTGGCAAAATAACCATCACATACATAATGAGCATCAAGATAGCCAGCATAGTGCTTACTCTTTTATCAAAACGTTGTAGTAATAATTGCGGCATAGTAAAAACTTGCTGCTTTAAATACACCGGTAATAAAAATTTACCTATGACAATTAATGCTACTGCTGCTGTCCATTCATATGTAGCAATTGCTATGCCAAATGCATAAGCATCTCCATTCATGCCTATAAGTTGATCTGATGATATGTTTGCAGCTATGAGAGAAGCGCCTATAGCCCACCAAGGCAATGATCTTCCTGCTAAAAAATAGTCTTCTGCTGTTTTCTTTTCGCCTTTTTTTGAGATGGAAACATAAGTAGCTATGGCAATTAAACTTACAGCATATAAACCTACAATTAAGTAATCCAAACTATTCATATAATTAATGTATACCTATAATTGATAAAGGCAATACTCAATAAAATTAATTATGGACGATTGGAAAAATAAAATTATCTACCAAATATATCCAAGAAGTTTTTTAGACACATCTGGTAATGGGGTTGGTGATTTAAATGGAATTACCAAGAAAATTGATTACATCTCTGATCTAGGAGTTGACTATGTATGGATATCTCCTTTTTTTAAGTCGCCGCAAAAAGACTTTGGCTATGATGTCTCTGATTACAGAAAAGTAGATACTCTCTTTGGCTCAAATGAGGATTTCAAAAAGCTGTTAGACATATTTCATAATAAAAATTTAAAAGTTATTACTGACCTCGTGTTAAGTCATACTTCTGATCAACATGAATGGTTTAAAAAAAGTAAAGAATCCAAGGAAAACAAATTTTCAGATTGGTATGTCTGGCAAGATGGAAGGTCGCATGTCGCCCCTAATAATTGGTTATCAGTATTTGGTGGCAGCTCATGGGAGTGGAATGAAAATCGTGAACAATACTATTTACATAATTTTCTTACATCGCAACCTGATCTAAATTTTCACAATGAAGAAGTTCAAAATCAAATGCTTGAAGAGATTGAATACTGGCTTAAGTTTGGTGTAGATGGTTTCAGGTTTGATGTTATCAACTTTTTATTTCACGATAAAGAACTGCGAAATAATCCCTCTAAAGACCCTGAATTAGTACGTCCTCTTGGTTTCAATAAAGACAATCCTTATGGCTTACAAATTCATGCATATGACAATACCAGACCGGAAGTTATTCCTTACTTGGAAAAAATTAGAGGCCTACTAGATAAATATGATGCTATTTCCATAGGGGAGATTGTTTCTGAGGATCCTCTTGAGACTATTGGTGATTACACTAATGAAAAAAGACTTCATATGGCATACTGCTTCGAATTTCTATCAGAAGATGTTAATTTTGAAACCATAGATGGTGTAGTAGAAAATTTCTTTAAAAATCACCCTAAATCATGGCCATGTTGGGCATTTAGTAATCATGATTCAAAACGTATTGCTAGCAGAGTAAATAAAGACCCACAAATAATTATGGAAAAACTGCTTGGACTGAAAGGCAATATCTGTATTTATCAAGGCGAGGAACTAGGATTACTAGAGTCTGATGTTGAATATGACTATATACAAGATCCCTTTGGAAAAAACTTCTGGCCAGAATTTAAAGGTAGGGATGGCTGTAGAATTCCTATACCTTGGAAATCTAAATTACAAAATTTTGGTTTCTCTAATAACGAGCCTTGGCTTCCAGTAGACAAAAGCCATCAAAATTTATGTGTTGATGTTCAACAAAATAATCCAAGTTCAACATTAAATTTTACAAAAGAACAAATAGCCCTAAGAAAAAAAATCGCTACCTAGTTGTATTGCAGAATGGAAGTTGGGCCAGACATTCTGATCTAGGCAGCGATAATTAATTTAAATATATTTTATGCCTTTTTTAGTTAATAGTCATATTTTTTTTGTAAAAAACGTGTATTTGTAAGTTTTTTTTGCTGTTTATAGAAAAAATTATCCTTTTTTATTAGCTATTTTATTGATTTTGATAATAATGTTTATATTTTCTAATTCGATATAATGCCTCTATGAGCATATGGTTTAAAAACTATAAAATTGAAGATTTTCGTTCCTCAATAAATATAGACAAGCTTTTAGAAATTGAATTTGTTGAACTAGGGAATGATTTTTTAAAAGCGAAAATGCCTGTAAATGAAAAAACTCGTCAGCCTTTAGGTCTGCTTCATGGTGGTGCTTCATGTGTTATTGCAGAAAGTACAGCTAGTTGTGCTGCATATTTAACTGTAGACCCTAGCAAGAAAACGGTCGTTGGCTTGAGTCTGACAGCAAACCATATAAAAAGCATTACCGAAGGTTTCGTATATGCCACTGCTTCTCCTAATCACTTAGGAAAGACCACATCTATATGGGATGTAAAAATAGAAGATGAGATGGGAAATTTAATTTCTAAAATTGTATTTACTGCTATGCATAAGAACATAAAGGCATGAAATATTTAAAAATTTTTTTAATAATTCTATTGTCTAATCTATTGCTTGCTGAATACCCAAAAAGAATTTTATTTGTAGGTAATAGTTATCTCTATTATAACGATAGTGTTCATAATCATGTAGAGAGGATGCTTATCGAATACTATGATGATGAAGACATCATCACAAAATCAGCAACAATTGGAGGTTCTAGATTAAATAACCATAATATTGAGCACTTACTCGATTACAAAAACCTTCAACTAGATCGACAAATAGATTTACTGATCATGCAAGGTGGTAGCAAGGAGGTTACTACCTCAGAATTAAGGTCTATATTTACAGATACAGCTGTGAATTACAGCAAAAAAGCCCAAAAAATTGGAATACAAACAGCTTTATATATGACTCACGCCTATCTTGATAACGATCCTAGATATGAGAAAAATTTAATTAAAAAAATAAAACTGGCCTATTACGATGCAGGAAAGAAAAGTAATTCTAAAGTTGCTCCTGTAGGAATAGCCTATGAAATGGCATACAAGGAAAGACCCAATATAATGTTGCATCATCCAGATGGAACTCATCCTGGACTGCTAGGAACCTACTTAGGTTCTTATGTAGTATTTTCTATGATTACAAATTCCTCTCCTGAAGGACTTAAATATAATTATCTAAACCAAATTTCTGAAAAAGATTTAACATTTCTACAAGAAATTGCTTGGAAAGCTTACTTAGAGCACAAAAAGCAATACAATTAAACTTCGATGACTGAACTAATACTATCAGCAAAAAAAGAGCTTAACTCCAGAATAAAAGAAGTTGGCAGCTTAGGGTTAGCAATAGTTTACACAATTGGGCATATCATCATTGCTTGGGCCTGCGCAACTTTAATTTTTAATGCATCTTTTTCTCTAGCGGCAGCAGATGCCATTATTGAACCGATAATTAATGGTTTCTGGTTTTACTTACTTCATAGAATTGCAAAGAATTCATTAGGCACATTATCTCTTACGTCTATTTATACTTTAGGGCACTTTTGTATTGCAACATTGTGGGCATCTTTTATTTTTAATGTTTCTTTTAGTGATGCTGCTGTAGATGCCATTATTGAACCTATTCTCAACGGTTTTTGGTTCTATTTCTTACACTCATTGTGGAAAAAAAATAACTAAGCTTTATTCTTCCAAATATAGATCCATTGAATCAGAATTGTTACTCCACAAACTATAGTGAAAATCAGGTAATAACAAATATTTATAGGATCATCTACAGAAAGGCCCATGGGATTATCTAAAGGTAATCTCTTATTTACTTCAGCAATGCCGGGTATCAAATGAAAAAGAATGCTCCCAGTGTATGACATTGCTTGAATATACTTTGAGAAACCAAAAATATTATATTCCTCGGAGGCCAATCCTAATAAAATAGCAATTAAAGTAAAGACGGCTAAAAGATGGGCGAGATTAAAACCTCCGTTTTGATATAGCATTAGTGCGGTAGCTGCAGTTATCGCCGTTGCAACTAAATAAAATTTGCCTAATAAATTCTTTGCACTGATAAAGCCTTTTGTTGCGATTATAAAAACTGCTACAAAAATCGCTAGAGTACCTAAAATAGTATGAATCCAGCCAATAAATGATATTTCCATATTTTAAATGGTGGAGCCAAGGGGGATCGAACCCCTGACCTCAACACTGCCAGCGTTGCGCTCTCCCAGCTGAGCTATGGCCCCTATCTATAGTTTAATTTATCTATTCAATAGCTCCATATCGCCAAGAGTCGCTATATTACTTGATATAATATCTACTGGTCCGCCTGTTGATGTTTCATTCAAGTATGCATTGTTATACATGACATAATCTAAAAAATCTACTGGAGTCAATATATCAGCTTCCCATAAACTAATTTCTCCAACATTAGGGCTTGAAGCTCCCAAATATGAAATTTCAAAGCTATCATCTAGGTTTACTTGAAATTGTACTGTATAAGTTATTCCATCTCTAAGAACACTTTTGAGTCTTTTCATTGTAAATTTACATGCTGGTCCACCTGAATATAGCTGAGCTATTGCAATTGGCGCACATATCGTTTCAGTTATACTCTCTATAACGGCTGCATCAAAACTATTGAGTACATTAATTAAATTGTCATAGCCTTGTGTAGATGCATTACACTTATACTCCACAATATTTCTACCATTTTCTGTTTGAAATTCGGTCCAAGAAGTGTTTTCACACATACTCCAACTGTCAAATGCGTCTCCAACAGTAGTGCCCTGATAGTCATTAAATACACCAGTTTTTACCATATTGACGTTTCCTCCGCCACAAGCTGTAAGCGTAACTAAAACAAGTATGAGTCCTACTATTTTTAATATAAAATTCTTCATAATTTTCTCCTCAAGCTTCTGAGTATAGCTTAATGGATGAAAAAAAGTCATAAATCAAAATTTAAGATGGCTAAACACCTTTGTTTTAAATTAATTCAATGTGTTTTAAAACTTGAAAAATACAATGTTTTCTAGTTAAATAAACTAATAATGAGGGGGGTCTCAATATGACCAAGATTAAATATTTAATTTTATTAATGTGTGCTGTCGTTTTTTCTGTGAATGCACAGGAAGCAGATGACAGTAATGATGTAGAAGAAGTGGTTGTTACTGGTACGCAAATTAAAGGCGCCAGAATTAATGAAGCTTTGCCGGTTACGGTTATTACCAAGGATGATATCGATGATAGAGGTGTCAATTCTGGTGATGAGCTTTTAGCAACTATTACAGAACAAGGTGTTAACCAGTTTAACGACGTCGGTTCAAACGGCGGAGGTGTTAACGCTTCAAGAGGTGACGTAGGTGCGTTTGATATCAGATCTCTAGGTACAGGTAATACACTTGTCCTATTGAATGGTAGAAGAATGATTTCTACTCCTTCATACCAAACGGAAGAAGTAGGTGGAAGTTATGTTCCAGTCGCCACAGTAAATTCAAACAATATACCAGTATCTCTAGTAGATAGAGTTGAAATACTTAGAGATGGTGCAGGAGCTGTTTATGGTTCCGATGCTGTTGCTGGTGTTGTAAACAATGTTCTTGAAACAGATTTTGTAGGTTTCGAGATGAGAGGAAGATTCCAGAACTGGCAACACTTTAATCGTGATGACCATAAATTCTCAATGAAATGGGGTCAAGACTTTAATGGTGGAAAAACTAATGTTTCAATGTTTTTTAGTTTTTATGACAGAGACAGAGTTGCAGCTGCTGAAGATGAAATCATGGGTAGATGTGATTATGATGATCTAGTTCCAGATCAGTTTAATAGTGCTTTCTATAGATGTTCATCTAACTCAGCATGGGGACAATTTGATATGAGTGGTACTGCTGCTTATACAGATGGTTCAGGTGAGTTCTTAATTTACCCTGCTGGAGACCCTGATTGTGTACTAAATTTAGGAAATGGTGTTTGTGCTGCTAAAGATACAGCCGGCAACCTTATCCATAACTGGAATGGACAAAGAGATGTTCTAGGTGATGTTCAAAGACATAATACTTTCCTTTTCATTAACCATGACTTAGGTGATGGACGTGAAGCATTTGCAGAATTTGGTCAGTATAGAAGTGAATATAATGGTAATAGGCACTCCTCTGCTCCTTTCTCATCTGTAAAACACGTAGTTCCAGCTACGAACCCTTATAACTTTACTGGTAAAGCACTTTTAATGGATAACTATAGATTTGTTGATGCTGGACCAAGAATTGTCGATAACGATAAAGAGACCAATAGAATGTTAATGGGTCTTAGAGGCGTTACTGAAGCAGGATGGGATTGGGAATCTGCAGTATCATACTCAACTGCTGAAGCAGAAGATGTTACTCATAACAGAGTTTCAAATACTTTAATTGACCAACTATTACAAGCCACTGGAGCTAACGCTTACAACCCCTTCAATGGTGGCGGAGTATATACAAGTCCTAGAGTATCTCATAATCCTGTTGACTTAACTCCAGGCGGAATTGGTCCTGCAGTCGTAGACGTATTTAGAAACAATGAAAGAACTATGACAACCTTTGATATGAGATTTTCAAATCCTAATGTTTTTGAAACTAAAGCAGGTTGGATAGGAGTTGCAGTTGGTTATGAATTTAGAAGTGATTCCTTCAGGGACGATAGAGACCCAAGACTTGATGGAACTATTGTCTTTACTGAAAGAAAAACTAGCGGCAGTCTTTCAACAAGTGCTGGCGATACATACCCTTATGTTTCAGATGTTGTAAATAGTAGTCCAACACCTGATGGCAGTGGTAATAGAACAGTTAACTCCTACTACTTAGAATTAGATGTTCCTGTAGTAAGTCCTGAGCAAAAGGTTCCTTTCATTCAGCAACTTGATTTACAGCTTGCTTACAGAGCTGAAGCATATTCAGACTTTGAAGGTACAGAAGTTCCAAGATTGGCTTTTGGTTGGAGAGTGTCTGATATTCTTAAATTTAGAGGATCAACACAAGATACTTTTAGAGCTCCTAACTTAATTACAATCAACGAAAGTCTAGTTGTTAGAAACAATACCAGAAATGATGCTGCTACTAAGTATGCAATTGCTCTTGGTGCTGATACTGATGATTCTGATGGTAGATATGCTGTTCAAAGAGCTGCTACAGGTAGTAGCGCACTAAAAGCTGAAGAGTCAGAAAATACTACTATTGGTATGGTTCTAGAGTTTGATGCCTTAACATTGACTTATGATCTATGGTCTATTGAATCAACCAACACTATTGGATTGTTTGGTGAAGAGAACCATATGTTGTATGACCTACTATTAAGATTACAACAAAATGATCTTTCAAATTGTGCTGCTGTAGTTGGTAACCCAGCTGTAGTAAGACAAGCACCAGACAACCCTCAAACTTTCTTAGATGCTGGTATTTGTCCATTTGGTTTAGCAGAAAGAGTTGAAGACAAGTATGCCAACTTAGCTGCTAGAACAGTTGAAGGTTGGGATGCAGGTCTCTACTTGGATTGGGAATCAATGTGGCCATTTAATGGCACATGGTCATTCAAGCATCAGATCTCAATGCTTACTCATAAATCACAAGGCTATGGTGCTGAACTAGCATCAATAGATGAAGCTATGGATGCAGGAACTGTTCCACTAACAGCAATTGATGGTTATGGAAACCTTCTTGCTATAAACGGTGCGCCGAAGAGAAAAACTTATACTTCTCTTAGATTTAGACGTGGCGATTGGGCTGTTGGATGGAATCAGAATGCTAGAAGTACTGTTTGGGAAGACAGAACTCTTTCATCTGCAGGCGCAATGTGGGGCGTAGCACCGCATAAGACAATGAACTTGTATACAGATTACTACACAAATTTTGCTGAAAGTGATCTAAGAATAAGAATGGGCGTAAACAACCTAGAAGACGAAAGAGCTCCTTTAGCTTCTTCTAGAATGGGTTACTTTGAAGATTTAGATAATAATCTAAGAAGAAACTTCTACGTCGATTTGAGATTTACATACTAAATCTTGTTTTTTGTTTGAGGCGCGATTAATTTCGCGCCTCCTTTTTTTATGAGCAATATTTCTAGTCCAAAATTTATAGGTTTTGTTTCTGGATTAATTCTTTTCTTTTTTACTCTACTCACCTCTCCTCCTGGAGAACTATCAAGTGAAGCTTGGCATGTTGCAGGTGTTGTATTATTAATGGCATGCTGGTGGGCAACAGAAGCAATACCACTACCAGCTACTGCTCTCATACCTTTGGTATTATTTCCTTTATTAGGAATATATGAGCTAGAGTTCATTGACTCAACGAACCCAGCGAAAAATGCTTTTGCAGAGGTTGCATCTCCATATGCACATCCTAATGTATTTCTATTTTTAGGTGGCTTTATTTTGGCTCTTGCTATAGAAAAGGTAAACCTTCATAAAAGGATTGCTTTAAGAATGCTCTTATCTATTGGTACAGATGCCAAATATTTAATAGGCGGTTTTATGCTTGTTAGTGCTTTGATTAGTATGTGGATTATGAATACTTCAACTACCCTTATGTTGCTGCCCATAGGTCTGGCTATTGCTGGTGTTGTACAGAAAACAACTTCTTTAGATAAAGATTTCTCGAATTTTCAAACTGCTTTGTTGTTAGGAATTGCTTATGCAGCAACAATCGGCGGAATGGCAACTCCTATTGGCACCGGACCAAACATAGTGGTTATAAGTTTAATTCAAGAGCAAGAAGTCCAAGTATCCTTCTATAAGTGGATGCTTTTAGCAGCGCCAATATCATTTGTTATGCTGCTAGCTGGTTGGTGGCTACTTACTAATATAATCTTTCCTGTCCATATCAGTGCAACTGATGAAACAAAAAGATCCTTAAACAAAATGTATGCAGATCTAGGGAAAATAAGTGTTAATGAAAAAAGAGTCCTCATAATATTTTGTTTCACTGCCTTAGCATGGATGACTAGAGACTTATTAGACAATTTATCTTTCTTAAGTGGTCTAACAGATTATGGTATAGCCATAATTGCTGCTTTGGCTGTTTTTATAACCAGATCTAGTAGTGGTTCAGGATTAATAGAATGGAGTACTACAACAAAATTACCCTGGGGCATATTAATTCTCTTTGGTGGCGGTCTATCTATGGCTAACGCAATAATGGATTCTGGTTTAGGACAATGGATTGGAGATTCCATTCCAACTTTAAATGCTGGGCTATTAATCTTATTAATCGTTGTGTTAATTGTTTTCCTTACCGAACTTACCAGTAATCAAGCTACTACAATGACCTTTGTTCCAATAATGATCCTTCTAGCAATATCAGAACAAAACTTAATGCCAGATGGCTCTAAAGACTTAAGCTTAATTGCACAACTTGCAATTCCAGTAGCTCTAGCTTCAAGTTGTGCTTTTATGTTGCCAGTTGCCACACCTCCTAATGCAATAGTATATGGTTCAGAGAAATTTAGTATCGGCCAGATGATGAGAGCTGGGCTCTATTTTAATATTGCAGGAATCGTAATTGTTACGGTATTCTGTATTTATGTGCTTCCGTTAATATTCTGATGTTGCGTTTATCTGTATTACTACTTTTATCACTTTTTGTAAGATCACAAGAGTATCTTGAGTACTCACATCCTTTTCATCCTACAGTGTCCGATAGAGGGATGGTTGTATCTCAAAATTATATTGCCTCAGATATAGGAGCAGAGATCCTATCCAAAGGAGGAAATGCGATAGATGCAGCTGTTGCTGTAGGCTTTGCATTAACGGCAACTCTACCAAGAGCTGGAAATATAGGTGGTGGTGGTTTTATGCTCATATATGATGCAGAAAATAAGACTATTGTAAGTCTAGATTTTAGATCTATGTCTCCTGAACTTGCTACACCTGATGTTTATAGAAAAGATGGTGAGCATCAAAGCTCATTATCTAGATCAGGGTATAAGGCTATAGCTGTACCTGGAACTGTAGATGGTCTTTTTACAGCTCATGAGCTCTATGGTTCTATGGATATGAAAGATCTAATTCAACCTACTATTGATCTATGTATTGAAGGCATTCCACTTACAAATGATCTTTATGGTGCAATACAAAATACTAAGACTCTTACACGTGATAAAGAGTCAACTAGAGTATATCTAGATGAAAACCTAAAAGTTGGGGGCAAGATTAAATTATTGGATCTAGCTGAGACCTTGATAAAAATAAGAGATGAAGGTAAAGCTGGTTTTTATGACGGTGAAATTGCAGACAAAATTGAAAAAGCCATGATAGAAAATGGAGGCTTAATAAGAAAGTCTGACTTGAAGAGATATAAAACAAATATAACTCAACCAATTTCAATTGAATACAGAGATAAATCTATTTTTGCTCAAGGCCCTCCAAGTGGTGGTGGTGTTGTTATTCTAACTGCCTTACAAATCTTGAAAAACTTTGATTACAGCGATCTAAAACCAAATAGCGCACAATACTTACATATTCTTGCTGAATCATTGAAACATGGTCACCAAAACAGATCCAAATTTATTGGTGATCCAAAATTTTATTCTGCGCCTTTGAAGGATATGTTGTCAAATGATAATGGCAATCGAAGGGCAAAAGAAATTGATTTCAAAAAAACTACTTCTTCAGATCGAATAAATAGAGTTACAAGATCAATTGAGTCTAAATATAAAGAATCAGAAGATACGACTCACTATTCAATAGTTGATGATAGCGGAAATGCTGTATCAGTTACTTATACTTTGGGTTACTCATTTGGTTCTGGGGTTACAATCCCAGGAACAGGCATTCTGACAAATAGCCAAATGAATAATTTTGCTAGTAATTATGGCTTAGAAAAATCAATAAGTAGAAGCACATCAGAAGCAAACAAACTTGAGCCTTTTAAGCGACCTATGAGTACAATGAGTCCTGTAATGGTTTTTGATGAAAATGGAAGTTTAGAGCTCATTACAGGCTCTCCTGGAGGTTCTAAAATACCAGCAATTAATCTACAAGTCCTAATAAATGTGATAGATTTTGACCTTGATATTGGCTTAGCAACAATGATGCCTAGAATTCATCAAGATTGGCCTTATTACAGCCTTCAAGTAGAAAAAACATTAAATAACGATACTAAAAGAATGCTCGAGAGCTATGGGCACAAACCAAAAGAATCAAAAACTATGGGAAGCACTCAAAGCATTCATATCAAAGATGGTGTTAATTTTGGTTTTGCTGATTTGCGTAGACCAGATGCCAAAGTTAGTGTTCAGAAATAATCTTTAACGCTTTATCTAATCTCTGAACTATTTTATTTTTATCTATTAAATAAATAGTTGAGCTAAGAGGAGGAGATTTTGCTCTTCCAACTAAAGCTACTCTTAAAGGTAGACCAATTTTAGGCATTGGTAGATCCAAATCTTTCATAGCAGAATTAATAATCTCCTCAAATTTTGCTTCATTCCAATCATCTATTGAATGGATAGATTCTTTAAAATAATTTAGAACGTTTTCGCTTCCTAAGAGGTGTTTGTTAAAGTCAGCTTTATTGTATTCTTCAAAATCGATTATAAATGGTTTTATAAAATTTGATATTTCCGAAAAATTATTGCCACTTCCTACACAGAGTCTCACTAACCTTTTAGGATCATGATGTTCAGACAGCGAGAATCCGTTTTGTTCATTAAAAATTCCAAGTAGATTAACTAATTCATCATCAGTTTTCATTGCCATATGATTCTGATTAATAAAGTTAAGTCTTTCTTTGTCGAATACAGCTCCTGATCTTTGAATATCACTTACATCAAATATTTTAATTAAATCATTTATTGTAAATATATCTTTTTCTGTATTTGACCAACCTAATTTTGCCAACATATTTAATACAGCCTCAGGCAGATAACCTTCTTCTTTATAAGACATCAAATCTGTGGCTGCATGTCTTTTTGATAATCTCTTTTTATCCTCTCCAAGCACTAGTGGTAAATGGGCATACTCAAAACCATGATAATTAAGTGCATTTACAATTTGGATTTGTTTCGGAGTATTAGGCAAATGGTCTTCTCCTCTAATTATGTGCGTTACTTGCTGAAAATTGTCATCTATTACATTACAAAAATGATAAGTTGGTGAATTATCACTTCTTAAAATTACTAAATCGTCCAATTCTTTATTGAGAAATTCAATATCTCCGTAAACTAAATCCTTAACTAATGTCGAGCCTTCTTTATTGACCTTTAGTCTTATTGCACCATCATCCTTATATGCTTTACCCTCTTCTACCAGTCTGAAAGCTTCATCTTTATAAATATTAAATCTATCACTTTGTTTTATTGGCTCATGATCTGGATTGAGCCCAACCCAATCTAAACCATCCATGATAGCGGTAATGTATTGCTCTTCTGATCTTTCTTTATCTGTGTCTTCTATGCGAACTAAAAAAGTTCCATTATTTTTTCGTGAAAAAACGAAATTAAAAAGTGCTGTTCTTACTCCACCAATGTGGAGATAGCCTGTTGGGCTTGGAGCAAACCTTGTAACAATTTTTTTTGTCATCTATTAGTCTCTTTTTCTCTTCTTTCTGTCATGATTTTTGTAAATTTATTATGTTCTAATTCATCTTTATTATTGCTAGAGAATTTGATGAACTGTAAATTACTTTTTTTCGACTTATTCTCTTCTGTATCTGAATTAGTTATATTTTCAGCTAGATTAAATGTTACTTGGCCTCCTGTCAGACTTAAATATGTATCTGCAAGTATTTGCGCATCGAGTAAAGCTCCATGGTGAGTCCTGTCGTAACCAGATATGCCCAATCTATTGGATAATGCATCTAAATTATTTCTTTGGCCAGGAAAAGCTTTTCTAGCATGAACTAAAGTATCAAATACTGTACAAATGTCTCTGATATCAGAAACTTGATGTTTAATCTTGTTTAATTCATTGTTAATAAACCCGATATCAAATTCTGCATTATGTATAACTAACTCAGCACCTTTTATAAAATCAATAAATTTATCAGCTATATCTTTAAATTTAGGAGCCTCACTAAGTTGCTCTGGTGAAATATTGGTTATTTCTTGTGCTTCTTTGCTTATATCTTTTCCTTCAGGATTTATATAGCTCTGAAATTCATTACCTGACTTTTCTCTACCTAAAATTTCTACGCAACCTATTTCAATAACTCTATCACCAGTTGAGAAGTCTAGTCCTGTAGTCTCAGTATCAAAGGATATTAATCTAACTGACACTATCTGCTCCTAGATTAGCTAAATAATCGGCCCTTTCATTACCTGGATCTCCATCATGTCCTTTTACCCAATGCCACTCAACATTTAGAGTATTTGATAGTTCATCTATTTCCATCCACAGGTCTCTATTAGCTACTGGTTTTTTAGATGCTGTTCGCCAATTATTTGATTTCCAATTTACAATCCATTCGGTAATGCCTTGTCTTAAATAATTCGAGTCCGTATAAAGCTCTATAAGCTCTGAAGTTCCTTTTAAATGTTTTAATGCCTCAATTGCCGCTTGCATTTCCATTTGATTGTTTGTTGTGTCTGGGTTTCCAGCATAAAGCTCTTCTGTAGAATGTCCATCTATGATCAAAGCCCCCCATCCTCCTGGTCCAGGGTTACCTTTACAAGCACCATCTGTATATACTTTAATAGACATATAATCTAATTATAAAGTAATGAATATCTTTGATATACCTGCATTTACTGATAATTATATTTGGGCAATTCAAATCGATGACTCTATTACAGTCATCGACCCAGGAGATTCAAACCCGGTACTCGACATTCTTGAAGAAAAAAAATTAAAACTTAAAGATATTTTAATTACTCATCATCACTATGATCATACTGGTGGTTTGTTAGAACTAAAAAAATATATGTCCGGAAAGGTATATGGACCTAAGAACGAAAATATAGATGGAATAGATACCGCTCTTGTTGAAGACGATCTTATCAAAACTTTAGGGCATGAATTCAGAATAATCGAAACACCTGGACATACACTTGATCACATAGCATTTTATAACAAGCAGACTAAAGTATTGTTTTGTGGGGATACTTTGTTCTCAGCTGGTTGTGGAAGGCTTTTTGAAGGTACTTACGATCAGCTCCATGGTTCTATACAGAAGATTAATCAACTCCCAGATGAAACTAAAATATATTGCGGGCATGAATACACACTTTCTAATTTAGAATTTGTTATATCTCAAATTAATAGTGAATTTATCAAAAAAAAATATACAGAAACATTAAAAAAAAGATCCATGAATCAAATTACATTGCCTTCAACATTAAAAATTGAAAGAAAAATAAACCCTTTTCTTCTAGAAACAGTTCCTGACGATATTAAAAGCTTAAAAGATGAAGATTGTTTTAAAGAGCTAAGAATCAGAAAAGATAACTTCTAAAAAAAAGGGCTGCCGAAGCAGCCCTTAAATATATTCAGGTTAACTATTAAAAGTTAAGTTTCCATTTGAAATATGAAGTCATACCTCTATTGTCATAAAGACTTAGATAAGCGTCATAATTATTGCCGCTATCTGGTAAAGGATCTTCATCATCCAAGTTGAGGATACCAAATGTAACTTTACCCATTGAACCAAGGTCAGCACCAAGCTGTAAATCCATAGTTGAATATACATCTTGCTTATCACCAGCAGTAACAATACCACCAGTTAGCTCACCACCGATAGTTTCGGCTTCTGAATCAAGGTAATAGTCTCCAATAGTTCTCATAATTAGAGATACATAATAGTTATCAAATGAGTAGTTTACACCCAAGTTATATCTCTCTTGTGGAGTACCTGAGAAGTTAACATTGTTAACCGTTCTTGAACTTCCTACGAAAGCGTCAGTCATGTATTCTTCCATATTTGAATAGTCCATGAAGAAGTTTAATGTACCTTCTCCAGCTATTGCCCATGATGGAACGTCCATGGAATAATCTAAGAATAGATCCATACCAGTGACTTCTACTACACCAACGTTTACAGTACTTGCTCCAACGTAATCTGCTCTACCATTTGCACAAGATCTGATGACATATACTGAGTCGTATACACCTAATCTCTTAACATATGTAGCGCCAGCTGGACAGGTTTCACTTGTGCCTGTTCCAACAGGATTACCTGCGGCTGTACCATCGCCTGAAATTCCTGCAGAATCATAATACTCGTAGTTATCAGTAAGCAATGTACCGCCTACGTAGTCATTCCACATAACACTTTGTGTACCAGCACTTGTAATAGCGTTATTAACTGTGATTGAATAAGTATCAAATCTAGCAGTTAAACCATCTAATACAGGAGTAAATGCACCAAGGTCCATATCAATACTGAATGTCATACCTTCAGAATCTTCAGCACCAACATCTGGGTTAGCAGTAATTAATGTTGAAATCTGTCTTGAAGGACAATCTACAGTTGATACACCATCAGATGCACAGACTTTATAGTCGTAAGCTGTGTTAGCACTGAATGTTGTAACGGCATAAAGAGTATCCATTGTTGGAGCTCTAAAACCTTCTGAAACATTAAACTTCATTGTAGTACCAGGTATAAAGCTAGGCACATAAAGAGCACCAAGTTTAAATGATGTTGATTCACCAACATCAGAGTACTCATCATTTCTAAATGAAGCTGTTACTTCTAGGTTATCCATTACAGGAAGTAAAACTTCACCAAACATTGAAGTTACGTCTCTATAACCTGAACCTGAGTTACCAGCTGAACCACCAACTAGACCACCTTCGGAGTGCTTGTCATAGTCTGCTGAATATTCATTTTCAAAATACTCATAACCTACTAATGCCGAAACAGTTCCGCCAGGAAGAGCCATTAGGTTATCAACCTGAGCTGTTACATCATATTTTTTGTAGTCGTTTCCATATTCTACAAGAGTTGTTGCGCTCATAGCATAGATTCCATCTTCAGAACCAAAAGGAATCCCTTGGTATAAGTTTGAATCTAGGCCTGCGTAATCAAGGAAGTATCTTCCTACATCAACTCCATAGAAGTTGTTTACTTGCATGCTTGTTGCAAGCTCAACGTTATCATTCATTTGATAAGTTAATTGAGTTACAAAATCCCAAGCATCATCTGTGAAGTCTGAACCTCTGTTTCCTATTTCAGTCCATCTCCAGTATCCAGTAACAGCCACATCATATGGGTTAGCAGGATCTGAAGCTAGAAGACCAGGATATCTTGCAGCTGGCGGAGCGAATCTACCAGTTGATTGGTTTCTAACAACACTTAATCTTGAATAAAGGTCCAGATTATCAGCTATAGCATACTCAAAGTTACCTGTTACAGTATCTCTAGTAATCTCAGCGTTTTGAACCATAATGTCCGCCCAAGCGTATCCGCAGATACCTATTGGGTTACCACCCCATGATGGCTGTTCTGTTGGACCTTGTCCAAATGCAGCACCACCAAAGTTTGGCCCCCAGAATCCATCAACAGGATTTTCAGGAGAACCAGGACATGCATCACCATTAACACCAGCAGCATGAATGTTACCAGTTACAGGGTCAGCAAGGTTTCTTGAGTACCAGCTTAATCCATATGTTTCAGAATATAAGTCGATAACTCCATCACCATTTAAGTCGTCTGCTCTAGCAGCAGAGTACCATCTATCTCTTAGATAGATTTCGTCTCTCATGTCATGCTCAGCCATAAGAGTAAAGTAACCCTTATCTGTGGTTGCGCCATAAACAAATGATAATGACTGTTCTTTACCATCATCACGATCTCTAGTTCCATCTCTGAACTCAAACTGTAGTCCATCGAATCCTTTTTTGGTAACAACGTTAACAACACCAGCTATCGCATCAGATCCGTAAACAGATGATGCACCGTCAGCAAGAATTTCTATTCTTTCGACAGCTACTGATGGAATCATGTTAATGTTGGCTGCGCCAGCACCACCTAAATGAGGTGAACCAGGCATTCTTCTACCATCCATAAGTACTAGAGTTCTTGATGATCCAAGACCTCTAAGGTTGACTGTTGCGTTTGACTGTGCACTAGAACCAGATGTTGGATCAAATGATCCAAAAGTGTTATAGGTAGACAGTCTTAACACATCAGCAGTTAAAAGAGCTTGACTCTCGTCAATCTCATCTCTTGTTATCGTAGTCACTACAGAAGAACTATTGATAGACTTCCTTTTAATACGTGAACCAGTGATAACAACTTCTTCAACTGCTTCTTCGGCTTCCTCACTCTCCTGAGCATAAGTATACCCAGAGACTGAAACCAAAAGAATCAGACTAAGTAAATATTTGAATATATTCATATTTTACCCTTTTATAAAAGTTATATAGCTGTGATGATAACCCATTTAAGCTACTTAAACACGATTTAAGACATATAAAAGACACATTTTTGTTGTTTTTTGGTTAAAAAACTATAAAAGCTACTTATTATGGGGTATTTAGCTATTTTTACTGTTAATTTTCAATATTTATTTGATAATGATCTATAATTCACAAATGGTTAAAAACAAAAAAATACTAATTGTTGGGCTTGCAAATAAGTATTCAATTGCTGCCGGTATAGCTGAATCTTTACATAAAAATGGAGCTAAATTGGGTTTTAGCTTTCAAAATGAGCGTTTCGAGAAATTTATCAATGAATTTTCAAAAAATCATGATGGCGACCTCACGCATATGTGCGATCTCTCAAATGATACTGAAATAAAGGATCTCATCAAAAATACAGTAGATAAATGGGGCAAAATAGATGGAATCGTTCACTCTGTCGGTTTTGCGCCTGCAAATCAACTTTCAGGAAATATTGAAGAATGTATTTCAAGGGAAGGCTTCCAAACAGCCCATGATATAAGCTCTTACAGCTTTTCAGGTCTAATTAAAGAAGCATACCCACATATGAGTGACAATTCTTCAATAATTACCTTAACTTACATAGGATCACAACAAGCTACCCCTAATTATAATGTTATGGGCATGGCTAAAGCTAGTCTAGAAGCGAGTGTTAGGTATTTTGCCTCTACTTTAGGTAAAAAAGGGGTCAGAGTTAACTCTATATCTGCTGGACCAATAAAAACCTTGGCTGCTTCTGGGATAAAGGGTTTTAAGTCTATGTTGAGTAAACATGGTGCAAATACACCATTAGCAAGGAATATAACTGCTCAAGAGGTTGGAAATACCGCGACTTTCTTGTTAAGTGATATGTCAAGTGGAATAACTGGCCAAACTATCTACGTTGATGGTGGATACAATATCCAATCTATTGATTTTGACTAGCAAATTGAGGGTTTATAACCAATTTGTTATCAAAATCATACTCTGCTCTTAAATTGTTGAAAATTAGCTGAAGAAGCCCTGCTTTAACTTCGATTTCTATGGATTCTCTGTCTTCTGGTGCTACTTTAGAGATATCGCCACTCATTCTATTTGAAACCGTATAAAGCAATAGCCCATCTTGTAATAACTCTTTCTTAACAACATCAGTTTCATATTCGCTAAAAATGATATTTACCATCTCATTATTTAGCAATGAAGTAGATCTGTTGATGTTTTTGAGCTGCTCGACTTTAAAACTTTTAATACTAAAAAGATTAGTCAATGACTCTTTGTCTAGTGAAAAATCAGAAATATCTGCATAAATTTCTTCAAGATAGCTAGTTCTCTTTTGTTTTTGGATTATTTGTTCTATTTGTTCCACAACATCTTCATAACTTTCAAAATCAGATGGAATCTCATCAAAGACAAAAGCAAATATATGTTCTTCTGGTGTAATTTGTAATGGATCTGACCAGGTTCCCAATGTTGTTTGAAATAAGATGTTTGAATTTTCGCTAGAAAAGTCAACATCAAGAAAAGATTTTGCTTCATATTTTGTTAGTGTTAAAGAAAAGGAATCAGCAAACTCTTTAACTTCTGTAATATCAGAATTTGTTCCTGATAAAAGTTTTACAAACTCATTTATTTTGTCTTCATAGTTAATTTGAGCAATCTCATTAGATAAATCAGTTTGTTTATCCTCAAATGATGGTATTTGAAATGATTCAACCTCTGTTATGGATAAGAAGTGTACATTACCTTCATAGAATATAGGTTGCGACACTTCATTTAAGCTTAAGTCTGCAATTTGTGTCTCAAATTCTACTGGAAAAACCTCTCCATTAGTAAAACCCAAGTCGCCTCCAATATCAGCAGTGCCTAAATCTTCTGAATATTTTTTTACTGCATCTGTGAAACCAATATTCAATAAATCACTCTCAACTTCGTTCACTTTGTTGTTCAATGTATCTTCATTTTCATAATTTGAGCCTATTAGCATCACATGAGCGACTCTTTTTTCTGGGGAAGGAATACTTAAAAGGTATTGATCATATGCCGATCTTACAACTTCTTCGTTTACAGCAATATTCAAAACTTCCTTATTGAAAGTTGCAGCGTAATATGATCTTTTTTCGGGAATAAGAAATTGATCTTTATTTGAATCATAGTAATTAAGAAGTTCATCTTCGGTTGAGACAAAATCCTTGCTTACATTAGATTCATCTAATTTTACATATTGCACCGTTCTTCTTTCAGTAAGTAAATCTAAATATTGATTTGTTGATGAAGCATAACTATTTGATGTAGCATCAAGAAGAGATACTGCTAAATTTAATTTTAAATCTGACTTATAGTCTTCAACCAGATCTTGTTTGGTTAAATTGAAATTTATTAGGTAGTTCTTGAAGAGTTCTTGATCAAATTTTCCATCTACATTAAAAGAATCGATTTTAGAAAGTTCTGTTTCAGCATGACTATCTGGTATCTCAATTCCTATTTCATCAAAAAAATTTATTATCGTATATTTTTCAATAAGTGAATTATTCGTCAAATTTTGAATTGCATCTATTAAAGCAGGATCACTAAAATCTATTCCTTCCCCAAATTGTTCTCTAAGATTTTGCTCTACTTGTGATCTAGATCTGAAATATTCTGACTGAGAAATACTGTAGTTCCCAATTGTTGCATAATTATTTTCAGTAAATGTTTGCGTAAAAGTGGGCAGCCCCAAAAACGCAAAAGTTAGGGCGACAATGCCTAGAAAAGAAAAGGCTACAATTCCTTGTAGCCTATTCCGTAAGAAACTGATCACTCAGTTAATTTAGTTTACTGCAGCTTTTAATGCTTTACCTGCTTTGAAAACTGGTACGTTTGCAGCAGGAATGTGAATCTTCTGTGATGGATTCTGTGGGTTAATACCCTCTCTAGCAGCTCTGTGTCTTACAGAAAAGGTTCCAAAGCCTACTAACGATACAGAATCTCCGTTCGATAGTGCTCCTGTTACAGCGTCCACAACAGCATCTAGTGCTTTAGCAGCGTCAACTTTAGTGCTACCAGTTTCACTGGCAACCATGTCGATTAAATCAGCCTTATTCATAAAATCTCCTCAAATGCCCTGTTACAGGCTTTTAATAACATTAGACGTTAAAAATTAATAAATCAAGATTTTCCACTTAAATAAATCAACTTTATTTCATGGTCATTTTGTTGACATTACACAGTATGAATGGTTCACACAAGTGCTTCTTTCAGTACTTCAGTTATATTTATTACTGGAATAATATTTAGATCTCTTAAAATATTAGTTTCCATTTCTTCTAAATCACCAGTATTTTCTTTAGGTATTATTACATTGGTTATACCACTTCTCTTGGCAGCTATTAGCTTCTCTTTTAGGCCTCCAATTTTGAGAACCTTTCCTGCTAATGTTATCTCTCCAGTCATTGCGAGATTCGCTTTTACTTTTTTTCCTAATGCTAAAGAAGTTATGGCTGTGCACATTGTTATGCCTGCACTCGGACCATCTTTTGGTGTTGCTCCTTCAGGAACATGAATGTGCAAATCATGTTTTTCAAAGAGATCTTTTTTCGTTTTAGTTTTTTGAAAAATATTTTTTGCAACCGTTAGAGCAGCCTGTATAGACTCCTGCATGACATCACCCAATGATCCTGTTTTTATTATTCTGCCTTTACCAGCAGTTAGTGCCGCTTCAATTTGTAAAAGTTCGCCACCTACTGAAGTCCATGCCAAACCATTTACTTGACCTAATGAATTTTGATCATCATGTTCGCCATATTTAAATTTTTCTGGGCCTAGAATATTTCTTACGACCCTATTATCAATAAGCTTTGTTGCCTTACCTCCAATAGAAAGGTCTTTGACCTTCTTCCTGCAGACTTTATTTATCTCTCTGTCTAAACTTCTAACACCTGCCTCACGAGTATAATTTCTTATAATTTTTAAAATAGAATTATCACTAAAAGTAATTTCATTTTCTTTTAATCCATTTTTCTGTTTGTTCCTTGGAACTAAATAATTTTTTGCAATATTTAATTTTTCATCTTCTATGTATCCTGGCAACCTAATTATTTCCATTCGGTCCAAAAGAGCTGGAGGTATGTTTAGTGAATTTGCGGTGCATATGAACATCACTTCTGATAAATCGTAATCAACTTCTAAGTAATGATCGTTAAATTTATTATTTTGTTCTGGATCAAGGACTTCCAATAGAGCTGAGCTTGGATCTCCTCTATGATCCATTCCAATCTTATCAATTTCATCTAGTAGAAAGAGTGGATTTTTCACTTTTCCTTTTGATAACTTTTGTATAATTTTGCCTGGCATAGAACCAATATAAGTTTTTCTATGCCCTCTTATCTCAGCTTCATCTCTTACTCCACCAAGTGATAATCTTGTAAATTCTCTGTTAACTGATCTTGCAATTGACTCTCCCAGTGATGTTTTTCCAACCCCTGGAGGTCCAACAAAACATAGCACTGGAGCTTTCATCTTTTTGACTCTTTTTTGTACAGCAAGATATTCAAGAATTCTTTCTTTAACTTCTTTTAAACCATAATGATCTTCATCTAGTATCTCTTTAGCTTTGTTTAGGTCTACATTAATTTTTGTGGTTTTACTCCATGGCACGTCGAGCAATGTTTCTATAAAAGTTCTTACAACAGTAGCTTCAGCTGACATTGGAGACATTTGTCTTAATTTTGAAAATTCTGAACTGACTTTTTCTAAGGCTTCTTTTGATAATTTGGTCTCTTCGATCTTTTTCTGAAGCTCATCAAGCTCGTTCTTTTCATCACTTATATCTCCAAGCTCTTTTTGAGCAGCTTTAATCTGTTCATTTAGGAAATACTCCTTTTGAGATTTCTCCATTTGTTTTCTAACCCTGCCTCTGATCCTCTGTTCTACTTCAATAAGCTCTATCTGCGCTTCAAGCAAACTAGAAAGAAATTCGGCTCTTTCAATCACATTCACCTTTTCTAATATTTCCTGCTTGTCTTTTACTGAGAGATGAATATTTGAAGAAATGATATCCACTGCCTTTGATAGATTGCCCATCGATTCAACTTGATTAATTATTTCATGAGAAACTTTCCTAGATACTGAAACAAACTCAGTAAACTGATTTTTTATAGTTGAAAGAAGGTCTCTTTCATATTTTGAGTCTTCAATCATTTCTTCTATTTTTTCTATTTCTGCAAAATAACCCTCTGAAGTTGAGATAGTATCCAATTTTGCTCTTTGAATGCCTTCAACTAATATTTTTACTGTTCCATCTGGTAGTTTTATCATCTGCAATAGAGTTGAGATAGTTCCAATGTTAGGAAGGTCTTTAATTGTTGGCTCTTCATTTGAAGGAGAATTTTGTGCTATTAAAAATATTTTTTTATTGCTTCTAAGTGCATCTTCCAGAGAAAAAATAGACTTTTCTCTTCCTACAAATAAGGTTGAAACAGTATTCGGAAAGATAACAACGTCCCTTAAAGGGATCATTGGCATTTTGATTTTTAGTTTTATGTCTTCAGATTTCATTAATTTACTGCTTATTTAACTAAAATATAGGCTTATTTTATAAAACTTCAAGTATTTTATAAAAAACTTCTATATAAATAGTATAAACTTTGCTGAATTAATTAATTTCTTTTGTTTAAAAGTAGCTCAAATTCTGCATCATCGAGCAATGAGGTCATTAATAGTGGGTTTTCAGAGATATAAAGAAGATAATCTTGGTCAATTCCTGACCTAGATTTAAAGCTTATGCCTATCCCCTGTGGACGATTTGCAAAAGTTTTAATTCTTGGTTGATATTTTGAATATTCTCTATAAGTCTCATCTCCCTGAAAAATGCTAGAGACTATTGCACCAAATTCAGGTCCAGAAAATTGATAAAGTAACTGATTAAACTCTAGTTTATTTAATCTAGTATCAAAAATACCTTTAAGAGCTAAAAGTGTTGTATCAATAACGCCTCCAGACAAAATAGAAGCATCACGAAGAACTCTATCAGACCAATTTAGATTTACTTTGAAGCCATAAATTTTACTTCCCAGTGGATTGGACATTAGCAATAATTCATTATCAGAGGCCAGATCATCGAAATCATCAAATTCTGATTCCAGGTCAATTTCATCAAGCAGTTCATATGCTGAATCGCAGTATTCACCTAGATCATAGGCAAGCCAAGCATCAAGATTATTTTTTTTATATAGATTTGGACAGTCATCTGAGGTAGCAGATATAAATGTCTCAAGATTCTGTGCAACTACTTCAAATGGACTTACTATTTTCTCTAGTATGTTGAAATATTGATAACCTAAGCTATCTCCATCTATAGATGAATCTAATGAATAAAGTAGAGATAATTCATCATTTAGATTTACAGTCATGATGGCATCTGCTCTTAACTTTCCTCTAGCTTTAGTTTCGACCTTAATGCTTATATCGTTTAGATACTTTGCTGCTCTACTCAATACTAATTCCTGGGTATAGCTTAATTCGCTATCAGGCAAGATAGCTTCTTCAAGAATTGGGTCAATTGGAACACTAAAACCATCTATTTCAAAAAAACTTTGAGTTTTATACATCTTTTCAAGTGATTTTATATCTCTCGTTTTCGAAAAATTTAGCAGATCTTCAAAATATTTAAGGTTTATTTTAATTTTTCTTACTGTCCATGATCCTTCTGGACTATAGCCTCTACCTTCGCCAATCCCAGTTGAGCCCTCTGAAATCAAATCGCCCAATGAAAGGTTTTCTGTATTCAATGTATCAAAATCTACTCTGTTAAAATCAGAAATTTTCAAATCATTAATTTCTAAAATATTATTTCGAAAAGATGCAGAACCATATTCGATTGCCATGCCCTCTTCTATTATTGCCATGTACTGCAACCAAGTAAGCACTTTATCCGCACCATTACTTTTTGCATTAGAGCTGTAATAGCTTTGAGAAAATATGAAACTGGAGAAAACAAGCAATAGTGCTACTAGAATATTTTTCATTTATGTTTTTTTTTGAATCAAATTTAATTATATACAGAATAGTTTTTTTTAAAATCAGTAATTTAGATATATTTGATTTAATGGGGTGGATGAAGGGATTTGAACCCTCGGCCTCCGGTGCCACAAACCGGCGCTCTAACCAACTGAGCTACACCCACCATATTTTTGTGACCTTTGAGCAAAAAAATTATATCATTATTATGCAATTATAAGGGGGGCCGATAAATGGGATCGGACAATAATGTATTCTTAAAAAGCATTTCCAAAATGTTTGACGATGCTGTCAAAATTCTTGGAGTGAAACGAGGTCTAGCAAATCAAATAAAATCGTGTAATAGCACGCATACTATTAGGTTTGGTGTAAAGCTAGAATCCGGCATAAAAACATTCACTGGATGGAGAGCTGTACACTCAGAACATCTTGAGCCAGTAAAAGGAGGGATAAGATATAGCCCTCATATAAAAACATCTGAAATAGAAGCAATGGCAGCGTTGATGACTTTTAAAAATGCTGTAATTGATGTTCCTTTCGGAGGTTCAAAAGGAGGCCTGAAAATTGATCCAAAAAAATACTCCGAGGAAGAATTAGAGAAGATTACAAGAAGATTCACTGAAGAGTTAGTCAAAAGAGGTTTAATTTCTCCTAGCCTTAATGTTCCTGCTCCTGATATGGGTACTGGAAAAAGAGAGATGGCATGGATTGCAGATGAATATAAAAGACTAAACCCTCATGATATAAATGCTTTTGCTTGTGTAACAGGGAAACCTGAAAATATGGGCGGTGTTGATGGAAGAACCGAAGCTACTGGTCGAGGTATCTTTTATGCCTTAAACTCATTCTTCAGTTCCATTGACGTAAAGAAAACAAAAATAAAAGGTCCTTTAAAATCACAAAAAATTATAGTCGAGGGTCTTGGAAAGGTTGGCTACTATGCTGCTGCTGCTCTTCGGGATCATGGATGTAAGATTATTGGAGTAATTGAACACCATCATTCTTTTTATAACTCTAAAGGTTTAGATGTTGATCTTATTAAAAAGTGGCTAAACGAATCAGGGGATCCTAAAGATTACCCTAATCAGAACGAACTTAAGAGTAGAGAAGAAGTTTTTTCTAAAGAAACTGATATCTTCATTCCAGCTGCAAGAGAAGGAACAGTTACTGAGGAGAACCAAGGCAAATTAAACACAAAAATTGTCTGCGAAGGAGCTAACGGACCATTAACTTCAAGAGCTGATGAAGAGTTGACGAAAAAAGGTGTTCTTATAATTCCCGATTTATACGCTAATGCAGGAGGTGTTGCTGTAAGTTATTTTGAGTGGGTAAGAAACTTATCACATATGCGTTTTGGAAGGATGGAAAAAAGAAGGAAAGAATATGAAAATGCATCCTTAATAAGCATTATCGAGAATTCTACAGGTTCACGGGTGTCATCAAAAACAAAAGATATCTTAAAACAGGGCCCAACTGAAATAGATTTAGTGCGGTCAGGTTTAGAAGATATGATGACAGAAGCATATGAAAATATGAGCGAAATTTGGAATGATAATAATTATCCTTCTTTGAGGACTACAGCTTATATTTACTCAATAAAGAAATTAGTTGAATCATATAAATCTATTGGCATCTAAGTAAATTGGCGCGCCAGGGAGGATTCGAACCCCCGACCAATAGCTTAGAAGGCTACTGCTCTATCCAGCTGAGCTACTGGCGCTGGTCGGGGCAGCAGGATTTGAACCTGCGACCACCTGGTCCCAAACCAGGTGCGCTACCAGACTGCGCTATGCCCCGAAAGGGAAATCATATAAACTATATGCTTTTAACTCAAGGGTATACAAGTGAATAGTTGTGTTGTATTAGATGGAAAAGCCTTTGCTGAAAAGAATAAGGCAGAACTTTCAAAAAAAGTCTCTAAATTAAAAAATGATCTGGGAAGATCGCCATCTTTAGCTGCCATTCTTGTGGGAGATGATCCTGCTTCAGCAACTTATGTTGCAATGAAGGAAAAAGCTTGCAAGGAAATTGGGATTAAAACCTCTACACATGAAAAAAATGAGTCTTGTACTACAGAAGAATTACTTTCTCTTATCGATGAGCTTAATGCTGATAAAACTATAGACGGCATTCTTCTACAACATCCTGTTCCTAAGCATATTGATGAAATTAAGTGTTTTAATCGTATAAATTTAAGCAAGGATGTTGATGGGGTAACAACAGAGGGTTTTGGAAACTTATCAATGGGTTTGAGTGCATTTGGTTCATGCACTCCACTTGGCATAATGCGTTTGTTAAAAGAATATAACGTAGTATGTGAAGGAAAGCTGGCCTTAGTTGTGGGTCGAAGTCAAATTTTAGGCAAACCTATGGTTTCTATGCTGTTAAATGCCAATGCAACAACTATTACGGCACACTCAAAATCAAAAGATTTGGATGGGTTACTGGCAATAGCCGACATAGTTGTTGCTGCTGTAGGTATTCCCAATTTTATTGATTGCAAAAAGCTAAAAAAAGGTTCAGTCTTAATTGATGCGGGCTATCATCCTGATGAAAAATGTGGGGATGTTGATATGAATGGCATAACAGAAATAGTTTCAGCTTACACTCCTGTTCCTGGTGGTGTTGGGCCAATGACAATTAATACTCTAATGTACAATACAATTTTATCAATGGAGAAATCGAATAATGGCTAATAAACCAATTCCTTGCATTGTTGGTTTCGGTGGCTTAACACCGACAGGAAGAGCATCTCATAGTTTAGGTTACACGAGAATGATCTATGAAATGCAAAATGATACGGATAAGATGGATTACCTTAAGTCGGTACTATCTCTATGTGAAATGATTCCTGAAGATCTTGATGAAAAAGGTTTGAAAAAATTTTTAAAAGATAGCGAAAAGGATGTTTTAGATAACACCTTAATGCGAAAGCTTGAATATAAATTCTGTAGAGACACCTTTTGGAGTTATGACTACGATATGCCTGCAAATGCGAGTGCGCAATTACCTTTCAAGCTTGACCCGACTACACATTATGCCTCTAGACAACACCCTAAAGCGCTAGGCATGTCTATAGTTGGTATGAGTGATGCTCTTTCTGACACTGGTTTAGATCTAAGAGGAATTATTGATCAATATGGCAGGCATAAAGTTGGTTGTTTTGCCGGTTGTGCAGTCATGAATATGGATAGGTATTCTGGTGATGGTTTATTTGCATCACATCCACTTGGTCAAAGAGCTACATCCAAGCAAATATCCTTTACTTTGCCAGAAATGCCAGCTGATTTTATTAATGCATATGTCACTGGTAGTCTTGGTATAACTGGTCATTTCATAGGTGCATGTGCTACCTCTTTATATAATTTAAATGCTGGGGTCGAGCTGATAAAGAATGGTAAAAGTGAGTTGGTTATTGTTGGTGCATCAGAAGCAATTTTGGGTCCGCCAGCATATATAGGTTTTGCTGCTATGGGCGCTATGGCAACTGATGAAAGAATGAAATCTCTTCAAGGTTTATTGGGAGAGGGAGAAGAATTGAACTATAGAAATTACTGCAGACCTTTTGGTGACAATATGGGAATGGTATGTGGAGAATCGTCAGGTTTCGCTATTTTAATGAGCGATAGACTTGCAATGGAAACAGGCGCAAATATTAGAGGAAGTTTTCTTAATGTAAATATAAATGCTGATGGTAATAAGAAATCTATTTCTGGTCCTGGAGCAGGAAATTATTTCTCAGTTGGAAAGACATTTAAAGACATTGAAACGGTTTTTGGAGAGAATGTATTAAGAGAAAGAAGTGCTTTTCTTGCTCATGGCACAGGAACGCCTCTTAACAGAATTACTGAATCTCATATCATGTCTACTTTTGCAAAAGAATTTGGCATTGAAAATTTACCTGTATCTTCTGTTAAATCAAAATTAGGCCATACAATGGGTGCGGCAGGTATGGATCAAATATGGTGTGCAATGGGTGCTGTAGAAAGTCAGAAATTAACAGGAATTTGTACAATACCTAAGTTGGCCGATGATGTATTTACAGAAAACTTAGATTACTTCTTAGAAGACAGAGAATTTGATTCTAGAAAAGACATAATCTTTATGAATTCAAAAGGATTTGGTGGAAATAACGCAACCAGTGCTTTTATTTCAGCTGATTTAACTCAAGGATTATTAGAGAAGAGATATGGTAAGACTGATGTCACTAAATGGATAAAGAATAAAGAACAAGCAGAAGAAAAAAGAGCATTAAATAAAGAAATAGCTATAAATAGTGACATTAAACCAATTTATGACTTCGATAAAGATGTTTTAGATATACAAGATTTAAAAATAACAAAAGACAATATCAAAACTTCTACTGGATTTGATTATGAGATTGAATCTGATCTAAATAAAAAAGATTTCATTTAAAAATTAAATTTACTATCTTCTTCTATAGAATCAGTTTGAAAAATTTCTTTTGCTTCATCTAAAGATTTAGGATTTTCATATAGTTCGATTAAAAAATTCAATATTTTTAAGTCTAAACCTCTTTTCTTTGCATCAGAATGAACAATCTTCGAGGTTAAAAACCCTTCAACTGTATCATTCACCATTTCTAAGGCTTCAGCAGATCCTTTATTCATAGCCAAAAATTTTCCAAATTGATAATTTCTTGAATGTTGGGATAGTGCTGTTGAAAAGAAATCTCCCACTCCGGAGAGGCCAAGAAATGTTGATGCATTTGCACCACGAGCATGACTATAAAGACTTATCTCTTCTAAGCTTTTAGTTAAAAGCAATCCAATTGTATTCTCCCCTACTCCTTTTTCATGGAAATAACCTGAAATAATTGCATAGATATTTTTCATGGCGCCACCCATCTCAACTCCATACCTATCTGAGCTTGAAAAAGGTATAAAGTAATTATTGCTTATTGATTTACTTAACTGATTTATAAAATCTTTATCTGAGCCAGCTATGACTGTGCCTGTTAATTCTTTATCAGATATTTCTTTCGATAAATTAGGTCCACTAAGAATAAAAATATTATTTTCTGGCATACCAAAATCATCCTTCAATATCTCTGACATTAGTTTTCCTGTTTTCTCTTCAAAACCTTTAACACAACTTACAATCTTGGTTGTTTGTATATCTATATTTAAAGATTCTATTGTTGATCTAAAGTCTTTGCTTGGGACAGTTATTAAAAGCACATCACAATTATCTAAATCTTTAGTGGTTGCTGTGGCTGATGTTTTTTCATTTGATGGAAAGACTACTCCAGACAGGCTTTTACCATCATTATTAATAGAATTTACTTCGTGTATTCTTCTAGAATATAGCAATACTTGATTTTCTTTTTCTGCCGCTATCTTTGCTAAGGCTAAGCCGAACTTACCAGCGCCTACTATCCCTATTCTCATAACTTTTTACAAGTATACAGAGTTAATTGCTTTCTCGAATGATTATTTACATTATTCAAATAAGAGCAATCTAAAGACTTATCTAAAACAGATTTATTTGAATAAGAAACATATAAAATTGCATCATTCTTCTCTATAGCTTTATCCCAAAGATCATAATAAGTAAGTCTTGAGTTCTTCGGGCTATCTAAGAATAAATTTTGGCTATCATTTAAGTAATATGCGGATAGAGATAGTAACTTATAATCATTTGAGACAATAATGTCATAGGGTGAATCTCCAAATAATTCAAGTACCTCTGATTCCCAACCTCTTAATGCATGCATTGGGTCGTTTGGAGTAAAGTTTTTAGTGAAATTAATATTAGAGAAAACAAATAAAAGAATTATTCCAGCGAAATTCAAAACAAGATATTTAAATCGCAATTTAGATAAAAAAGCTGAAACTACAGGAATCAAACTAATAAATAATGGTATGGCCCAGTTTAATTGAATCTTTCCAGCAATGCTTTTAAAGAGAAAGAATAGCAATACGAAGAAGGTTGGAATCAATATTGGTTGAACCAATTTGCTTTGAGCAAACTGATAAAACTTCTTATTCAACACAAATAAAATTGAAGGAATGGTGATCAGTAAAGTAAAAAACAATACCTCAGGATTTGTTGTTGGGTTATCTGAAACTAAGTGTCCAAATTCATGCTGAATAGAAGCCCAGTCATTTTGATAATTCCAAATTAATATTGGCAACCCTAAAGTTAAAGCAACTAGCATGGCTTTGTATAAAGTTACTGAACGTAAATATGTTCTATATTCTGATATTGCAAAATAAAGCAGAACAGATAGAGGAAATAATATTATTGAAAGCTTAGTTAGCACGCCAAAACCAATACCAATAGCTATCAAATAAAACCATCTTTTATCTTTTGTCTTTAAAAATTTTACATAGCCTAATAAACATAATGACCAAAAGAAAAATAGAAATATATCGGTTGTGGCAACTCCACCAAGAGCAAAAATTGCAGGTGAAAAAAGAGTAAAAATAACCCCTAAATAAAATGCTGTTTTTTCTTCTGAAATTAAATAGGCGCAGAATCCAATAATTAATGCAGTCCCTGCATAAGCATCGAAAGAAAGAAACTTCAACCCTAAATAACCATAGCCAAAAATCCATTCCGAGATTGCTATTGCATTAGCAATAAAAGGTCCTTTTGTTAAATAACTTAACGAGGGATTCTGTGACCAAACCCAATATTGAGCCTCTTCATAATGGATACCCATGCTATTAATAACATCAAATAATATTCTTAGAATTAATGCTGAAAAAATAATGAAAAAAAGATTTTTTATTTCACTGCTCATCATGAGAATCCCATCTCACTAAGTAAGATTTCTCTTTGCTTGAAGCATAATAAGTTCTACTTAATATTTCCCCAATAACGCCCAAGCTTATGAACTGAACGCCTACCACTACAAGTAAAGTGCCAGCTAAGAGTAAGGGTCTATCGCCTATATCAATTCCATAGAACAATTTAATAGAGACTAAATATATAAGAATTGCTGCGCCGACAAAACCTAATATCAATCCTATTAAGCCAAAAAAATGTCCAGGCCTGCTAAAAAATCTCATAAAGAAATAGACAGATATTAGGTCAATAAAAACTCTGAAAGTTCTAAAAATTCCGTATTTAGAAACGCCAGCCAATCTTGGATGATGATCAACTTCTATTTGTTTAATTTTATCTGGAGAAATTTTTGTAGCCATCCATGCTGGAATAAATCTATGCATTTCACCGTAAAGTCGAACTTCTTTTAGAATAGCTGCGTTGTAAGCTTTTAAACTGCAACCATAATCGTTGAGCTTTACCCCTGTAATTTTTCCTATCAGATTGTTGGCGATCATTGAAGGAAAGTTTCTTAAGAAAAAATTGTCCTTCCTATTCTTTCTCCAGCCAACCACAAGATCTAATTTTTCATCAATAAGCTTATTGAGAACTTTTGGTATGTCTTTTGGATCATTCTGGAGATCGCTATCTAAAGTTACATAGTATTTACCTCTAGCTATATCGAACCCTGCTTGTATTGCAGGTGTTTGCCCAAAATTTTTGGATAATACTAGTACTCTAAGCTCAGACTTTTCTTGAGATAGTCTTTTGAGAGCATCACTAGATCCATCGGTACTACCATCATCAACGATGATTAATTCCCAGCTAAGCCCACTCTCTTGCATAGTTTGAAATACACGAGTAACAAAGGTCTCGATGTTTTCAGATTCATTAAAAACTGGTGAGATAATTGAAACTTCTACGTTTTGATCCATTTGTAAAATAAATTATAAAAAAGTATCCCTAAGAAAATTCCTATGAATGCTCCTATTATAACTTGGCTTAGTAAATGTTTAATTAAAAAAACTCTAGATAATGCGACGAACACTGAAGAAATTATAAAAATTGAAGATATAAATTTATTTTTTATTGTTAGGCACAACAAGGTAGTAAAAAGAAAGAAATTAATGGAATGGTTTGATGGCATTCCAGTAGACTGAGAACCGCATTCATGCTCAATTAAACCCGCTTGGATAAAGATTTCACTATATCCAAAACAAGGACGAGTATCTGAAAGAAGCTCTTTTAGTATATTTCCAGTGAAATCTCCAAATGATGTTGCCAAACATATAAAAATAAAGATTTTGAATTTTTTTAAGTAGTAGAAGTAAATCCCTGCAAGAAGTACAAGAATAAATGCAAACCACCTTGTAGAAATAAAGCTAAAAAAACCATCTAAATATTGAAACTGAGCAAGCCAAATTGAGAACTCTATATCTAGACTCATTAAAAATACTCAGTTATATCAAAGAAAATAATGCCTACCCAAGCTATAAAAACTAAAAAGTAAGAAAAATATTTAGCTATGTTACCTTCCATAAGATGAGCTTTAACTTTATCCAATGATAACGTCGATCTCAATATTAAAACCAATCCAAGACTAGCCAAAATATCTGTAAACCAATGGGCCGCTATTATTACTCTTGATAAAGCAACAAAACTTGCAAAACCTAAAGCTGAAAAAGTTATTAGTCGACTAATTTTTTGTTTTTCCTGTGAAGCTAACTGCAACCAAATTAGAATTACACCAAAAATTGTTGCAGCATGGCCACTAGGAAAAGTAGCGTATCGAAATATTGGCTCAACATAATTTATTCCTTCAATTGCTTCTAAAGCTGGTCTAGTAAAAGGAAAAATTTCTTCTTTCAATAGCTGAATTATTAGACCTATATATATCCCAGAGAGTATTAAAGCTTGTATTGGTACATACAACATAGTTGTAGATTTATAAGATATGAATGAGAGCACTGGAATAACTAAGGCAACGACGAACCAGCCATTACCAAATTCTGTAAAATAGGTGAAAAAAGTGCTATTAAATAAAAAACTGTTAAAAAATTTAAGTGTCGCAATGTCAAAGCTTGGTAGAAATTTCAAACTAAATGCAAGACCAAAAAATATTAGTCCTAAAATAAGATCACTATTAATTTTCATCGGATTTTATTTCAATAATTAAATAATTCTCACTTTCTTTAACCACTTCAAAAGATTTATCAACTAAATCTAATTTATCCTTTCTGGTAAGAATTAATGAATTAGATCTTAAACCTCTAAATGATTTTTTTTGTGCATAGAAAGCATAGCTTGGTTTATTAACCTTATACATGGAGACCTCTTTATCACCATCACGAGCATAAAGGCCTAACTCTTTGATGTCTCCCTGAGTTACTGAATGCAAAAATGGCGCTATTTTAAATGACAATATGATAGTAAAGGCTAAAGCAGATAATTTTTTGACTTTGACATTGTCGTACTTAAGAAAAAAACAAATGGTAATGGTTAATAAGATAATGCCTATTAGCACCTGATAGATAAGATCTTTAGCAAAGGTATTAATTGCGTTTAATGAAGCTTCATAGGTTTGCATTACCTCAATTAAATATGAAAGATAGAATGGCAATGCTAGAAGCATGGACCAAATTAGAATTTGAAAGATAAAAGCAAAAATAGATAAAGATTTTCCTGCTGTTTTTAAATGCTGCCTCTCAATAAAATATACAGCTGGCGTTAAACCATAAATTAAGTAGTGCGGCAATTTGGTGCTTGAGAAGGAAAAAAATATTAGAACAAATAAAAACCAGATTCCAAAAAACATATCCAATCTATTAGATTTAAATTTTGAACTGAAAAGCCCTTTTAAAAAATCGGTAAAGAAAGGCAGAATTAAAAATGGCAGCATTATTAAGTAGTAATATACTGGGCCTGTATGACTTTCAAATGTATTTGAAAACCTTCCAAAAGATTGACCTAAAAATAAGTAAGAAAAAGCATCGAAATCAAGTCTTAAAAATATTACTGCTGTCCAAGGGATTATTATTAAAAAGAAAATGGCCCATGGCTTATAGCTCATAATTGCTTTGAAAAATATTTTTATTTGGCCAATAAATAGCAAATAAAGAAAAAAGATTGCTCCAGCTAGAAAAACAATTGTTAAGCCTTTCACTAGAAAACCTATGCCAATAAAGATTGCTGCATTATTAAGATGAGAAGCTTTTTCATTTTTGCTGTATTTGTAAAGAGAGATAAAAGTTAAAGAGATTAAGGTGTTTAAAAAAGCGTCTGCGGTCGCAGCAAAGCTTATTAAAAATATGCCTGGAAGAGTAAAAAAGATTAAAAATATATTAGTGCCTTTTATTGTTCTATCTTCTTCCTTTATGAAAGCTGCAATACTGATAGCCCATATCAATGCTGCAATTAAAGATGGAAGTCGCAGAGCAAATTCATTCGATCCAAAGATGCTTATAGATATTGTCTGAATCCAGTAAGTCAAAATTGGCTTTTCAAGCCTCAAGTCATCTCCTATGGTAGGAATAAAATATTGTTCATCGATTAGCATTTGTAGAGATGTAGCAGCAAATGCTCCTTCATCTAAATCAAAGATGCCTAGAAACAGGATTGGAACAAAGCAGACAAATAGAGCTAGTAAAACAATGTTTCTAAATAATCCTGTCATTTAAGTTGAAATAAATTTTTCAATCAAATAATACAGAGAGATAAAAGATGTTGCTGTAAATATAGCAACACTTGTGCCGTGAACTATCTTAAAAAATGCCCCATTTGTATCAACTTTTGCATTATTTATTGTTAAGCCAAGAATTAAGTTAAAAAAGTTAAGGCCCAATAACACAAGCATCATAAAATTCTTTGTGCTTGACCAAATTAATTCATACTCCCCTAATTGAAAGAAATAAATAATACTTAAATATGCGAGCAGCATTAGAACAATAAATAAATGAAATCTAAAAAAGAAAGCTCTTAAAAAGAATCTTAATGATTCATCATCTAAACTAGCTCGAGCGGCTGGACTTACTACCAAAGGTGTAAGCCAAATCCCACCCACTATTGCTGCGAGTATTGTCTGTAAAGCTATATCAACAAACATCTTTCCAAAGTTGGCGATCCGGAAGGGACTCGAACCCTCGACCTCCTGCGTGACAGGCAGGCATTCTAACCAAACTGAACTACCGGACCGCGAGTTGTAGATTTTGGTACAAATGTTCAATTAATACAACTTTTTTTCTCTAATTTATTGAGAATGGTTCTCATTTAAAGTTGAATTTTATGTTTTAGAGCAATAGAATATGGGCTAATTAATATTAATTAATGGGAGAGAGAATTATGTATGACATAAGTTCTGACTTTACTGGCTTTACCTTTTGGGTAGCCACAGCCGTCATGTTGATGGGTAGCTTGTTCTTCTTTATGGAGAGAAGCACAGTCAACAAAGAATGGCAAACATCGCTTACCGTAGCATGTCTCGTATGTTTTGTTGCTTTTTGGCACTACATGTATATGAGAGAAGTATGGGAAGTCACAAGCATAGCTGGTAACGCAAGTTCACCAACTGAGCTTAGATATGTAGATTGGCTTATTACAGTCCCTCTACAGATTGTAGAATTTTACTTAATAGTTGCAGCAGTAACTGCTGTGAGTTTAAGTTTATTTTGGAAGCTACTTGTAGGTTCACTTGTTATGCTCCTTGGAGGATACATGGGTGAAGCAGGTATGTTAGGTGAAAACAGCGCAGAAGTCGGTTTTGCAATAGGAATAGTTGGATGGGCTTATGTCATCTGGCTAATCTGGGCCGGTGATGCAGCAAAAGCTGCCGCAGCTGCTAAAAATGAAAACCTAGCAATGGCTTTCAATGGTATTAAATGGATTGTAACTGTTGGTTGGATTATCTATCCAATAGGTTACTACATGGGTTACATTGCAGGAGACGGAACAGAAGTTGCTGGCCTGAACTCACTATATAACCTTGCTGATGTTGTTAACAAATTCTTATTTGGATTAGTTATCTGGCATGCAGCTATGAGAGACTCTGGCGTAAGCAAAGCTTAAGTCAATTTCTTTTATTAAAAAGCCCGCATTAGCGGGCTTTTTTTTTGCTAAAATTTAATGATGAAAAGGGAATCATTCTTTTTGCTGTTTATTGCAGCTGGTGTGTTTCCAGTTTCATTACTTTATGGTGGCAATCCTGCTGTTAGCATGCCAAATTTTTATGGTATAGAAGTCGACACCGTAAATCTCTCCAACATACTTCGGGCAGTAATGGGTTTATATATTGCTTTATGTATTTTTTGGGTAATTGGTGCTCGGTACGAAAAATTACGTTTACCAGCACTTTGGAGTTTAGCGATTTTTATGACTGGCATAGCTTCTGGAAGGACCTTAAGTCTCATTCTTGATGGAATGCCTTCACCTATTTTTATTTTCTATTTAATTGTTGAAGTTATTGCAGCAATAATTGGCTTCAAATTAATAAGCAATTTGCAGAAAAACTAAGATTTATCTTTATTGAATCTTTCCGTTCTATTAAAAATAAAAATAGTATGCATAAGAGTTGCGGCTAATTTGTCATCTTTATCAAAAATGCTTCCTTGTACTGTAGCAATAGTTTTGCCTTTTTTAAGTAAATTAGCTGTTGCTGTGACTGTGCTCTTAAATAAAGGTCTATGATGATGAGAGTGAAGGTTAACTGAGCTTGGATATATTGTTCCTTTTGATTCTATAACTAAAAGTAAGGCTGTGACATCATCTAACATTGAAGTCATCATGCCACCTTGAACAGATCCATCAGGATTTAAAGTTTCATCGGGAAATTGTGCTTCAAGCTTTAGAAATCCTTCCTTGTATTCTAAAAGCTTAAATTGGAATATCTTTCCAGTGCCGCTGTTATCCCTATGAAAGGTTAAAGCTTTTTCTATATGTTCTTTCATGATCTAAATGGTGCGAGTTGTAGGATTCGAACCTACGACCCCCTGCGTGTAAAGCAGGTGCTCTAACCAACTGAGCTAAACTCGCGAAGAGAATAGAATATAATAATTTTATATGGAAGACTACTCTGATCAAACTATAGGAGACCAAAGAGAAATTCTTTCTGTTTCTGAAATAAATCAAACAGCCAATGATTTTCTTAATGAGGCCTTCCCTCCTCTATGGGTTGCAGGAGAAATATCGAATTTTCGTGAATATGGCACTTCTGGTCATTGGTACTTTTCAATAAAGGATCCTGACTCTGTTCTTAACTGCACTATGTTTAGACTCCAAAATATAAATTTAAGATTTAAGCCTAAAGAAGGTGATCAAGTAATACTGCAAGGCAAACTTTCCATTTATAAAAAAACAGGTAGGTATCAAATGATAGCTAGCAAAATGGAGCTTGCTGGTTTTGGCGAATTAATGCGTCGTTATGAACAATTAAAGAATAAATTAAACACTGAGGGTTTATTTGAAAAAAAGAATGTAGATCAAGTGCCTGAGATTATAAATAGAGTAGCTGTAGTCACTTCAGCGCATGGAGCTGCGATAAAAGATGTAATTTCAACTTTGCAAAGAAGATCGCCCCATGTTGAAGTTCTTATAGCTCCAACTAAAGTTCAAGGAGATGGTTCAGCTGAATCGATACAAGAATCTCTTAAAAAAATTAGCAAATACCATAAAAAAAATACAGTTGATGCAGTTATTCTTTGTCGAGGTGGTGGCTCAATTGAAGATCTTTGGAGTTTCAATGACGAAATGCTTTGTAGATACCTAGCTGAATATGATATTCCAGTCATAAGCGGTGTTGGACATGAAACAGATTTTACTTTGACTGATTTCATTGCCAACGTCAGAGCGGCTACGCCAACAGCAGCTGCAGAGATTGTGAGTGAAGGAGCCAGCAAGTTAAATGAATATTTTAAATTTTTAAACCAATCTCTGATCAAAGAAGTCAAACAAAAAATAAATCAAATATCAGAAAAACTTATGACCCTTCAAAGGCTCTTACGTTCACCAAAACAAAGACTTCAAGAACAGTATTTAAGACTTGATTCAAATTTGCTTGAAATTAATGCCAAAATTGGAGCTTTATTAGCTAAAAAGGTTAATGCATTTAAGGTTTTAAAAGAAAAACTAAGCGTCATAAACCCTGAGCAAATACTTGGTCGTGGTTACTCAATAACATTTACAAATGATGGCAAGATTGCAAGTGATGCAAAACTACTGAAGAAAGATGATGTATTAGAAACAAGGTTTGCTAAAGGTAAAGTTAAATCAAAAGTAATTAGCTAACTTCTATAGCTTCTAGAAGTGATTCATAAGTCTGGGGAGTAATCATGGTTTTTACTACCACATTGTCTTTTATGATTATTATTGTTGGCACATGTCCTGGAATATCTATGCCCCATATATCTCTAGGATCAGTTTTTAAGTTTGCAAAATCCATGCCAAGCTTTTCAATTAAAACAAGTAATTCTGCTTCATCGAGTAAATCAAATTGATCGAAGTGAAAACCAAGCACAGTTACTTCAGGAAGTTTATCCAGTTTATTGAAGTACGGCATCTCTTTAATGCATGGAGGACACCAGTCTGCCCATATATTCAATACAATAACTTCATCACTTAACTCTTTAGATGATAAAAACCCTCCCTGAGAAATTTCTAAATCTAATTTCTGACTTTCTAAATCTCCTTTCTGACTTTCTAAATCTTCGCCCTGACAAGAAGTAAGAAAAATGGTTAATGCGACTAATAAAATTCTCATGCTAAAAATATAAGAAAAACATTATATATGAACTAATTATATTTGCCGAAGATATTCTTTTAAGGCATTATGTACTTTCTAATTCAAAGAGGTAATTTATGGTAAAGAAGAAAAAAACAAATGAGAGTTTCCTATCTAAAGTTAGCAATTTTTTTGTTGCTACTTGGGGTTATATAGCTATAAGCAGAGACTACTTTTGGAAAGCGGTCAGATTTACTTTAGCTACAGGTATATTTTTATATATAGCAATAAGTGTAGTTCTAAGCTTAATCAGCCCTTTATGGCAGGAATCAAACGAAATTGACCCTACAGGAAAAGTAGTGGTATTTAGCCCTCAAGGGGTTATTGTTGACCAACCGCCCACTCCTCCTCCAGCACAGTGGTGGGAAGATTTAGATGGTGTGATACCTTCACAGAACGGAACAATATACTACCCATACCAAGATATGCTTGAATACTTTGACGATTTCAAGAACGATGAGAGAGTTGATGCTATGATTTTTGATCCTTCTGGTTTGGGGGTAAGTATTGTGTATGCCTTACCAATAGCTAAGAAAATGAAAGAAGCAGTCGATGCAGGAAAAGAAATAGTTGTCAGAAGTGATTTTTTAACAGATGGAACTTATCTTTTAGCTTCGACAGCTACTGAAATTAGTGTTCCAACTTATAGCTCAATATCAATTAGTGGTTTTGGCGGAGCTAGACAATATCTAAAAAACTTCTTTGAAAAATTCTTAATAACTCCAAGAATATTTGCAGCTGGTGATTTTAAAACTGGTCCAGAACCTTACACTAGTGACAGAATGAGTGATGAAGCTAAAGCAAATTTAGCTTTCTATGAGCCTCTCTGGAAAAAATGGAAAGATTTTGTCTATGAAAATAGAGAAGTAGATTTGCAATGGATTGCTGATGAATCTTTTGAACAGATCATCGATGGTTCCGTAGATCAACTCGAAGCTTATAAGACATGGGGTATGGTAGATGTAATAGAAGAGAGAGATGATTTTGATGATCGTATGAAAGAAAGGTTTGGCACTTCTGAAGACAATAATGAAGCATTGAATGCAGTTTATTATCGCGACTACTTAGCAAGCATCGAACAAGATATGCCGTCAAGCAGCAAAAATGTAATCAAGGTAGTAACTGTTGAAGGCACGATTATGGGTGGCCCAGTGGTTTATGGTCAAGCAGGATCAGATGGCATAGTTGATATGCTTAAAGAGGCTCATGAGGATGAAGATACTAAAGCGATAGTCTTAAGGGTAAGTTCTCCTGGTGGTTCTGTCGTTGACTCTGATTATATGAGATGGGAAATTGAGAAAGCTCAAGAAAAAGGAATACCTGTCGTCGTCTCAATGGGTACATTAGCTGCTTCTGGTGGATATTGGATATCTTCTCTTGCTGACAAGATTTATGCAGAACCAGATACTATTACAGGATCAATCGGTGTTTATGGAACTCTATTCAGTTTTGAAAAAATATATGATTGGATGGGTATAAATTATGATGGATATTCCACAACAAAATATGGTGCTTTTGATTTTACTGCCATGGATTGGCCAGAAGAATTTGAAAATTTAGTCAGAGCAGGAATTTATTCAACATACGATAAATTTACATCACAAGTTGCCAATGATAGAGGTATACCAATTGAGAAAGTAAGAGAAATAGCTAAAGGCAGAGTCTACTCTGGAGAAATGGCACTTGAAATAAATCTTGTAGATGAACTAGGAACACTTGATGATGCTATTAAATATATAGCTGAAAGTGCGGAGCTTGAAGACTATAAAGTTGAACATGTAATTCCTCCGGCACCACCTGCAAATTATATGTTTCAATTTGATTTTATTAAGAGCTTATTTGATACAGAAAAAAATAATCACTTTAATACAGAAGATATATATAGAAATATAAGAATCTACTGCATTGAATGTGAAGTAGTCTACTAACTCTTATATTCTTTAAAAAAAGAGCTAACTGATTTTTTAGTTGGCTCTTTTTTTTCTGAGTAAAGAAACTTTTCGAGTTGTTGAATTGTATTTTTTATTGAAGAGAAATCTCTTCTTATTCGTTTTGAAATAAACCGCATTACATCCTCAGAGAAATCGAGATTTAATTTTTTTGCTATAAACATAATGCACTCCAAAACTTCTTGATCTTCAATCTCATTAATGTAGAAATAATTCATCTGCTTCAGCCGTGAAATTAAATCAGGCATGAAAGAAAGCTCAGAAGGATTTAAACTAGATGCAAAAATTAAGTTGATTGGTGTAGTTCTACATTCATTTATCAAATTAAATATCTGTACCTCTATTTTTTTATTAATTTTGTCAAAATTATCTAAACAAATTAGATCAAACTGGTTAAGATCAGTAAAATAATCTTTTGATCCATCAAGTTCTGATAAATCTATATATATGTTTGCCTTTGATAAGCTCTCCTCATGATTTAAAAGAGAATTTAATAAAAAGGTCTTGCCTGAGTTGTTGGCACCCATAATAAAGATGTCCTTTTTCTGCTCAAAGTTTAGAGTTTCAATTAATTCATTTTTTAGCACTTGATTCTTACTTGAAAAAAAGAAATTTTCTAAGCTTGCATCATAGTCACGGCCGAAGTCAAAATACAGCTGGTTTTTTCTGGTGATATTTTTCATTAAATTGTTGTTCCACCTAATTCTTTGAAAAATGCAGTAGCTTTATCTTTATCTAGGTAGGTTTCATATTCAATTTCTATCTCATCGGCAGATATTTTCTTTACTCTAAAATGCAAAATATCTGTACTTAATGATAATGTCTCAACTAGTTCTGTTATTTGCTCTAGTGAAAGTTCTGCATCAAATATTACCGAATAGCTATTTTTAGAAATAACATTGGTAATCATAAGAACTTCTTCCAAAATTTGATCTAAGAGGTAATTTTGAAACTCAATCTCATCCTCAAGGTAAATTGTAGATGTTTTAGGGAATTGAATGCTCCATTTATCAAGGTCAAATCTATCTATTAACAATACTAACCAGTCGCCTTCTTCTGAACTTTCAATGCTCTGTAGTAATTCTTGTTGCTCATAACTTGAAACTGGATAATTATCCAAAAATTCATAATCTATAGTTATATTTTGATTCAATGATGACAGTAGTTTTGAATCAATTAGCTCATTTTGAAAAACCTCGCTTTCATAAATAAATAAGTTTGATTGTGAAAAAAATGAATCATTAGCACCTATAAAAATTTTGGCTTTACCCTGAAAGCTTAAAAAGGGAATTGAATTATCTAAGAAAAATTTTTCTATGGAATCCTTACTAAATTTTAACTCTACTAATCTTTGATCGTTGAATTTTTTTATTTGATAACCAATGAAATGTTTAGTTGCTTGAAGATTAATTTCTCGTTCTTGCACATACTTTTGATTTACTCCATATTTTCTCATGATCTTTTGATCTGAATTTTGAATTATTTCTTCTATTTGATTAAGTTTGCTATAACTCTCATAAAGAAGAATAAAATTATCAGAAATCTGCGCCATAGAGTTGAAACTCAATGAGATAAAAGACAATATAATTGCAACTGAACTAAATATTTTCTTAGAAAACATAATTTAAGATTAACTATTTTATGACAAAAAACAAAAATAAGTACAAAGATACAGGTGTTGATATCGAGGAAGGCCAAAGATTTATAGAAGATATAAAGGACCTTACACGAGAACCTATTACATCATATTCTCTGAGTAATATTGGCAGCTTTTCTGGATATGTCGATACACCTTCCGAATTTTCTTCACCCGTCTATGCTTTGGCATGCGATGGTGTTGGCACAAAAATAAAAATTGCTCTAAAGCTTAATAATTTAAAAACAATTGGTATCGATCTTGTTGCTATGTGTGTTAACGATTTAATCTCGAGTGGTGCAAAGCCAACAGCATTCTTGGATTATTATGGCTGTTCAAAATTAGATAGGTCAAAAGGGAAAGAAATCATTTCAGGGATACTAGAAGGTTGTAAATTAGCAGGTTGTGAGTTAATTGGTGGAGAAACTGCTGAAATGCCTAATCACTATACAAATGACAACTTTGATTTGGTGGGTTTCTCCCTTGGTGTTAACAATAAAGATGAAATAATCGATGGTTCATCAATAGAAGCAGACAATTTAGTTCTTGGCCTGCCCTCCTCTGGGTTTCACTCAAATGGATATTCATTAATAAATCAAATTATCGAAGATAAGGTTATTGACAATTCTCTCATGCAAAAATTATTAACTCCTACAAATATATATGTAAATGATATCTTGGCTCTTAAAAAGGTCTGCAAAATTAATGGAATGGCACATATAACTGGTGGTGGTTTAAATGAAAATCTATCAAGAATTGCTAATGGAAAAACAATATGTATAGATAGAAAAAAATGGGCATTACCAAATATATTTGAAGAGATAAAAGAATTAGGAAATATTTCAGAAGAAGAAATGTTTAATGTTTTCAACTGTGGTATTGGTTTTTGCTTAGTGCTAGATAAATTGAACGCAAAAAAAGCTATTAAAGAGAATCCGAAATTAATAGAGATTGGTTTTGTGTCGGACAAGGGTGAAGTTGACTTTAAATTTATATGAAAATAGTTGTTTTCTTTTCAGGTACAGGAACGAACCTTGAATCAATTCTTAATAAGCAAACAGATTATGGTTATGAAGTAATAAGTGCTTTTACAAACAACCCTAATGCGGAAGGAATAAAAATCTGCGGCAAATATGATACTCAATGTGAGGTTATTGACCATAGAGTTTTTAAATCTAGGGAAGATTTTGATAATAATGTATCTAAATTCTTAGAAAAAATTAATCCGGATTATATTATCTTGGCCGGTTATATGAGAATAATATCAGAATCATTAGTTAATGACTGGGAAGGCCAAATAATCAATATACATCCATCATTACTTCCAAAATATCCTGGGTTAAATACACATCAAAAAGCTTTAGAAGCCAAAGATGAGTATCATGGTACGACAATACACTATGTAATAAATGAATTAGATGCGGGGCCAATAATAAGACAAGAATCCTTTAAGATTGAACTAAATGATACTGTAAAGAGTCTCACTGATAGGGTTAAACAAATAGAAAATAGAATTTACCCTGAAACAATTTCAAAATTAATTTAATGAAAAAAATTTTTCTCTTAGTGCTAGTTCCATTATTTTCCTTCGCTGAAAATTTTAAAAGCTGGAAGGCAAATTTTACATTTTCTCATCATCAATTTGGTAATTTTAATATGGAAAGAAATTTCATAGTGCAGTCTGAAGACAGTATATCTTCAAGCTTTGTTCTTAGGCCTTTAATAATTTTTAAATACTCTCAAGATTCGAGTTTAGAGATTAGTGATGGAGATGTTAGGTCATCTCTAACAGAAGTTAGCAACAATGTGCCAGGTGTAGATCCTAACTACTTTAAAGTTACATTTGAAAATAACCTAACCAGGTCAAAAGAACTTAATCTCAACATTGAAAGAGATGAAAAAATTCTTGATCAATTAGGCAGTGATCTACAAATGAGATTAAATGCAAAGAATGGGATTAAAAATTTTAAATTATTCGTTATCGATAATGATGAAGGAAACATTGTAGAGCGAACTTATGAAACGCAAGGAAATGAAAATATCAAAACGGATTTTGGTACATTCGAGTGCATAAAAATAAGTGCAACTTCATTGAATGGAGGCAAAATCGTTTATTTCATTTCACCTGAATTAGATTTCATGATTATTAAGAGTTTTGTTGAATTAAAGAATGGGGATATTAATTCACTTGTATTAAAAAAAATGCCTAAGTTTTTGGCAGAGTGACACCTTTTTGGCCTTGATACTTGCCGCCTCTATCTTTATAGCTTGTTGAACAAATTTCATCAGCTTCAAAAAAGACCATTTGAGCAACACCTTCATTTGCATAAATTTTTGCAGGCAAATTAGTGGTATTAGAGAACTCTAAAGTGACATGACCTTCCCACTCTGGTTCGAGGGGAGTTACATTTACTATGATGCCACATCTAGCATAAGTCGATTTACCCAAGCATAAAGTAAGTACAGAGCGAGGTATCTTGAAATATTCAATTGTTCTGGCAAGTGCAAATGAATTCGGCGGAATGATGCATTCATCTGCGGTGACATCTATAAAACTATTCTTATCAAAATTTTTTGGGTCTACTACTGAAGAATGAGTATTAGTAAATATTTTAAATTCATTTGCACATCTGACATCATAGCCATAACTTGAAACACCATATGAGACTATTTTTTTTCCCTCAACTTCTCTTACTTGATTGGATTCAAATGGTTTTATTAAATCATTTTTTTCAGATTGATCTATTATCCATTTGTCAGACTTTATAGTCATTAATCTAACTTCCTTCTTCCTTGTATTGCCCTACTTAAGGTTGTGTTATCTACGTATTCTAGCTCTCCACCCATTGGTACGCCATATGCAATTCTCGACACCAATACAGTTTCGTCTTTGATTTGGTCATTTATATAAAATGATGTTGCATCTCCTTCTACAGTTGGGCTTGTAGCAATGATTATCTCTTTTATATCTGAATTATTAATACGCTCAATAAGCATTGGTATACCAAGGTTCTCCGGGGTGATGCCGTCTATTGGTGAAAGTCTTCCCATCAGAACAAAATATTTGCCTTTAAAGCTGCCTGAACTCTCAATCGCAATTACGTCAGTTGGATTTTCAACGACACATAACAAATTTTTGTCTCTTTTTTCATTAGAACAAATCTCGCATTCCACTTCTTCTGTTAAATTCCTACATGTGGAACAATTTCTTATCTGCTCCATAGAGGTCGAAATTAATTTTGCAAGATTATTTCCTCCCTCCCTATTTTTTTCTAAGAGATAAAATGCCATTCTTTGGGCTGATTTTTCTCCAATTCCAGGAAGGATCTTAAATGACTGGATTAATTGAGCTAACAAAGTTTCTTCATTCTTCATGATCAATAATAGTAATTTTATCCTCTGTTATTTCTTCTCCAAAATTTTCTTTAAGATTCATAATTAATTCACTGCTTATAATTTCTTTTCTAAATTCTTCAATATCTTTATTTCTATTTTTAACCCATTCTTGTGAAGGTGTGTTTTTCACAGTCTCAGAAGATTCGACTTCAACAGAATAGTCTTCATGACCTAATCTATTTAAAGACTCTATTAAATTAACACTATCTCCTTCATTAATTCTTTCGGCGAATAAATCAGTTCCACTAAAGAAAAGGGTCTTCTTTTCAACTTTTTGCAGCTGCAAATTTGAGAAAAATGCTCTTGAAGGACCAGATAAATCAAGCCGATCAAATAGTTCAAGCCAATTATCTGGTGAAAGCTTTATGCCATTTTTTTTAGGGCTTACATCCTTTAAAGGCTCTATAGGTTTTTCTAGACTTTCTTTTTTTTGAGGTTCTTTTTTAGTGGCAGTTAGTTTAGGTTCTATTTTTTTAACTAATTTTGGCTTTTTTTTTACTTTGTTTTCCGATTGTTCGGCGAATGTAAGACATCTAAGAACAGCTATGTCAAAACAATCTCTTTTGTTTCCTGTTTGCTTTGCATCTATCAAGCCATTAGTAAAAAACTGGTAATATAAATGAAGGTCTTGGTTTGATTCTTCATCTGATAAAACATTATCAACCATATTGGTATGCAAGAAGCTTAAAGCTCTATCAAAAAGAATGTCGTAATTAACATCCAATGACTTATATCTCTTAATCTCATTAACAACACCATCTACTGAGTTGCTAAAGATTGCTTCAAATAATTTAGTTGTTGAAGAAATATCCAAAACACCATGTAATTTTGATATCTCTGGTTCTGTAAGATTGCCATCGCAATGTGAGATTGCCTGATCTGCTAAAGTGAGTGAATCTCTAACTGACCCTTTAGCTAGTTCTACCAATAAATCGATAGACTTATCATCAGTGGTAACTTCCTCATTGATAAAAACTCTTTTTAAATTCCCAGCTATCAATTCATCGGAGACTAATTTCAGATTAAATTGAAGGCACCGAGAAACAATGGTTTTGGGAATCTTATTTGCTTCTGTAGTAGCAAGCATAAATATTACATGGCCTGGTGGTTCTTCTAGTGTTTTTAGCATTGCATTGAAGCTTTGCGGAGACAACATATGAACTTCATCTATTAAATAAACCTTATACTTGCCTTGTGATGGCCTATATTGAACTGAGTCTAATAGCTCTCTCATATCATCAACGCCTGTCCTAGAAGCAGCATCAATTTCAATGAGATCTAAGTGAGAATTTTTTTGTATTTCTTTACAATTATTGCAGACATTGCAGGTTTCACCTTTTTTAGCATCATAATTTATACAGTTTAGGGCCTTTGCAAACAATCGGCCCAATGTAGTTTTACCAACTCCGCGTGTTCCTGAGAAAATATACCCATTATGAAAAGATTGATTTTTAATAATATTTCTCAAAGCAATAACAGCGTTTTCCTGTCCTATTACTTCAGAAAATGAATTTGGTCTGTATTTATTAGCTAAAGCCATTAGTCGTATTCTTTTAGAGCGTTTTTTATTATTTCATAACTAAAACCTCTATAGGCTAAAAATCTTAAAATCTTCTCTTTTTCTTTAAAATTTATATCTTTACCATGCCTTTTTTTCTCAAATTGATCTCTGCATACTGATTCCCAATCAATATTTAGAGAATTCATATCATAGATATCAGAGGGTACTCTTTTTTTTAGAAGATACTGAGATATGTAAGAAGGTCCATAACCAGATTGAGCCTTTGATCTAATGAATGCAATGGCAAATCTTTCATCATCAATAAAATTTGATGATTTTAATTTCTCAATGAGTTCATTTAGATCTTTTTCATCAGGCTCAAACTTTTTTAGCTTAGTTTTAAGCTCATAGGCAGAGTGCTCTCTTCTGGAGAGAATGTCTAGGGCTTTATTCCAAAGGTTTACTGAATTCAATCATTTAATTATAAGGCACTACTCTGCTCTTTCCAGAAGACCTTACAATTCTTACTTCATCGCCAACACTAAAAGCATAATCTGGATCTGTAGATAATTCCTGTACGATAGAAATTTCTCTTTCATTTGAATCAAGTTTTACAATTATTTCTAAACCCTCTTTTCTTGAAATTCTTTCGCTAGTTTCTTGGCCAACTACTGAACCAACAGCTGTGCCTACAACTGCTCCAACTTCTTGAGTGGTCTGGTCGTCTTCACCACCGATGTTAGAACCAACTATTGCACCAAGAATAGAGCCAAAAATATTTCCACTCTCTCTGTCTCCCTCAATGGTAACTTTTTTAATTGAAACAATTGTTCCTGACTGAACATATTGGCTTTTACCTGCAGCATCTCTTGAGACTACATCTGGAGAAAAACCTCCAGTAGCACAACCGCCAAGAGCTAAAATCGAAATTAGAATTATTGATTGTATTTTTTTATTCATACTCATTTGACCTCATCAATAATGGAAAAGTTCCATCATGTAATTTAAATATTTCTTCAACGCTACAATTTAGCACAGTAGCAATCTTTAGCGCTAGTACTGTAGTAGGCACATACACTCCATTTTCAATAGCATTTATACTTTTTCTTGAGACTTGTACTGCTTCAGCAAGGCTTGCTTGTGTTAGCTCAGCTTCTTTTCGCTTTGCTGTAAGTAATATTACTAGATTTTTATGGTTTCTGCTCATAATGTAACTTATACTACCCATTACTATGAAATAAATCAACAATAAGAGTAGTAAAAGTTACATTTTAGTTAAAAAGTTCTTGATTTTTTTGGATCTATCATTAGATTATTAGATGTTGGTGCTCAGGTGAGGCCGACAAAAACATTAACAAGTTGCTTTAAAGGAGGACTATTATGTTAATAAATTTTACTGACCCAATGTTCTCAAACCGCGTTTTAGGTTTTGAGAATCTCGTAAATAGACTCGAGAGAATTTCTAATGAGTCTCAATCAAGTTACCCACCATATAACATTTATAGGGATGGGCTTAAATTCCAAATAGAGGTAGCTCTAGCTGGAATTGATAAAAAAGATGTAGATATTGAGCTATGTGATAGTGTCATGACAATTAAATACGATGGCCCTAAAAAAGATAGTTCGGATGTTGAGGCTGTTCACAAAGGAATCGCTAAAAGAGCATTCAAACTTAAATTTACATTAGCTGAAGATCTGGAAATACTTGGAGCTTCATTAAAAAATGGACTCTTAGTAATAAATCTTGAAAGAGTTGTACCAGATGAGAAAAAACCTCGAGTAATTGAGGTAAAATAAACGTGGGCGGCTAAGCCGCCCTTTCCTTTTATGAGATTTTTAAGTTTATTTTTGATCACCTTAGCTTTTGCAGTAGATGCAAAAGCAGTTAAGACTGATCACGCTGAAATTTCCATAATTGGAAAAACCAATATTCTCTCTGAATCTGGGACAATCCATCTGGGTTATAAATTTGTATTTACTCCAGGATGGCATACTTATTGGATAAATCCTGGTGATTCTGGTGGACCGCCAGTTTTTCAATCCAAACAAGTAAAGGGCTGGAAGATAGACCAAAATCTATGGCCAGGACCTCAAACTATTGAATACCCACCTTTAATGACTTATGGCTATGAAAATGAAGTCGTATTTCCATTTAATTTAGAAATAACTGATTTAAAAGATAATGAAACAGACATAAATATTAAATTCCTAGTTTGCGATGATATCTGTGTACCAGAAGAAGCAAATCTAAAATTAATTTTAAAAAATAAGATACTCAATATAGAAGAAAGGCCAAATGAATTAGAAAAATGGAGAAAGCTTGTGCCTGTCAGAGGCCCTCCAGATTTAAATGCATCGATACAAAATAATCAGATCAAGATTAGTGCAGAGTTAATTGGTCGTAATTCCTATTTCTTTCCTTATGACGATCAAATTGTAGATTTCTCTACAGAACAAGATTCATTAGATTCATCTCTATCATTTACAGCGCTTGATAGTTTTGATGGAAAGGTACATGGAATAATTTCATCACAATCCGGTTTTTTTGAAGTCAATGAAGAAGTCTATATTGAGCAACCAGAAACAAATGCAACAACTGAGGGTTCTAATTCAGTAATAAAAGATGTAAGTGTGCTTGTTGAAAAACAGATCAATGAAGATCAGTCATTTCAGCAATCAGGCATAAGCTTAATGACTGCAATAATTTTTGCCCTTCTTGGTGGCTTGATTTTAAATCTTATGCCCTGTGTATTGCCAGTTATTGCATTAAAAGCTCTATCGTTAGTCAAAAATGCAAATGAATCTAAATCCTCTGTAACCATGAATGCATCTGCATATGTGTTCGGAGTAATTTTGACATTTATGATCATAGCTAGTCTGCTTATTTCTCTCAAAAATGCAGGTGAATTAATTGGATGGGGGTATCAATTACAAAGTCCTTTTATTGTGACCTTGCTTTGTTTATTAATTTTTTCAATTGGTTTGATTCTAGTTACAAATATTGATATTTTTTCAAGCTCAACAAAGCTTGAAAATTTTAATAAAGGCTCTGGTTTAATTAACTCTTTTTTCACCGGAGCTTTATCAGTGATCGTCGCATCGCCATGCACAGCACCCTTTATGGGGGCTGCTTTAGGTTTTGCTCTTATACAGCCTGATATATATTCATATGTAGTATTTTTGTCGCTAGCTGTTGGTTTTGCTTTACCCTATTTCTTAATTGCTTTATTTCCATCATTGGTAAAATTTCTACCTCAGCCTGGTCAATGGATGGAGTCTATAAAACAACTCTTTGGTTTTATGATGTTTGGAGCTGCAATTTGGTTGTTGTGGGTGCTGGCTAATCAAGTTAATGCCAATACATTGCTAATCGTAATGATTGGGTTATTTTTGATAAGTTTTATTGTATGGCTTCAAAAAATTGCTTTTAAACATCTAATAAAAACCATACTTATCCTAAGTTTTATATACGGATATTCCCTGAGTAATTGGGATTTTAAACAAAATGTAGAAATTGGATATTCTTTAACTGGTAATGGCTTACAAGAGAGTGTGGAGACTGCGTATTCCGACAATGATGAAGATTTTCAAGAAGGTAAAGAAAAGAAACGAGGTGGTTCTTTTGTTTGGTCATTAGAAAAAGAGAATATTCTAAGGAATAGTAACAGAGCATATTTTATAAATTTCACTGCAGCTTGGTGCATTACTTGCCAAGTAAATGAAGCAATTGCATTTACAGACGATCTGATGGAAACATTTGTGGACAAAGATATAACTTACCTCAAAGCAGATTGGACTAATAGAAATCCAGTAATTGCAAAAGAGCTTGAGAAATATAATAGATCAGGATTGCCAGTGTATATATATTGGAATAAAAACCTTGACGAACCTATGGTTCTTAATGAATTATTAACAGAAGGCTATTTAATGGAGATAATAAATGAAAATTAAAATCTTAGTTTTTTTAATTGCATGCTTCACTATTTTTGGGGGAGTAAAAAATGATGTTGCAGCACCAACTTTTACATTAATGAATCAAGATAGTGAGATAATCGATCTTGCATCTTTTAAAGGCAAGAAAGTAATACTTGAATGGACTAATCATGACTGTCCGTTTGTAAAAAGACACTACGATACAGACAATATGCAAGACTTACAAAAAGAATACACAGAAAATGATGTGATTTGGTTGTCTATTATTTCTTCAGCTAAAGGCAAACAAGGTTATGTTACTAAGTCAGAGGCAAAAGAATTAACTATCAATAGAGATGCTCAACCTTCACATGTACTTTTTGATTCAAATGGAGATGTAGGAAAGTTGTATGACGCTAAGACTACGCCTCATATGTTTATCATTGATGAAGTGGGTATGCTTAGATATCAAGGAGCTATTGATAATCTAGGATCTACAGGCGCCCTATTCTCTACTGATCTCAGTAAAGCAAAAAATTACGTAAGAGATGCTATGAAGAGTCTTTTTCTTGGAGAAGATGTTAAAGAAAAGAACACTAGACCTTACGGCTGTTCGGTAAAATACTAAAAAATATAATCTACCCAAGCACTATCAGGAAAATCTTGTTTATTTAATTTATGTCCATTTAACAAGTGGGCAAAAGTCGGTTTTGCAGGTTCACTTATTGGGTCTAGAACTTTTGATCCCTTAGATGTATTGCAACTTTTGCAACACGTGACAATATTTTCCCAATTTGTTTGACCACCTTTTGATCTCGGCTGAACATGATCAAGAGTTAGATGTTTGGTATCAAAAATATTGGAGCAATATTGGCATCTGTACATATCCCTTAAGTAAACATTTGACCTTGAAAATTTCACATAATTTTGAAACTTATGAAATCTTCTAAGCATTATGATGCTGGGTACTTCAACTTCCATTGAAGGTGATCTTACTCTCCATGATTCATGGTTTTTGATGATGATCACATTCTTTGTAAATAAAAGCCTTATCGCTGTTTTCCAATTAATTGTAGACAGCGGGAAGTAAC
>CAJWAI010000002.1 GCA_913020145.1 uncultured Gammaproteobacteria bacterium | reverse complement strand
CTACATCAACATCCGTTAAAGGAGTTTTTGCAGCTGGAGATGTAGCAGATTATAATTACAGACAAGCAATTACCAGTGCTGGTTTTGGTTGCATGGCTGCTCTAGATGCTGAACATTACTTATCATCACTTGAATAAAGTAAAAATATGAAAAAATTAATTATTCTTAGCACTATCTTCTTCTCAATCAGTGTCCATGCATTGCCGGATTGTCCTTCAGATAATTCAGTGAGATGGAATAACTGTTTTGGCAATGAAAATTTTCCCGATGGAGATAAATACGTCGGTGAATTTAAGGATGATAAATTTCACGGACAAGGCACTTACACTTTTGCCGACGGAGAAAAATACGTCGGTCAATGGAAGGATGGCAACCCTCATGGAAAAGGCACTCGAACCTATAGTGGACCCAACAAAGGCGACAAATACGTCGGCCAGTGGAAGGATAACCAATTCCACGGACAAGGCACTTACACTTTTGCGAATGAACCACACAAAGGCGACAAATACGTCGGCGAATTCAAGGATAACTTATATCATGGACAAGGAACTTACACTTGGGCTAATGGAAACAAATACGTCGGTCAATGGAGGGATGATATGCCGAACGGACAGGGGGTTAGCACTTATGTCACAGGAGAAGGAGATAAGAGGATTTTGAAACACGTTGGCGAATATAAAGATATGAAATATAACGGACAAGGCACTATTACTTACGCTGACGGATCCAAATACGTAGGCGAATTCAAAGATGGTGGATTCCATGGACAAGGCACTCTCAACTTCTCTAACGGAGCCAAATATATAGGCGAATTCAAAGATGGTGGATTCCATGGACGAGGCACTTACAGTTATTCCGATGGAAGAAAAGAAATTGGATATTATATGAATGATGTATATATTCCAGAAATTTGTGAGGAAATGGGTCTTGTTAAAGGCACCGATTCCTTTGGAAACTGTGTTAATAATTTAATAGATGATTTATAAACCTAAATATCTAATTACTAAGAGAATTTAACTATTTTAACTAACGCGTCGTGACCATGCCGCCATCACAAGTCACAGTTTCACCTACTGTGAAGGCTCCAGCTCTAGAACACAGATATATACATAATCCTGCCATATCTTGAGGTGTCCCTATTCTTTTTCTAGGATTCATATCAGCTATAAAACCATAGTCAAAATTTACGGCTTTACCCAACATATGACTATCAAAAGGACCTGGAGCTATGGCATTGACAATTATGTTTCTTTCGACAAGCGTCTTAGCTAAATGTTTTGTTAAATGTATTATTCCCGATTTAGATGCAGAATAAGCATAAGTATCAGCCATATTTGACACTCCAATGCCATCAATTGATGCAATGTTTACTATTCTTGAAGGATCATCTGAATTTCCTTTCTTTTCCAGTAGTTTGGCAAGTTTCTGAGTTATAAAAAAAGGACTTTTCAGGTTTAGATCAACAACTTTATCCCAACCTTCTATAGGATACTCATCAAAGGGTGCTCCCCATGCAGCACCAGCATTATTTATTAGAAAATCGATACCTTCAGGTTCTTTATCAATTAAAAAATTACTAAAGTTAGTTATGCCCTCTTCTTTTGAAAGATCTGCACAAAAGGGGATGCACTCAGCATTATATTCACTACTAAGTTCTTCAGCTTTAGCTATTAAAGCTTCTTCTTTTCTAGCTGTTATATAAACTTTGGCACCGTTTGCTAAGAAACCAGAGGCAATCATTTCACCTATTCCTCTGGAGCCACCGGTCACAACGGCAATTTTACCTTCTATATTAAAAAGATCTTTAATATTTAGACTCATAAGGAACTCACGTATAAAGTAGCAGCAAGTACACCGCAAATTATAATAACTAGTGCAACTAGTGCATCAGAGGATGAGTTATCTGAATCTTCTTTTGACTTATAGAATTGGTCATCGCTCATTTTTAAATTCTCCTTTAGCAACTAGAGGGTTTGAATACTGATTCATTATATATTCTAACTCTTTATTCGTCATAGAAGTTCTCAGTTCATTAAAATAACTACTAGCTCGTGGAAAATCTTCATCATTTACCTGTTCATGAAGATATTTATAGGCATACATATTAGTATCCCAAACTTTATAATTTTCGATAATTGATCGATCTATTTCTCTTGAAAGATCTTCAGGAGAGTAGCAACCAGTAATTTGCTCGCCAAGATTCAAATGTACAAAACCTTTGTGTTCCATAATTCCTCTAAAAATATGCTTTATGTCATCTTGTTCTTTTTTATTTTTAGCATCAACATCTTGTCTAGCCTTTTCTTTTGCTAAAGGATCAAATTCATACGAAACTGAGCAGGGAATAATATTGTAATATTTAGTAAGATCTTCAAAATTACTACTTTTTCTTAGAGCTATATGAAGCATTTTTAAAACAGCAGGATCAGTTTTATCTATTCCATCTTTTGCCCTTCCTTGACGCTGTGCTATCCATATATGATTTCCAGCATTTAGAGTATTTTTAATGTAGCTAGATACATTAAAGAGATTGTTGTAAATCTCTTTTTTTGAATCACCGCCTCTTGGAACAACGAAACTTTTATTTAGTCTTAATAAGTCCCCCATCCAATCTATACTTACAAGATTGTCTCCAATAGCATTATGCGTTGTTTTTAGTCCTGTTGAATGAATAGCATAATTACATAAAGCAGAATCTAAGGTTATGTCTCTATGATTGCTTATAAAAATGTACGGTTTATTTATATCTAATTGATCTGTACCTGAATAGGAAAATTTATCCATTGTTTGACTTATTACACTTTTTAGAACGATCATTACTTGATCTTGAAATTCATCAATTGTGCTTATTTTTCTAACTTTAGATTTAAAAAGCTGTAAAGCTAAGAACTTTGATCCAGGAATAGATAAAAACTTAGAAGTCGAAGAATTTAGATTCTCTTTAACAAAATTTAAGAACTCTTTATCTTTTAGAAGGTTCTCTAAGACAAATTTAACCTCTTTGTCACTGTAAGGCTCTATGCGAGTCATGTTAATAGATATAAAATTTTAATATGGAAGATGATAAAACACTTATTAGAAATATCGTAATCTTTTTTGGTGTAATTGCGCTCATTGTATTGATTCTTTTAGTCGGCGCAACCTTTGTTTAGGCAGGATGCCATTCTAGGCTTTTACCACCTAATAGATGTACATGTATATGAAATACCGTTTGGCCAGCTCTAGCGCCATTATTTATAACTAACCTATAGTTATTATCTAAATTATGATTTTGTGCAATTTTCTTAGATACATGAAGTAGATGGCCTAAAAGATTGATATCTTCTTCAGAAGCGTCTGAAACTTTTTCAATCTCTTTAATAGGGATTATAAGGATATGTATAGGGGCTTGCGGTGCAATGTCTTCAATAGCGAAGCATAGCTCATCCTGATAAACAATAGTACCTGGAATTTCTCCTTTTCTAATTTTGGTAAATAATGAATCACTCATCAAATTACATACCTAAAAAGTCTTATAAATAAATAGACACATATTATTGTTAATAGTAATGCAGAGAACTTAACTAAAAAGCTTCTAAAAAAACCATTCGTTTTCTCTGTAAAAAAATAGTAGACCAAAAGAACGGTCAAAATAACGAGTAAAATTAAGCTTAAGTATCCAATCATATTAAAAAAGGTTAGCTATATATTCCCATAATACAACCAAAAGGACTAACCCCGATGCCCAAACAGTACAAGCGATTAAATCAAATATAAGGAAGCGCTTATAGTCCAGTTTAAAAGTACCCACAAAAAATGGAGCAAATGGTCTGATACTAGGTGTCATACGTCCAAGTAAAATCGCACCAAATTCATATTTATCGAACCAATTCTTTGTTTTATCAACTTTATCTTTATGCTTTTCAAAAAACTTCCAGTTCATAATTTTTGTTCCGAATATTCTACCCATTAAATAACTTGATTGATCACCAGAAAAAGAACCCATATACGCAAAGATCGTTATTAGATAAATATTTGATATTCCCTCTAAATAAAGAAAAACAGCAAGCAAATATAAAAAAAGACTTGGAAATAAAACCCCACTCAAGACAAAAGATTCAAGAAAACCAAGAATAGTAAGTAAGAAAGGGGCTACAACTGGATTCTCAACACTAAATGCTTTTAATCTGTCGAGCCAGGATTCTTCACTTTTTTTTTAAGTACTTGCTCCATATCAACAATCTTAAAATTCTGATTATCAGGTGAATTGTACCCATCTTGTACAACTAAAAATCCCTGAGTGTATAAGTCGTCTATAGCTTTATTTGTAACATCTATTCCATCTGTATCTGAAACATCATTAACTGTAAAAGATTTAACGTAATCAAAGGGAAATTGTCTGTTGTATAGATTAAATTTGCTATCACCTTGAGATGACACAATAATAAAACCCTCTTTATCTGATGTTTTATAGATGGTTACACCTTCAGGGTCACCTCCGATATTCCCAGATCTTGAATCAATTACCTTAATAAATCCAAGTGTATTGGCGTCATAGGCGTTAAGAATACCTCTCATACCTTCTCGTGAAATAATGATATGTTCATTTTCATCATCAATTACACATCCTTCAGCCTCATTACCAAAAAGAGGCACATTAGTTTCTTCGGCTGTTATATCAATGGTGCCTATTATCTCCTGTGTCTTTAAATCCCAATATTGAATTGTTTTACCCTCTTCTTCCGTTAATATTGCTCGTAAATTACCTCCTACTAAACCCATACAAATACCATAGATATCCATACCAGCCTCAAGGTGCACATGATCTAAATCCTCAGTGAATGAATCTAAAGGTAAATTTTGAAAGTACTCAAACAAATCATCAGTAGGAAATTTCCAATAATCTAATGTGCTTGCTGTTCTATTGGATGTAACAATATGTAATTCACCATCCTTTTCTCGAAGATCTATATTATTAATTCTTCCAAGATTGGCATAACTTAATGCATTGCCTTCTATATCGTAGACATAAATACCAGAGTTCTTATCAGTACCAAAGATCAAGGATTTTTTTGGATCTTTAGAGTTAAACCAAATAGCGGGATCATCAGCAGAGTCTCCTTTGGTAATAACTGGATCAGTTTCAGCTGAATAATCAATTTCAGCTGTATAAAGAATAGCTGAGAAAAAAAGAGCAAGCACGAAGCCCGCTCTTTTTAAAATATTGTTAGAAGGTGTATCTAATACCGAATGACATTGAATATCCATATTCATCATATTGTGACAGTCTATCGGAAGTATTCCAATAGTAAAATTCAGGTCTATTGGCTAAATTCTTGCCTTCAAATCTAAAAGTTAACTTATCGCTGTATTTATATTTAGCAGTTAGATCATAAGAAAGATAATCGTCAGTAAATCTCATAAAACCGTAACCAAAATCACCATCAAGGACATCATCACCTTCATCACCAAGATAGTCTAAATAGCTTGAACGATAATTAGCTGCAAATCTTGCGTCAAACTTGCCTTTATCGTATCCAAATGAAAAGTTTGCATTTTCTTCGGATAGTTTTCTGAATGGAATAGTAAAGGTATCAATTCCAGTATCAAATTCACTTTCACCGTCGCTTATAGTCGTGTTAAATGCCATAAAGAAGCCTTCGATAGGTAAGTACTTATCTAGCTCAGAAAAGAGATTAAGCTCAAATCCCGTTATCGATGATGCTCCTGCATTAGCATAGGTTTCAAGTTCAGAAAAGAACAAACCACCTACTGTTTGATTGGCTAAGACACGTGGATAAATTGTATTAGCAATATCTTTATGGAACATGCCTAGTGTAAAAACAAAGTCTTCTTCATAGTATTCAACACTGAGGTCAAAATTATCTGCTTCATAAGGTTTAAGGTCTGGATTACCCATTTCACCAGAAAACTCACCAGCTACACCTTCTTCTATTTCTGCTATTGGTGCAGTTTCACCAAACCCAGGCCTCGATAGAGAGCTGTAATACGAAGTTCTCATTTGAAGATTCTCAGTTATGTTGTACTTAACGTTAATACTTGGAGCTAAGTAACTATAGTCTCTAGAAAATTCCAATAGATCATCTGCATTTCCATCGTTGTAACCCATAGTATGAAAAGTTGTATTTTCATTACGTACACCCACAACAACAATTGTGTTACCAAAATCAATGGTACTCATAATGTATAGCGCATCAATTTCTTCTTTAGTTGTCCAAAAGTCAGCAAGATCAGTGCTTAGTGGTCTAAATTGATCTTGAAGTCCAAATACAACATTTGGATCCGCAAAAAATGTGAGATTAACGGGAAAATACCAATATTGACTAGGAGTGTATGGCGAATAGTTAATCAATCCCTCAGCCACATCACCACTAGCATCGTAATTTCCTTCATTATTAGATTTAGTTCTCGTGCTACTTTTATAACCAAATTCAATTGTCATTGGATTATCACCAAAACTTATCTCACTGGTTTCAAAATCAATTTTAAATGCGTCTTCTTCATCTTGAATTACGCCATAATCAATTTCAAATTCATCCCATTCATAGGATTCAGGATTTCGTAGATTAGCAGCCGCAGGAGCTAAATCTAACCTTAAAAACTTAGGATTTGACCAATTAAAGGTTCCACATGCATCTGTACCTTCTCTTATACGACACTCAGCACGAAATTTTGCATCAACATTATTATTGTCAGCTTCTTCTGCAAAAGAATTACTTAGTTGCATACGTACATCAAATCCTGCAATAACCGTATCCATACCTATTACTTGCGTTTCAATGGTTCTAGTCTCAATTCTCTTTTTTGATTCTTTGTCAGCTGTAATTCTTTGATATGCTGCAGATACTGAAGTTATGGATGGCTCAAGTACATCTCGAGCTCTATATTCATCTTTATGTCTTATTTCGTCATCTGTGTATTCATTAAATAGATAATTAAAAAAGAGTGCAGTATCACCATTAACTATTAGATCCATATCTAATGTATATCCTTCTCTTTCTCTGGTTAGATCGTAATATCTCATTTCCCAGTCTCTTCCTAGATACTTGTTACCATTATCATCAATTTTCCAGGGCTCATAACCGACTTCATTGTTATTAGAAATAATATGTTTGCTTTGATATGTGTAGCCAAAAATTGCGCCAAAGTTGTCGTTTAGTTTATCTCCATAGGTAAACGAATATTTAGGACTATCTGCATCATCAACGAATTCGTTATATTGAACGTCATACCTAAGTTTGACTAACCTTTTATCTAAATCTGTAGCACGTTTAGTTTTAAATTCAATTCGACCACCTATACCTTCTAAATCTTGTGAAGGCACAAGAGTTTTATATACTTCAATTGAATCTAATAGTTCAGTTGGCAGACCATCTAATAGAACCTTTCTACCGCTCTCAGGAGCTGGAATAGTGGCACCATTCATCGTGACTGCATTTAGATCTCCAGACATGCCTCTAAGAGTTACATACCGTCCTTCACCTTGGTCATTCTCTACGGACACTCCAGAAAGACGTCTTACTGATTCAGCAGCTGTCTCATCAGGAAATTCTCCTAATGCATCTGAATCTACTACTGAAACAACTTGATTAGATTTTCTTTGTCTCTCTATACCAGATTTTAGACTAGCTATTGTTCCTACTGCAGATACAACAACTTCCTCGACTTCGTCATTATTTACTTCTTCTTGTGAATAAAGAATAAAACTTAAAGATAAAAAAAGTAGATATAATTTCTTCATATTTATAACCGTCAGTTAATGAAGATATATAGATTGTGTTAAATGTATGTGACATTAAGGCATAAATTTAGTGAAATTTTATAAGGTATCTAAGCTTAGTAAGTAAATAAATTCATAAAGATTTCTAAGAATATTACAGCAAGAAGTGCTCCTGCAGGTAAAGTAATTACCCAAGACATAACGATTGTTTGAACGGATTTAACATTAATAGACCCGATACCTTCGACTAAACCAATTCCAATTACTGCTCCTACTAAAGTATGTGTAGTAGAAACAGGCATATTCAGTTGACTAGCAATTACTACAGTTAGAGCAGCAGCAAGTTGTGCAGAAAAACCTTTGCTTGGAGAAAGCGTAACAATTTTCTCACCAATAGTTTTCATAACTCTATAACCAAGTGTAGCTAAACCGACGACAATACCAGCAGCTCCTAGAAATAGAATCCATAGAGGTGTCTCTAATGAATATGGTTGGTTTAGTAATTGGTTTGTAGCTTGATTTACAGCAGCTAATGGACCAATTGCATTGGCAACATCATTTGAGCCATGTGCAAATGCAACAGCACATGAAGTAAAGACCATTAAATACGCAAACTGCGCTTCTGGATTGCGTGTAGTGTTTTTAAATTTATATCTAAAGAATGTATAGAATATAAATGTAAAGACTAAAGCAGCAACAACTGAAATTAAAACACTATCACTGAAAGTTGGAGCAAAACCTTGTTGCTTGAATATATTCTTCAGTCCTTTTGTGACTGTAATTAATGCGATTGCAAATCCAGCTAGAAAGATATAAAAGTTGACTATAAGAGGCTCATACCTTGTCTGTTTTTTTATTATGAATTCTTTACAGATGTAGTAAAAAACTCCGGCAACAAGTGCTGATGATAATGGCGATGTAATCCAAGACAAGCCTATATTTCCAACAACAGACCAATTAATTTTATCCATACCAAGCGTGTAGATGCCAAACCCTACTATTGCACCAACAATTGTATGTGTAGTTGAGACAGGCCAGCCCCGTAAACTGGCTATTAAGAGCCAAACGCCAGAAGCAAATAAAGCAGAGATCATTCCATAGATAAAAATATCGAGATTCTCCGCAAATAATTCAGGATCTATTACCCCTTTCCTTATAGTTTGTGTAACGCCTCCCCCAGCAAGAAATGCACCTAAGAACTCAAATACTGCTGCTATAAGTATGGCTTGTTTAACAGTGAGAACTTTGCTTCCTACAGAAGTACCCATAGCATTGGCAACATCATTAGCACCAACACCGTAGGCTGAGAAAAACCCTAAAAAAATTGCAGATATAAGGATTAAAGGTATTCCGAATAAGGTTAATTCAACTATTCCCATTTATAAGTCTGATATTTGTTTATACTATACCCTCTTTTCTAGAAGTTTACATGAGCGTTATTGAGTACAAATTTGAGCAATACAAATCCTTAGGTCCAATCATATACAGGAAGGAAAAATACAATCTTCAAGTTGAATTGCTCAAACTTCAAGAAGATGTAATTAAAAATAAAAGAAGAATAGCGTTGTGTTTTGAAGGCAGAGATACCGCTGGAAAATCATCCACAATTAATTTCTTTTCTGAACATCTCAGACCATCAAATTTTCGTTATGTGCACTTAGGCATACCTACAGCTAAAGAAAAAAAAGAATGGTTTCAACGATGGGAGAAAGAGTTGCCCGACGAGGGAAAGTTAGTTTTATTTGATAGGTCTTGGTATACACGCGCCTTAACTGAACCAACGTTAGGATATTGCACAAAACCCCAATATGAAGATTTCATGAATAATGTAAATAAGTGGGAAGACAAACTTATTAAAAATGGTTTGGAAGTAGTTAAGTTTTATTTTTCTATCGATAAAGATCAACAAAAAAGACGACTCTCAGCAAGAAAACATAGCAAACTTAAATATTGGAAGCTATCTGACTCAGATAAACGCATGGTTAACAAGTGGGATGTTTTCACTTTATATAAGAATCAAATGTTTGACGTTACTGCAAGAGCAAATTCTCCTTGGATTGTTATTAATGCCAATAACAAAATGATAGCAAGGTTAAGTGCACTGCGTTATATTCTTAATACACTTGATTACAACCGAAAAAAAATACTTGAACCGCCTAAATGGGGTGAGGATATTGGACAATATTCATGCTATATAGAAGGAGTATTGTTTGAGAATCTTACCTATGAGCAATATAAAATATTAGCGCCCTTTTCAGATTAACTTTCATGAAAATTTCTATTGTTGATATTGGATCTAATGCTGTTAAATATAAGATTTTCAATTCAGAAAATTTTGAGTTACTTGAATATTATAGAGAACCATTGAGACTAGGAAGAGATGTATTTAATAACAATAAGTTATCAGAAATAACAATTAATGCGCTGATTGATTTACTCGAAAGTTACTCAAAGATTTTTATTGAAAGAAATGTAGAACAGTCATATTTTATAGCCACATCTGCTGTAAGAGATTCCAGTAATTCTCATTATTTGACTGAAAAATTAAAGGAATTAGATATTAACTTAAAAATTCTTACAGGTAAGCAAGAGGCATCGTTACTAATAGATTTTAATAAAAATATTCAGGATTCTGCAGTTATTGATATTGGCGGTGGTAGCGTTGAAGTATGCATAAATAAGACAGGTAAAATCCATTATGAGTCCTTCCAACTGGGTGCGGTTAGACTTCTCAATCTAGATCAAAACGCTAGAAATGAAGCAATGAGAGAATTTAGTAGTTGGCTCGAAAAATTCAAGCCAGTATCTACAACTTTCGGTTTAGGAGGAAATTTAAGGGCAATAATGCAAGCAAATAACCATACAGGTGTAATTGAAGTAGCTAAGCTTAAAAATTTAGTCAAAACCTATAATCAAATAGAAGAAAAAGTACTTCTTGATACTTATGAAATCCCAGAGGATAGAATAGATATAGTTCCTATAGCTGCGGAAATTTACTTATTATTTTTAACTAGTATTGGTGCTCAGACTATTGAAAACAGTTTTTGGAGCATATCAGATGGATTAATTAAGAAAGTTATTAAAGGGGAATTGTAAAGCCCATTCTTTTTCCTAAAAAGACTGATACATCTGCTTTTAAAATAGCCGTTTCAATTTCTAAATCTATAAAACCCGGCCTGTAGATTATTGTTCCCATTTCAACATTATTAGAATTAAATAGATCAGCTTCATATATATTATTCTCTAGGCATTTTATGTCGCCCTTTACAACTTCGTTAAATGAATCATTTGATAACGACATTGTGCCTGTTATAGAGCTACATAATCCATCATTCATTGTTAATTTATCAATCTCAACTTTTAGTCCTAACATACCTAGTCCATTGGTCTTGTATTCGGTTTTGGTAGAAAAATCTTCTAGATATAGATTGCCATTAAAAAAGTTTGTTTTTACAACTCCTAAGGTACTGCTATCCTCATTATTAAATGTTACTTTAATACCGGTAAACTGGATGTTGCCATCATAAAAATAGTCACCAAGATCTAGTGGCACTGCATCTTCAGACGTCTTATAGGAAACATCATTTATTCTTCCATTAAAAAGATTTCCCTCGGCAAGGGAATAACTTACTGCAGATGAGGTATTAAATCTTTTAAGTAATGTATCTATTGGTACAAAAAATAAAGAAAGGCCCAATAAAAGGACAATAACAATAAAGGCAATTAAAAATCTAATCATTAAAGCTTACATTCAATATATAGTTATTTTCGTCAACTAATTTTATATCAATAGTATTTAAGTTTAGACCATGCATAAATCTTAACAACTCTAATAGATCATTAGTTGTGAGCATACTTACTTTGAATATATCCCCACTACCTTGATTTAAGTATTTATTTAATTCTAAGTGAGTAGAAAATTTTGTAGTTGAATTTGGATTAATAACTTCATCTCGATATGCTTTAAGTTGTGCTAATTGTTGTTTTGTAGTATTAAAGTTTTGTACTTTGTTGCGAAGTGCGTCTCTAGAATCCGCAAGACCAGAAAGTATTTTTATTTCAACAAAATAGACTAAAAATATTACAGATAAAACACCAAGAATTTTTATCAATATTTTTTCTCTATTTGAAAACTTATAATTCATATTTAAATTGTGTAATTACTATATCTTTACTATCTACCCTATCAACGACAGATACAGTTAGATTATTATTCTGTTGATTTTCTATGAATATTTGTTCTTCAGATAACTTTTTAAATATACATTTTATAAATAAATATTGGTCTTGTTCATCAGTAAAACTGAGCTCAATAATTTGTGCTGTACTAGCAATATCTAAAATTAATTGTGAGACCTTTGAAGTGGTAGAAGTTGTATTCTCAGGAGGAGTATTAAACTTTGCTGCAATTTGTTCATCGAGTGAGATAACATCATCATCTGGATAAATTGATAAATACATTTCCGCCAACATGCTATCCATTTTTTTTATTTGGTTCCAATTAGACATGATGTTAACTAAACCAATTACATTAAGTAAAACAATTAAAGATATTGCTGCATAAATCCATTTCTTAATTGCACTAAAACCAAAGGTATTTTGAAAATTAAATAAATCGAACTCATGAAAAGTAATTTTTGCATCATCATCTACTTTTAAATCATCAAGAAATTTAGGGGCTATTTCTAAATTTGTTTGTTCAAGCAAAGAAAATGCCTGTTCAGTTAACTTAATAACATCTCCACCCTCTTTATAAAAAATTGATTTATTAAAACTAATATCGGTATTAAATATTTCTTTAAAAAAAAGCAAATCAGAAGTCAGCTTAATTTTAGTTTCTGCACGCTTAAACCTTTCCTTTAATAAATTTAAGTAATCTTTTTTAATCGTAAAAAAGTTTTGCGAATTTGATGAGCCAAGTACTTGTAATTCAGACCTTTCATCAAAATCAATGACATTTACTGAATTGATAATAGAAGCATGCAAATTCTTTGTATTCTTAAGATTTCCATCATGTTTAACGAAAGTTAAGGTCTCATTAGGTAAAACAAATAAAATATCATTAAAATCTTTCAACTCATCTAACTTAACTTTCTTATTTTTGTCGTCGCTAATTAAATGTCCTGATTCTAAGGATTGATCAATAAATAAAAAAATCTTCATAATGATGTACTTCTATGGATAAGGTTATTATTTCTTGTTTTTAAACTTATTACACTGTAAAAATGAAAAAATTGTCCTTCTAAATCAAAAGTATAGTTAATTTGCAGGTATTCTGGTTTATATATCAATAGAGAACTATCAATTCGATCTTCACTGATACCAGAGAGGTTGATAACATTTGCAAAGCTTATATAGCCTTGTGGAGGCCTATTAATTATCAGTTTCTCTATGTCATTAAAAGATAAGTTAGGAGACATTGCTAATAGAACTAAATAATTTTGTTCGTTTAGGCCATTTATATTGAATTGCAATTCATTATGTGGAAGCGCACAAATATTTGGATAAATTTGAAATATTTCGTTATCAGTAAGCAACGATAAATTTTTTATTTGACTTTTATGCAAATAAGGCTGATCAGGACTTAATGATAAGTTTTCATTAGCAATATAAAACAAATCCTCTGCACCAAATGGCTCAGGCAGACTATCTGTATCAAGTGAATCATATAAGCGATCTAAAAATTCTCTATGTTTATTTCTATCAATTTCATTAATTTTTAAGAAATTCTTAAAACGTTCGCCAACTAATTCATTTTTTACATAGATATTTCTAAATGGCTTAACTAAAGAATTTAAGTTAAAACATGTGGATAAATCATTCAGCTCAATTAATAAATCAGGGATCTTAGTGTTTATTATAAAATTGAGCTCACCTTCTGCAAATTCTACATTTCTTAATCTATCTGAATTACTGATAAAAGTATCAATAAGAATTTTTTCTGTATTAATTAATTCAATACGCTTCTCTATTGATGTTGAATAGATATTTGTCTTTAAAGTGTCTGTATAGATAGTTCTGCTAAGCACTAAGACTAAAAAACTAAGAATAAGTATTAGAGCTAATGTTGATATTAAAACAAAACCTTTTTTCATTTGAATGTACTAAATACTTGCTGATATTGAGAATTATCAATTTCATAAGAGAAATAGATATATCTTGGAAAATCTATAATTGAACTATATTGCAAATTTGGCCAGTCAATTTCTGCATCATCCAATTCTTCACCAAAACGAACTTCTAAATTATTTATGTTTTTTATTAAAATCTTACGTGATGTTTCGACCTGCTCTTTATTAGATAGAGTTGTAATTCTAATCAGTTGATTATCTTCATATAAATAAATGATTCTTCGTAGCTTAGAAACTGATCGTAGATGATCACTTGTGCTTAAGGAAACAAATGTCATAAGGCGATTTGAAGAATTTCCTATAAAAGAAAGATCAAGGTTACGGCCATTCTGATCTTTCATATCAAATGGCACTGCCTGCATTAGATCTAAACGAATAGTGTTAATGGTATTAATGTGTTCAGAATCTCTTTTAATGTTTACATCGACTCTTTCTTTAAGAAATACACTATTGGAAAGAAATTCAAAGGACATAATTGAAATGATTGATGCTGCCAATAAGGCAACAAGAATTTCAATTAAAGTAAATCCTTTAGTTAATTTCATTGAATAACTTTGAATGAGAATTTATCAGAATCTTTTTCGAATTTGATCTCAATTTCGACAAGAGCATTGTATCTGCTTAGTTGCCTATGAGAAATTGAATCTAGGTCTAGAAGTTCTCTAATCTGGCCATTATCAATCCTAGGGTTAGCAACATATATTGTTAGAACATTTGTTTTTAGTTGGTGATCATCAATAAAATTCTGTTTGAGATCCTGTGCTCTTAAATTTTGTTCAATCAATTGACCATAAGCTAGAAAGGTAACCGATATAATCAACAAAGATATTACAACCTCTAGTAGGCTAAATCCGCCTCTGTAATTAATTAATTTCAATTGACTCATTGTTATTTAGTGTAATTTTTTGTACAGAAGTTTGATTTCCAGGGGCTATTATTAAGTACATTTCATCCTCTTTAATTTGTCTATTTTGACCATTACTATCTTCATAGCTTTGTACATACGATGTATCAAAATCTTCAAATTTAACCCATTCACCCTTTTTGTATATTTTGATTGAGTCTTTTGTAAAAGAAAAAGTTAAGCCTGTATAAAGACTATTTTCTTGGAGGTGCGTAATCTTGTCCGTGAGACTTTCTTCAGGGACTGGTTGTCGCAACAGTAGATAAAAAGATGTTGATGCAAGGGAGATTATTGTCAGAACAATAATTATTTCAAGTAAAGTAAAGCCTTTATTGAGTTGAGCTGTTGATATCTGCATTTTCCCCTTCTCCACCAGGTTGTCCATCTGCGCCGTAAGAGATAATGTCAAATTCACCATATTGTCCTGGGTAGATATACACATAATCATTACCCCAAGGATCTTTAGGAAGTTTGTTTATGAAGCCACCAGAAGGATATTTACCAGGTCTTTTAAGATTACCTGGATTTTCCTTTAAACTTTTTATGCCTTGCTGCTGTGTAGGGTAGGATCCTTCACTAAGTTTAAACATGAGCACTGCTTGCTCTATTTTTTTAATATCAGTCTTTGCAACTTCTACATAAGCATTATTCAATGTTGGAAATAAGTTAAGAGATACAAGAGAAACTAATAATCCCATAATGACGATGACTATAAGCAACTCTAATAAAGTAAAACCTTTTTTAAGTAATTTTTTCATATATTGAATATTAAATTATTCATTTGTAATAAAGGCAACATTATTGCCAAAACAATAAGCATTACAAATACGCCCATTGTTAATATTACAATTGGCTGCAAGAGTGTAAGTAATACATTTCTTCTTGTTTCTACCTCCTGATCAAGAAAATTTTTAATCTTTTCAAACATTTCACTTATTTGACTTCCCATATCACCAGAACTAAGAAGTTGATGAAATACAGTAGGAAAAATTTTAGATAGTGCAAAGGCTTGGCTGATTGATGTCCCAGCATTAACTTTGCTAACGACTATACTTACTTCATTCTTTAAATACTTATTTTTAAAAGTATCTTTCGCAATATGAAGACTATCAATTGTATTTAAACCTGCTTTTGTCATTAATCTCATTGATGAGCAGAATCTAGCAGTTTGATCAAATAGTATGATCTGTCCAAATAGTGGAGTCTTAAGAAAAAGTTTTGAGACACTTAATTTAAATTCAGTTGAGAGAAAATTTGATTGCAGTAAGAAATAACAACTTGCAAATATTCCTAAGAAGGAAAAAACTATATAAGGAAAAACAGCTGAGAAGTTTAGTAGTATTTGTGTTAACAGAGGCAATGAAACATTAGAAGAAACAAATTGTTCGACTACTTGTGGCAAAACAAAGGTTAATAGAGCGTATATTACTGCTAATGAAACAAAAAATAAGATACTTGGGTATACAAGTGCACCAGTAACTTGAGATTTAATCTGTGTTTCCTTATCTAAATATTCAGATAGGTCAGAAAAGACCTCAGCAAGTGCAGCTGATGTTTCACCAGCGTAAATAGTTGAAGTGTATATTTCATCAAATATTCTAGGAAATTTTTTTAAAGAAGAACTTAAGCTATTACCTTCAGTAACATCTTCCATAATATTAAGTAAAACCTGTGAAAATTTATTATTGTTAGTTTGTAGACTTAGTAATTCAAGTGATTTTTCTAATGGTGTTCCAGCTGAAAGTAATGCTGACATTTGTTTAGTAAAAATAGAAAGATCTCTTGTCGAGATTTTAATTTTTGATTTTTTTTGTTCACTCTGAGTAACTGATAAAGGATTTAAACCCTTACTTTGCAACATTGAAATAGCCTCTACTTGATCAGTGGCATTAATATAGCCTCTAATTTTTTTTTCTTGGCCATTAAAGGCTAAATATTTAAAGGTTGCCATTAGTCTTCTGTAATTCTAAGTAACTCGGATAATGAAGTTTTACCATCTTTCAATGTTAATAATGCATTCTCAAAAAGTTTTTTATTATTTGAATAAGCGTAATCAGCTATTTCATTTTCAGATGCAGATTTATGGATCAAGTCACTTATTGTCTCATCCATTAAAATATGTTCACCTACACTTAGACGTCCCTTAAATCCTGTATGTTCACATTCATCACAACCACAACTTTTATAAATAACTTCACTAATATTATATTTTTGCAGAATGCTTAAACTCTTATGATCTTCGTCTACAACCTTACATTTATCACAAAGTTTTCTTACTAATCTTTGTGATAAGACATAGACTAAACTTGATGATAGTAGATATGGTTCAATGCCCATATCTCTTAATCTAGTAATTGCATTAACAGCACTATTTGTGTGAACAGTTGATAGAACTAAATGTCCAGTTAAGCTGGCTTGTATAGCAATTTCAGCTGTCTCTTTATCTCTTATTTCACCGACCATTACAATATCAGGATCTTGTCTAAGAATAGCTCTTAGGCCTTTTGCAAATGTTAAGCCCGTTTTATTATTTACCTGAGTCTGCCCTATTCCATCAAGAGCATATTCAACTGGATCTTCAATAGTAAGTATATTTTGAGATCTATCTGAGATTTCTTTTAATCCTGCATATAAGGATGTTGTTTTTCCTGAGCCGGTTGGACCAGTAACGAGAATAATGCCCTCTGTTTTAGAAAGACCTTTTTTAAAGCTATCCAGAGTTTCACTAGAAAAGCCGAGATCATTTAAATTTATATGGGTTTTATCTTTTTCAAGTATTCTAAGAACAACACGTTCCCCGAATGATGACGGCAACGTGGACACACGTAAATCAACCTCTCTTTTACCTATTGATATCGAAATTCGTCCATCTTGAGGTAACCTTCTTTCAGATATATCTAATTTAGACATAATTTTTATTCTTGAAATAATCATCTGAGTTATATTTTTTTGATACTGTAATACTTCTCTTAATACTCCATCGACCCTAAATCGTATGCTTAATTTATTTTCAAATGGCTCTAAATGGATATCAGATGATCTAGCTTTTATAGCTTTAGTAATTGTTGCATTAATTAATTTAATAATTGGTCCTTTATTTTTATCATCTAGAAGATCGTCAGATGGAGAAATAGAATTAGCAATATCTGCTAAATCTAGGTTATCTAGTTCCGAAAAATCTAAATCTTCAGTTTTGTCTGTGTAGAGCTCTGTTAATAGACTTTGAAAATCATCATCAGAATAAGTCTTCTTCTCAACACTATCGGCAAATAAATTCTGAATTGAAGATAAAATGATTGGCTTTAATTCACCACAGACATGTAAAGTTGAATGATTATTTTCATTAGTGATTGTTACTTTATTTAACTTGCAATAACTATAAGGCAGAGGAAGATTCATTTTTATTCAGTATCTTGATCTTCTTCTTTTAAAATTTGCTGTGCTTTGATTAAATTATATTTTTCTTCTGATAGATCTTTTGTAGTTAATGAATCTCTAAGAATAGTTGGTTTGAGAAAGATCATTAAATTTCTTCTTTGAATTGACTTAGCAGATGATCTAAAAAGTCTACCTAGAAGAGGAATATCTCCTAAAAGAGGAACTTTATTGACTGATTCTTGAACATCCTCACTTATCAATCCGCCAAGAACTAATATTTGTCCATTGTCAGCTAAAACTGTTGTTTCTATTTCTCTTTTATTTGTAATTAAGTCATTTGAGTTTGGCAGCTGAGCACCAGCAATGCTTGAAACTTCTTGCCTTATAAATAATGCTACAGACCCAGAATCATTGATTTGCGGCTTTATCTCTAATTTCACTCCTATTTCTTCTCTAGCTGTAGTTCTGAACGGTGTAATATTATTAGCACCCAAAGATTCTCCAGTAGTAATAGGAATTTCTTGGCCGACAAGTAATGATGCCTCCTCATTATCCATTACTACTGCTGATGGTGTAGAAAGAATATTGGAGTTTTGATCTTCTCTTAGCAGAGACAGCAGTACAGCAAAATTATCCTCTCCATCGGTAAAGTTTCCTAACCCCGCAACAAAACCTCTTGTGCTAAGAATAGATGAAGCAGCACCAGTTGAAGAGCCAATATCAGTATTATCATCAGCAGATCCTACAATCGACAATAAATCTGGATTTGTTGTTGTAGGAAATCTTGTTAATGCAATTGGTGTATTTCCTGTAGAATCTCCGGAATATATTGTATCTACACCTAAGGCTCTAGCAGATTCATCAGAAATCTCAACTATAATTGCTTCAACATAAACTTGAGGTCTTCTTATATCTAATTGCTCGACTATTGAAGTTAGAGTTTTAATGGACTGAGGATTTGATCTAATGATTATTGAATTTGTTTCCTCATGAGATGTAATAACAGTCTTATAATCAACGTTCTCTTCTTGATTAAAAGAGGCAGAAACATCTGTAAGAATTTGTAATATATCTTCTGCTTTAGAATAGTTAAGATAAATTACTTTTGTATTTTCATTTAAATTATTATCTAGATCTAACTGTGATAAAACTCTTTTGGCTCGGATTACTATTTCTAATGGACCGCTAAATATTAATTTATTTGAGCCTTGAAAAGTTGCTACAGCTAATTTATCAAATCGTGTATTAGGGTCTGTCTTCAATGAATTAATAAGTCTTAGTGCTTCAATTGCTGATAAATTTTTTAATTTAAATTCAGAAATACTTGTATCAAGCTCAGAGTCTAAATTTCTTATTATGTCTTTAATTCGTTTTATATTGTCTGCATCATCGGAGATAAGTACTTCTCTATCATTGTTTAAAGCTACAATATAAGATCTAACGCCAACTATTGGTTTAACAGCATTTACTATATCTTTTGCACTAGAAAATCTTAATTTGATTACTTCTGATCCAATTGAGCCTTGAAAATCACCATCTTCAGAGAAGTTCTTCACACCTTCTTGTGATGGTATAACTCTATAGATGTCTCCATCTTTTAAAACGTTATAACCTTGAACTTCCATTGTGGAAAGGAAGACCTCCCAAATAGAATCTGAATTTAAGGGGGCATCTGAATAAATTGTTATTAAACCTTTTACTCTAGGATCAAGAATAATAGTTTTATCTGTTAACAATGCTATATCTTGAGCAAAAGTTTTAATATCGGCATCTTTATAAAAAATATTCTGGTCTTGCGCTGTTAGCGTTAGAGACAAAGATACCGCAATTATTAATCTCTTTAAAAACATATTATTCCTGTATTAGATCTATTCTATTTTGATCAAAAGATTTCTCTGAACCTATGATATCAAGAAAAGTATAGTTATTGCCATCAAAAAAATATGCTCTAGATCCGTCTGTATGGGAAAAGGTAATTTGTTGAGTTACATTTGACCCCTGCTCTATTAACCTATATTGATCCTTATCTAAGATTATGATTGTACTATCTGGGTTGTTACCTCTGATTCCTACTATTTCAAACCCTAAGGTTAATTGAGTTGCACTATCAATTGAACCGATGTTCTGGGATGTAGTAATTTTTTCTTCTTTAACAGGAGTTGGCAGCTCCTCATCAATATTTGCATTACTAAATGTTAGAAAACCAATGTTGTAATAAAAAAATAGAATCAAAATAAGAAAAAATGAAAATATTGTTAATCTAATAATGTCGCTTCTATTCATGTATTAATTTTACTATTAAGTAGGAAAGGTGACAAAAACTGTTGTACCTTTCCCTATCTTTGACTCAATTTCAGCTTCAGCGTTCATTCTTGAAGCTAGTTGTTTTACAAGTGATAGCCCTAGCCCCGTACCCTTAGTATTAGCGCGTGCTTTTGGTGTTCGATAGAACCGATTAAATACCTTGTTTAGATACTGTTTTTCTATGCCTAAGCCTTCATCTGCAATTGATATTATTAATGCACTTTTATTTTCTATTGCTTTTAGATCAATATTTCCTTTTGCTCGTGAATATTTAATAGAGTTATTAATTAAATTTGAAAAAATTGTAGTAAAAGAATCTTTATCTACTTTTAGTGAGATATTTTTATCGATGTAATTTGTGATAGTAATTTCATTCTCGTCTGCTAAAGCTTGCTGTGATTCTAAAATTAGGTCTATCTGATCACTAACATTAAATTTTTTTCTATTTAATACCAGTCCTCCAAATTCAATTTTTTCTAATTCTAATAAGTCGTCCAACATTTCACTCAAGCGCTCTGAATTATTAAGGATAGAATTTAAAAACTTTTCTGCTAATTTAGGATCTTTTATTGCTCCAGTACTAGATAAAGTCTCAGAATTGGCTCTAATTACAGAAATAGGTGTTTTTATCTCATGAGATATATCTGTAACAAATTGTTTTCGGAGCTCTTCTAATTTTCTAAGAGATGAAATGTCATTTATTACTAATATGTATTCGTTGGTTGTTTCCATTTTAGTAGCTGAGAGAAGAAAATTTCTATCTTCACCAGACAGCTTTATTGATAATTCGCTCTCAGCAGACAAATTATCTTTGGTTGATTTTAGTAATTTGTTAATTTTTAGTAGTTTTTTTGATTTTATTTTTTCATTTAAAAAGAATTCATGTTTTCCAAACATTTCTAAAGCGATATCGTTAGAAAAGCGTACTTTAAAGTTTTTATTAAAGATAATTACACCCTGATTGACATTATCTAAAACATTACCAAATTCTTTTCGCTGTTCGACGGTCTGTTGGATCTCATTGTTTAATCTTATTGAAATATCGTTTACAGCATCTTCTATTGAACCAATTTGCGTATCTTTTTTTCCCAGACTTTCTTTGATTCTTTTTCCTTTAAGAGCCTTTTGAGTGTTTCTCAATAAAGAATCCAGATTTTTTCTTAGATCATTCTGGACGTTAAATGATAGGAAGCTTGAAGATGCTATCACTAGAATTAATAGAATAACGAAGGGGTAGATAAAAAAATTAAAAATTGAGGTGTAATAATTAAAAGGTAAGGCTACTCTAATTAACCCTTTTGATCTATCGTTTGGATCTCTTAAGATTGCGACATAGATAAGTTCATCACCTGTAGTTTCACTTATTCGTGTTGTTGTACCATATTTATCGAGTAAAGCATTTTTAATCTCTAAACGTGTATCTGGCGAGTGAATTTCAATATCACTTAGATCTTCACTGGAAAGAAATGAGTCACCTATTACAACCCAATTTTCATCAATAATTGTAACCCGCAGTTTTTCTTGATTAGTCCCTTCAATATCTAGTTTATTAGCAATAGAGTCAAAATTATTCAGCGGTAGATCATCTAATGCAGGGATTAATTTATCTATTGCCTTAGCTTGAATATATAACGACTCAATTAATTGTTGTTTTGTATTGTTATAAATAAAAGTTGAAAAGATTGTTGATATGAAGAAGATAACAAATGTCAGAAATGTTACTGACAATAAAAAAATTCTAGAAACTCTTATTCGGGAAATAAATGAACGCATTAACTTTGGTTATTTAGCCTATACCCAACACCTCTTATAGTTTGAATATAGTTACCAACTTGGCCAAGTTTCTCTCTGAGTCGCTTTATATGGGTATCAACAGTCCTTGTAGTAACTTCTGAGCTATAACCCCATACATCACCAAGAAGCTGGTCCCTAGTTTGAACTCTACCCCTTCTTTGAATTAGATGTTTGAGAAGTTTGAATTCTAATGCGGTAAGAATAACCTCATCATCATTAATTAAAACCTCATGAGCGTCGAGATTTAATTTAATTGATCCAAACTCTATTAATTCGTTTTCTTCAATTGGTTCGCCATGTTTTTTTAATATTACTTTAACTCTTAATATTAGTTCTCTAACACTAAAGGGTTTTGTAACGTAATCATCTGCACCAAGCTCGAACCCTAAAATTCTATCGACTTCTTCTCCTTTAGCTGTGAGCATAATGATAGCCAAATGTTTTAGCCCTTTATCACTCTTAATTATTTTGCATAAATCAAGGCCTGACATACCTGGCAACATAAGGTCAAGAATAACTAAATCAGGTTTTGTGTGATTTAATTTATTAAGGCATGATTCTGCGTCAGGAAATTCAGAAACTATGAAACCTTCTTGGATTAGATTGTATGAAAGTGTTTCTCTTATATCTGGTTCATCTTCAACAATATAGATAGATTTTTTTACGCTATTAGTCATATTATTTCTTAGCAAGTAATTCCTTAATTCCAACCCTATCAAGTTTTTCTGAAGCGATTCTTGGTAAAGGTTTATCTGTAAATATAAATATCTCAGGGACTTTATAATTGGCTAAATATTTCGAGAGGAATTCTTTTATTAATTCTATATCAAGTTCTTCTTCAGCATATATATATGAGCCCACTACTTCTCCGAATTTTTCATCATATATCCCACACACACAGGATTCAATAATTCCATTATATTTGTCCAGTGCATTTTCAACTTCAAGGCATGAAATATTTTCTCCGCCTCTAATAATTAATGCTTTTTTTCTATCTACTATGAAGATATAACCATCAGTATCGAGGTATCCAAGATCACCTGTCCTAAGCCAGCCATCTTTAATTGTATTATTAGTTTCTTCAGGGTTTTTTAAATACCCAATAGTATTTGTTGGAGATTTAAATACCATCTCTCCGATTTGACCTGCATCTAAAAAATTCCACTTTTCATCAATTATTCCTATCTCTGTTAAATCAGGCACACATAAACCAGCACTGTTTGGTCTCTCTAAGTAATCATTACCTCTTAATAGAGTTCCTATTGCCGTTGTTTCAGTCATACCCCATGCAAAACTCTGAGGAATGCTAAATTTCTTATCTAGATTTATAACCTGTTCTTCTGGTCTTGCAGCACCTCCAGCTGCAATATCAGTTAAAGAACTTAAATCATAATTATCCACTTCTGGATGGTTTAGCAAGTCCCAGGATTGAGCTGGGACACCACTTAAATTAGTTACTTTATGTTTTGTAATTAACTCGAGAGCTTCAGTTGCATCCCACTTACGCATAAGTATTATGTTTCTTTTTGCCAACATTGATAATAAAAACTGAGTAATCAAACCAGTTACATGAAACAAAGGAACATTTAAGAGAATTGATGCATTCTCAACGTCTAATAGCTCTTCCTGATGGATCAATCCTCTTAGTTCCCCAAAGGTATAAAATCCAAAAAGTGCATTAATAACAGATAAATGAGAAAGCATTACTCCTTTAGGCATGCCTGTGCTTCCAGATGTGTAAAGTATTACATTTACATCTTCATCATTAGCATTAAGCTCTGGCCATGAATCACAGCTTCCCTCAACTGTAGATGAGAAATTCGTGCATCCATCTATTTGATCATCACCAATAATAATTTTTTCAACAGGTAAGTCTTTAATGAATTCATATCTTTTTGTATCAAGGAAGATAATTTTTACCTCACTATGTTCCACTCCATATTTAAGTTCTTCTTCTCGCCACCATGAATTCAAGGGAACGGAAGTAGCTCCATGACCAGAAATAGCTAAATGAGCAATAATCCACTCAGCACAATTTTGCATGCATATACCAACTCTATCACCAGGTTTAATGCCTCTATCTGTAAGGTAATTAGCAAGATTTTTAGCCTTAGCCATTGTTTCCAGATAACTAAGCTGTTTACCTTCATCAAGAAGGACTGGAAAATCTCCATGTAAAAGATGTATTACATCAAAAAGATCTCTAAGCGTTTTGGGAGCACTTTTAAAAACATTGTATTCAATGCCATTAACTAATTTACGATTTTCTAGTTCGAATAATGGGTTTGTTTTTCTTAGTTCAGCAAAAGCGGCCTTTAGATTCGTTTCTGTTGTTATCTTTGTCTCGGGCATATTAAAAATTTATGGAAAACCTTAAACTAAGATTATGTCAGAAGAAAATTTCTTTGTGAACAAATTCCTCTTTTTCCAAGAGAAAAATCAAAATGATTATTTCTATAACGGTTTGGTATATATATTTGAACATAATAAGAATGGAGCATTAGGCGTGGTTATGAATAAAATTATTCCAATAAGCGAAGAAAAAATATTTAAATCATTAGATATAAAAACCTCCAAAGACCAGAAACATATTTTAAATGGTGGTCCTGTTGATATTAATAAATTATTTGTAATCCATAATCAGGCGGACGAAAAAGAATCCCTTTGTGTTGAAAAAGGCTTAAATCTAACTTCAAGTATCGATGTACTAAAGTCTATCGGCCAGGGTAAATTTAATGATCAATATAGATTAGCCTTGGGTTACTGTGGTTGGGATGCAGGTCAACTAGATTATGAAGTATCAAAAAATAGTTGGTTAATATTAGATATAGATCCTCTAGTTGTATTTGAAAGAGATCCTAAAGACCTAATAAAAGAGATATCAGGTCAAGTTGGCTATGATATTGATAAAATTCAAAACAGCGAAATTATAACTAAACACTAATGAAAATTTTTATATCAATTGCATCGTATCAAGACAAGTTGTTACCTGTGACAATTCATAGTGCCTACTCTGCAGCTAAATATAAAGATAATCTTACATTTGGAATAGTTGATCAGTGTGACTTTAAATTAGACTTTTCTAAATCTAAATTGTCAAAACAAATTACTTATACTCACCTTGATCCTGAAGCAGCTCGAGGTCCGTGTTGGGCTAGATCTCTGGCTCAGACATTAATGAAAGATGAAGATTATTTTTTGCAGATTGATTCACATACATTATTTGAAAAAGACTGGGATGAATATTTACTAAATTACATTAATACTATAAAAAAAAATCACGATAAACCTGTAATTTCTGCCTATCCTAGAGGTTTTGAAGTCATTGATTTTGACAAAAAAGTCTTTAAAAAAAATCAAGAGAATGACTCCTCTACACATGTCATGGTGCTTGATGAAGATAAAGTTTTTAAAGATGGGTATTTTTCTATGCAGAAAGGCATGCCAACTGAATCAAAACAAATATACAAAGGATTTTTATTATCCGCAGGTTTCTTATTTTCAACTAAAGAGTTTGTAGAAAATGTTCCCTATGATCCACATTTATATTTTGAAGGAGAAGAAACGAGTTTAGCTATCCGATTATTTACTAGAGGATTTGATATCTTCCATATTCCTAAAATTCCGATATTTCATTGTTATGTTAATGACTCAGATCAATTTACTAGGCCTATGCATTGGAACGAAGAAGAAGATAAAAATAGAACTATTAAATGGCTAGAGCTACAACGAAAAAGTAAAATACGTATTGAAGAAATTATTAAGGGGAAACTTAAAGGATCCTACGGTCTTGGTTCTGAAAGAAATTTAAATGATTACAGAGATTTTAGTGGTATTGATATAAAGAATAAAAGGATAGCAAATCCTAACAATGCATATAGATTTGAGGAACTATTAGAAAAAGACTGGACTCAAAAGACTATGAAAAAGAAAGGTTTTTTATGGTAAATAGAATAATTTTTTTATTAGTTTTATTGTTACCTCTCACATTAGCCCGAGCTGAAATAGTTGATGAAGGTAAGACTGTTGAATCTAATGAATCTATGGTCGTTACTAGGCATTTTTTAGCTTCGAGAGTCGGAAATGAAATATTAAAAAAAGGTGGTAATGCAATTGATTCTTCAATTGCTATTTCTTTTGCGCTGTCAGTAGTATTACCACAAGCAAGCCCTATTGGCGGCGGTGGTTTCATGATAATTCATGATTCAGAATCAAAGCTAAATTATGCTCTTGATTATAGAGAAATGGCCCCAAAAGCAGCTACAGAAGATATGTTTATCATTGATGGGGAAGTAGATAGAAAGCTTGCATTAGAATCATATTTAAGTTCAGGTGTACCGGGTACTGTTTATGGTCTTTATATAGCTCATCAAAGGTTTGGTTCTCTTCCATGGAAGATATTATTAGAGCCAGCAATTGACTTAGCTGAGAATGGATTTGAAGTGACAACCACTCTTGCAAACTCGTTAGACAAAGAAACTAATAGAAGAAAGTTAAGCAAGACAATTAATGGACAGGAAATATTTTTTCGTAATGGTGAGCCATTAAAAGAAGGCATGCTTCTAGTTCAAAAGGACTTAGCAAATACCTTAAAACTAGTGGCTAAATTTGGCCCAGCTGGTTTTTATAAAGGAAGTGTTGCTCAAAAAATTCATTCAGATATGAAGAATAATGATGGATTAATTACTTTAAAAGACCTGCAAAACTATAAAGCTAAATTTAGACAACCAATTGAGTTTCAGTATAAAGATCTGAAAGTCGTAACTATGCCTCCTCCGTCTTCTGGTGGACTTTTATTGGCGTTAATGTTCAACATGATTGAAAACATTGAATTAGATAGAACCAAACCACATACCGCTGGAAATATTTTAAAAATTAGTGAGATTATGCAAATTGCTTACTCACTTAGATCTATTCATTTAGCTGACCCAGATTTTTATCCTGTGCCAATGGAAGCATTTTTAGATAAAAATATTGCTAAAGAACTGCTTCTTAAAGTTAATGATTCCAAAACAAGTGACTCAAGCCATTTTGATCCTCAAAATTTAAAGATTAAAGAAAATACCACACACTATTCTGTTGTAGATAAGTATGGAAATGCTGTTAGCACTACAACGACCCTAAATACCGCTTATGGTTCTGGAGTTGTAATAAAAAATACCGGATTATTATTGAACAATGAGATGGATGATTTTTCTGCATCTCCCAATCAACCCAACTATTTTGAATTATTGGGCAATGAAGCAAATAAGATTGAACCCATGAAAAGACCTCTAAGTTCCATGACACCGACAATAGTATTTAAAAATGAAAAGCCTATTTTAGTTACAGGTGCTCAGGGAGGGTCAAGAATAATTACAGCCGTTTTGCAAATAATTTTAAATTATTATGAATTTGGTCTGAGTCCTGAGGATTCTGTACATCTTTATAGATATCATCATCAATGGAAACCAGAAACACTCATGTATGAAGATTTTGATGAAAAGTTAATGAACGAATTAATTGCCCTTGGCTTTACTTTAAAACAAAGACCACCCAACTATGATTACAGTAACGGTATAACATCATCTATAATGATTGAAAATGATAAATTAATAGGTGTGAGTGATCCTCGATCGGATGACTACATGTCTATAGGAATATCGAGTAAAAAATGAATTTAGATCTATTTAATGAAGAATTAGCTATAAATCTTGCTGTTATTGCAGGACTTACAGCTGCAGCTATCATCATTGCACGCACATTAGTTTTTAAAGCACTTATGAGTTTTGCTAGTCATAGTCAAACCGAACATGATGATACTTTTATTAAAACACTTAAGAAGCCACTAACACTAATTCCTTTAGGTATTGGTTTATATGCTATGGTTCAAGCTTTACCGCTAACAGAAACCTACAATACCTATGCTGACCTTTTAATTAAAAGTTATTTTTATATAGCTATTTTTTGGTCTATTGCAGATACTACCGATCCACTAAGAGACTTTATAGGTGAAAAATATGACTTCTTATCTACAACCTTAAGAGCCTGGATATTTAGAACATTAAAATTAGTTTTTTACTTACTTGGAATAGTTAGTGTACTTGAGCTATGGGGTGTTGATGCAGCATCTATTATTGCAGGTTTAGGTCTATTCTCCGTTGCTTTAGCACTAGGTGCTCAGAATTTCTTTAAAAATTTAATAGGTGGATTACTTATCATTGGAGAAAAAAGATTTAAACAAGGCGATTGGATAAATATTGAAGGCGTAGCTGAAGGATCAGTTGAAAAAATAGATTTCAGATCCACACTAATACGAAGATTTGATAAGGCGCCAATTTATGTTCCTAACTCTGTATTAAGTGATTCAGAGATAATTAACTTCTCTGAGATGCCTTTTAGAAGAATTAGATTCCATGTTGGGCTACTTTATGAGACAACTCCAGAGACTATTATGGCAATTAGAAAAGATATTGAATCTTACATAGAAAAAAACACTAATTTAGTCGATGCAGATCAAGTCCAATCAACAATTAGAGTTACAGACTTTAATGACTCCAGTATTGATGTTCTTGTAAATTGTTTTACAAAGTCTACTCAGTGGCATGATTATTGTGTTGCTAGAGAAGAGCTAATTATGGAGATAATGAGAATAGTTAAAAATAATGGTTCAGACTTTGCTTATCCAACAAGAACAATACATGTAGAAAAAAATTGAACTTTTTCTATTTCTTATAGTCAAAGTTAATATCGACATCCTCACTCGATTAAGGGCATAGAAATATGCCCTTTTTTTATTCAGAAACGTATCGACCGATTGGTATTTCTTCTAAAGGGATTAATTGAATGTTGTATTCCCTTCTTAAATCTCGTAAAGGAGTATTAAGAACATCTTCAGAAATATCATGATAATTCCACCTCTTGGTCATTTTCATGCATCTAGAAAAAACTTTCATTTTTACCCACATTAACCCTAAATATATTTTTAATATGCCCCAGTAGCCGCCATGTTTAGTGACAATATCACCAATAACTTCTTTGTATTCTGGATCTTTATAAAAATCAAAAATCTTTCCCCAGTTAAATTTCATGCCCCAAATTACATATGTATCTAATATAGATTCTTCTTCAATGGATGTGCCTAAGCCAAAAAGTACATGTGTATAGTCATGTTCCTTGAAAACCATGGCGTTTGGGCTATCTTTTTCAACTAATTCTCTAAAATGTGGATTTATTGAATAAAATTCCAGCAATCCTTCATGAAGAGTTTGCAAAGAATCTTGTTTTTGAAAATTTAACATGTGAATATTATACAAAAACTGGAGCGACTGATGGGATTCGAACCCATACCAAAAGCTTGGAAGGCTTTTGTGCTAGCCATTAACACCACAGTCGCAGCGCCATATATTATAGAGCTTATATATTATTTAAGAAACATTAAGATCTCTGGAGTCTGACAATAGGCTATATTTCTTAAATCGTTAGCTAAAATGCCAGATTTCCTTGTATCTAGCCAATAGCTCATAAATTCTGTTCTAGATTCCTCAGATTGCCAAACATTAACCCATAAAAAAGTATTTTCATTGATATCAGTTATTCCCGTCCAGACTTTAATTTCCTCTCGCTTAAGAGTTGACATGTACGGTTCAAGATTAGATTCTAGATTTTCATCACTTAGTGAAGTACATATGGAACTTTCCAATAAAAAAGAGTTGTTTAGGAGGTATGAATAATTAGGGGTAAGTTCTTTTAATCTAAATGATTCTAAAGTACATCCTTCAATTTCTTCTTTATCATCTACTATTTCAGATAATCTAATCTGATTAAGGCGGTCATAGGTAATAAGGTGGTTAGCACTAAATCTATCACTTCTTGATATACAGCTATAAAGATTTACATTAAAGACCTTCTTTTGAAAGAAATAAGAGTCACTAATTACTTCAGTTTCAGTTTTATTAATCTCATCAGCAGAACAAGATATCAAAAATAAGGTTATTGCCAATAACTGACTAAAATGTCTTATCATGGTTTAATTATAAGAACTTAAGAGAAAAAGATGAGATTTTTATTACTTTTAACATTAGTTATTTTTCAGCTTAATGCTGAAACCCTGATTCATACATCTGTTTATATTGATGGTGTATCAAATGACTCAAAGACAAATTCAACCATCATAATTAATGATGGGAAGATTAAATCCATTTCTAAGGGATATTTAAACCCTGCTGGATATGAATATATAAACCTTAAGTCTTATACCGTCATGCCAGGTTTAATGGATATGCATGTTCATTTTGGTGGGGAGTACCAATCAAAAGCAGAAAGACCAGTGAAAGTGGAAAGAGAAACTGTGGCTATATTAGCTGCAAAACATGCAGTAATAACTCTTGATGCAGGCTTTACCACTGTGAGACAAGTTGGTGATAGCGGTTTAGTAGCTATTAGCTTAAGAGATACTATAAATTCTAAACAAGTCGTGGGTCCCAGAATTTTTGCTGCTGGTAAAAGTATAGCTACAACTGGTGGTCATGCCGATCCAACTAATGGTATGAGTGCCGATGAATATGAGTACCCTACACCTGAGGATGGTGTAATTAATGGTCCTTATGAGGCATTTACTGCCGTAAGACAAAGATATAAAGATGGTGCTGATGGAATAAAATTAACAGTGACTGGTGGTGTTCTTAGTGTAGCTAAATCAGGAGACAACCCTCAATTTACAGAAGAGGAAATTGAAGCTGTTGTAGAAGCTGCAAAAGATTATGGTTTTTGGGTTGCCGTTCATGCACATGGTCCTGAAGGCATGAAAAGAGCTGTTTTAGCAGGAGTTGATTCAGTTGAGCATGGTACTTTTATGACCGAAGAAGTTATGGATCTCATGATTGAGAGAGGCACCTATTATGTACCTACAATCTCTGCTGGAGAATTTGTTGCAGAAAAATCTAAAATCGATAACTATTTCCCTGAAATTGTCAGACCTAAAGCTGCTACTGTTGGGCCACAGATCGGAGCAACCTTTGGCAAAGCTTATAATAGAGGTGTCAAAATTGCATTTGGTACTGATGTTGGTGTGCAAGCGCATGGTACGAACTGGCAAGAATTTGTATACATGGTCAAATATGGTATGGACGAAATGGAAGCAATTAAATCAGCAACCATGGAAACAGCAAAATTACTCAGAATCTCAGATGAATTAGGCTCTTTGGAAGAAGGTAAGATCGCAGATATAATTGCTGTTGAAGGTAATCCCTTAGAAGATATTTCAGTCATGGAAAATGTTGTCTTTGTTATGAAAGAAGGCATTATTTATAAAGATATAACCAAATAGAAATTGTTTAGGCCAGAAGACAAAGCTATGCAAATCACCTATGCGCTAGGAGTGATTCTGGTAATAGTTTTGTCAATTGGAACATTTTTATATTTGTTATATAAGTTTTTAAGCTGAGTCTATATATTTATCAAAACTATCTGCATCAACATTGCCACCAGATATAGTAACTAGAACATTTTTTTCTCTGACATCGATCTTGTTAGAAAGAATAGCAGCGAGACTCACACAACCACTTGGCTCACTCTTTACATTGAATTCCTCATACAAATACTTCATAGCTTGACAGACTTCTTTATCAGAAACGGCTAATCCCTTTTTACAATTTTGAAGGTTTATAGGGAAGGTCAGCTTTCCTGGTATCTCCACTTCTAAAGCATCACAAATAGTTGGAATATGATTCTTTATTTCTGTTCTAGTTTTATTTTCTAATGATATTTGCGTGTCATTACAAGTTAAAGGCTCTACTGGGTAAATTTCTGTATCAGGAAAGTAATGTTTAAAAGCTATGCTAGTTCCTGCAACTAGGCCACCGCCAGATGTACACGATAAGACAATATCTGGTTTGATATCATTAGCAAGAAAAAACTCGCATGCCTCTAAACCAAAACTGCCCTGCCCTGCAATAATTTGCTGATTATCAAACGGTCTTACTAGAGGGTAATCTTTATCTTTTGCTATTTGTTCTGCAATTTCTTCTCTACTTTGCACATGTCTCTCATAGAGTACAATTTCAGCACCATTTCCTTTGGTCTTTTCAATTTTATTTTTCGGCGCATCCTTTGGCATCACAATAATTGCCTTCATATCAAAGATCTGTGCAGCTTTGGAAACACCTTGAGCATGGTTTCCGGACGAAAAAGCTACTACACCTTCAACACCATGACTTTTTAGGTGACTTAGAGCAGATAATGCTCCTCTAATTTTAAAAGAACCTGTTAATTGATCTACTTCATTCTTAAGGAAAATATTTGCTTCAAATTTTTTATTAAGGTTACCAGATGAAAGTATTGGTGTTTCAACTAAATAGTTAGAAATACGTTCATAACTAGCACGTAAGTCACCAATATTTACCATTAATATTAATCTCTAAAATCTGAAATACGTGCGCATTTTTCGTATGCACAACTCATCTTTTCCCATCTATGTGTATACTCAACATCGTCCCAAGTAAAAGTTGTTATATAGGATTTCTTGTCGCCCATAAAATTGGGTTTATGAGTAAATTTAGCGCCTATATATTGATCTAGCGTGTGATTTAAAATTTCTACACTTACTGCACCATTATTGATTTCATAGGATGAGTAATTGAAATATTTATTGCCATCAGCTGCTGTCCAATTAACAGACATATAGCCCTCAGTTGCAACCATTAAACCATCAACAACTTCTTGTTCTTCACCATTAATGAAAGCCTCAATTGCTCGCCATGAACCATCCATATCACCTTCTTTTACTGTATGAGAGTATGAATTTAAAGATATAAATAAAAATAGAATAAAAAATTTCTTAATCATGATTAACTCCAATTTAATTAAATAACATATTTATATTGTTACCTAAATAATGACAAATGTTTACTCTTTGTTATTCTAATTTAATGAAGAAGATATTATTAATACTATTAATTTCATTTTTTAGTGATGGTGAAATCGAAGATAAAACTTTACTTAAAAGTTTCTTTGAAGGTTGCGTAGATGAAGTTGTTCCCGAGTTCGATCAAATGCTTGGCTTTCAATTTGAATATTGTGGTTGTGCTACACATGGTGTAGCAAATCAATTTACATACGTTGAATTAGGTTTATTAAGCATGGAAATGTTAGGTGCTTCTGAATTTGAACAAATTCAAATAATTGCGGCTAATGAGAAACTTGTCGGAATAGCCACTGCTTGTGTCGCAAAGGCATTTCAGTAGAAAGTGAAGGGCGAAAGAATTCTATATGTAATATTAATATTAATGGCCATAGTCATTGGTTTTTATGGTGCTTTATCAGGTTTATTTACTCCTCATCATTACTACGATGTCAATAGTAGAGATGGTAACTGCACTTCCCCTGATATGACTTTCTATATAAATAAAAGAGAAAATTATCTTACTTATTTTAATTATCCTGGTGGTGAGCCTTCTGTAAAACATCAAAAAATTGATGAAAGTGATGACTTTATTAATTGGGGGCATGGTAATAATGAAATTGTTGGAGTAATCAATCTAAGTAAAATTGATAATATTTTCACTGGATCTATAAATGGTGAAACTGTATTTTCTGTTCAAACCTGTTCTATAACAAAACAGTTTCTTCAGAGAAATTAGCCTCTGTAGTGGAGCGACCATCGAGAATCGAACTCGAATCTAAGCCTTGGCAAGGCCTCGTAATAGCCGTTATACTATGGTCGCAAACGAGCTAAATAATATACAATCTTTTAGTTTTCTTGTCTAAGTTAATTCAATGTAAGTGTTACAATTTATCATTAATGAAACTAATAAATTTTCTCCTTGTTTTCATATTTTCTAACTTAGTTACTGCTGAGGTTCAGTACAAAATAGGCTTAGGTTCGTGTAATAACCAAAATTATCCTACACCGGCGTGGGATGCACTTGCAGACGAGAACTTAGATGCATTCTTTTTTTTAGGCGATAACGTTTATGGGGATATTCCAAGTGGGGAATTAGACTATTTAAAGCAGTCTTATGAACTTTTTAGTTCGATTATGCCTGCATGGCTAAAAGAGACTGAGCTTCTCGTTATTTGGGATGATCATGACTTTGGTTTAAATGATGGAGGAGCATCATATAAATATAGATCCCAATCGCAAGAATTATTTAATAATTTTTGGAATATTCCTGATTCTGATAAAAGAAGATCAAGAGAAGGGATATATTTCAGCACTACAAAATCAATTTCAGATAAAAAAGTACTTATTATAGGGCTTGATACTAGGTATTTTCGGAGTGACTTAATTAAAAAAGATGGCGCTTATCAAAAAAATACTGCCCCTACTTCAACAATCTTAGGCAAAGAGCAATGGAATTGGCTAAAAGGTGAGCTTTTACAACCTCATGATATTTTGATTTTAGCTACATCAATTCAATTATTAGCTACAGAACATAGATTTGAAAAATGGTCTAATTTTCCACATGAAAGAACGAAGCTTATTTCTATGCTTGAAAAACTAGATTCAACAGTGTTGATCGTTAGTGGGGATAGGCACCGTGGAGGTATTTATAAGAAAGGAAATCTTATTGAAATAACAGCCTCATCATTAAATCGTGGTCTTCCACCTTATCCAGAGACAGACACCCTATTACTTGGTGAAACACATACGATTCATAACTATGGTGTAATCGAATTCACTAGCGCAAATATGAATATTGTTTTAAGAGATGAAGAAAAAAATCTACTTGAATTTATAGAAATCCCGTTTAAATAGTTACAGAAAAGACATTCTTGTAGTTATAATAAGCCTTTATGAGCAAACCGACAGAAAAAGAAGTCCATGAAGCTGTAAGAAAATTGCTGTTATGGGCCGGTGATGACCCTGATAGAGAAGGATTGGTAGGCACGCCTGATAGAGTAGCTAGAGCCTATAAAGAATTCTTTGCTGGCTATGAACAGGATCCAGAAGAAATCTTAAGAACAACATTTGAGGAAGTAGAAGGATACGATGAGATGGTATTAGTAAAAGATATTGGTGTTGAGTCACATTGTGAACACCATATGGTGCCAATTATAGGAAGAGCACATATTGCATATATACCAAATAATAGAGTCGTAGGTATAAGTAAATTAGCAAGAGTGGTTGATATATTTGCAAAAAGATTACAAATTCAAGAAAAAATGACTGCACAAATTGCAAATGCCATTGAAAATGTCCTTCAACCTAAAGGTGTAGCAGTTGTAATTGATGCATCTCATCAGTGCATGACTACTAGAGGAGTAAACAAGCCTGAATCATCAACAGTGACTAGTGCTATGCGTGGCGTTTTTAATGATAATCCAAGAACAAGAAATGAATTCTTAAGTTTCATTAATCTGCCCAAATTCTAGGACACTTGAAGCCATTAGTTCTTGCATCTTCATCACAGATTCGAAAAGAAATTCTTTCTAAGTATGATGTTCCTTATATTTGTGAGAAGCCCTTAATAAATGAAGACGAACTAAAAGAAAATTCTACTTTAGTTGATCCAAGACAACTAAGTTACTTTTTGGCTGAGGCTAAGGCACAAAGCTTATCAACCATATACCCAGAGAATATAATTTTGGGTTGTGACCAAATATGTATCTTCAATAATGATATTTTTGAAAAACCATTAACAGTAACTAAGGCAATTAATAATTTAAAAATACTTTCAGGAAATACACATCATCTAATAGGGTCTTACGTTTTTGTGAAGAATAGCGAGGTAATTAACAAATATACTGCTATATGCACTTTGACTATGAAAAATTTAACTGCTGCTGAAATAAAAAACTATGTGGAGCTTGATAGCCCCTTAAATTCATGTGCATCCTATAAGTTCGAAGAAAATGGATATAAACTTCATAAAGAAGTTATTGGGAGCCTTGAGGCAATCAATGGATTACCATTTAAACAATTAAGAGATCTAATAAATGAGTACTTATAAAGTAGTTAAGACATATGGTCATGACAAGGGTTTCTCTTGCGCTTTTAGGCAGTGGTCGGCAGATTCTCACTGCAGCTATATTCACGGATACAGTCTGGGATTTATCATAACTTTAGGTGCCAATGAACTAGATAAGAAAAATTGGGTATACGATTTTGGTAATTTTAGTTTTTTAGAAAACTGGTTACGAGATCATTTTGACCACACCCTTCTAGTTGCGGCAAATGACCCTCATATTGATGAAATAAAATTATTGGAAAATAATAAAATTGCAAAAATTGTAGAGGTCCCTGAAATAAGTTGTGAGAGGTTTGCAGAAATGACTTTTAAGTTTTTAGATAATCATTTCAAGTTAAATGGCTATAATGTAAAAGTATTATCTGTAGAGGTCTCTGAACATCCAGGAAATACTGCAGGATATTACGGAGAATAAATGCTTAGAATTTACAATAGTCTTTCTAAGAAAAAGGAAGAGTTCATTCCTAATGATCCCAATCACATAAAATTTTATGCTTGCGGGCCAACCGTATATAACAAGATTCACATAGGTAATGCTAGAGCCTTCATATCAGCAGATCTTTTAGCAAAAATTTTAAAAGGCATCTATAGCAAAGTTACTTATGTATGCAATATCACTGACATAGATGACAAAATAATAGACGCTGCTAAAGAAGAGAATTTATCCATCAAAGATATTTCGACCAAGTACTTTAATCAATATCAAGAAGATACAGCGCTCTTAGGCATTTCTAAACCTGATATTCAGCCCTTTGCTACTGATTATATCGATGACATGATAGCTTACATTGAAAAGCTTATTGCTTCTGATAATGCCTATGAAAAGGACAGTAATGTGCTTTTTAGAGTCTCATCATTTCCAAATTACGGTTGCCTTTCAGATAGAAAGCTAGACGAACATGAATCTGGTTCAAGAGTTAAAGTTGAAGATTTTAAAGAAAGTCCAAATGATTTTACATTATGGAAACCTTCACTTGATGATGATCCTGGATGGGATTCTCCCTGGGGTAGAGGCAGGCCTGGCTGGCATCTAGAATGCTCTGTTATGTCTGAATCAACCTTAGATATTCCATTTGATATTCATTCTGGTGGCAATGATCTAAAGTTTCCTCATCATGATAATGAGATTGCACAAACCTGTGCTTATCATGGTAATGAAGATCCAACATCATTTGCTAAATATTGGGTTCATAATGGTTTCTTAAATCTTGAAGATGAAAAGATGTCTAAATCTTTAGGCAATGTCATATATATAGATCAATTACTAAAAAAATATAAAGGTAATGAGGTTAGACTTGCCCTTCTTTCGACTCATTACAGGCAACCTATACCATGGAGCGAAGAGCTACTTGATCAATCACATAATATTTACGTCAAGTTACAAAATGCTTTCAAGAAGTATGGAGAAATTGAAGAAAAATTTCATGCTGATTCAAAGATTGCTGAGATATTAATGGATGATCTAAATACACCACTTGCTATTAGGACAATGCAAGATTTAGTCTCAGAGCCTAATGAAAATATAAAAAATGAGATAGCGACCTTTAAATATATTTTTGAAGGGTCAAATCAAGATCTTTCTTTATCAGATGAACAAGTTAATGAAATCAATGAACTAGTTAAAGAAAGAGATGATGCTAGAAATTCAGGTGATTATGATAGAGCTGATAAAATTCGCGATAAATTGAGTAAAATGAATGTGTCCATAAAGGACGTTAATGGAAAAACGGAATGGGAAATATTGTAATTAAGCTGCCAGATGGTTCTAGCAAAGAACTTCCATCAAAAAGCACTGGTTTTGATTTAGCTGCTTCAATTGGAGCTAGATTAGCAAAAGATTCAATTGCTGTTGTCATTGACGGAGAGCAAAGAGATTTAAGTGATATTCTTCCTAATAAGGCTGAAGTTTCTATTATCACTAAAGGCTCAGATGAGGGTCTTGAAATAATGCGACACACTCTAGCTGCTCAAGTACTAGCTTTAGCTGTAAAAAACCTATATCCAGATGCAAAATTGGCGATTGGTCCAACTATTGATGATGGTTTTTACTATGATTTTTTTATGAATAAGCCTATCTCATCTGATGATTTGCCTAAAATCGAGGATGAGATGAAAAAGATAATTAAATCAAAATCTAATATTACTAAAACCTATCATTCAAAAAAAGAAGCTCTAGAAGTGTTTGATGGCCTTGATGAAGGTTTCAAAGCTGAAATAATAACTGACTCAGGGCAAAAAAATGATTTTCAGCTATATACACAAGATGAAACAGGATTTATAGATCTATGTAGAGGGCCTCATTTGCCTAATCTAGATATGTGTGGAGAGTTTAAGCTTACAAAAGTTGCTGGAGCATATTGGAGAGGTGATTCTACTAAACCGATGCTTACAAGAATCTATGGCACAGCATGGAATACCAAAAAGGAACTAGAAGCATATCTCAATCAGTTGGCAGAAGCTGAAAAAAGAGATCATAGAAAATTAGGTAAAGAAATGCGTCTATTTCATTTTCAAGATGAAGCTCCTGGTATGGTTTTTTGGCATCCATCAGGATGGACTATTTATTCTGAACTTCAGAATTATGTAAGAAAAATGCAAAGAAATGCTGAGTATCAAGAAATCAATACTCCTCAAGTTGTAGATAGAAAATTATGGGAAAAATCAGGGCATTGGGATAAATATAGAGAAAACATGTTCATTACTGAAATTGATGAAGAACATGCAAATGAAAAAAGAGTTAATGCTTTAAAGCCAATGAATTGTCCATGTCATGTTCAGGTCTATAACCAGGATATAAAATCCTATAGAGATTTACCTTATAGACTTGCAGAGTTTGGTTCTTGTCATAGATATGAACCCTCAGGAACAATGCATGGCTTAATGAGAGTAAGAGGTTTTACTCAAGATGATGGACATATATTTTGTACTGAAGATCAAATTGAATCAGAGACTAGTTTATTTATAGATCTTTTATCAAATATATACAGCGATCTAGGTTTCAATACATTTAAAATTAAACTTTCAACCAGACCAGAAGTGAGAGTTGGCACAGATAAAGTCTGGGATAAAGCTGAGAAATCTTTAAAGAAAGCTATAGAAAATCTTAAACTTCCATATGAAATAGATGAGGGAGATGGGGCTTTTTATGGTCCTAAACTTGATTTTGTTTTAACTGATGCATTGGGCAGAGATTGGCAATGCGGTACATGGCAACTTGATTTTAATTTACCTGAAAGACTTGAAGCATCATATGTTGGCAAAGATGGTAATAAGCATATACCTGTAATGATGCATAGAGCTATACTCGGTTCATTTGAACGTTTTATTGGTATATTGATTGAGAATTATGGTGGCAATCTACCTCTTTGGTTAGCTCCTAATCAAGTGGTGTTAGCAACTATAACCGACGATGCAAAAGAATACGCTCAATCAATTTCAGATGAATTAAATGAACAAGGAATTAGATGTTTATTGGATTTAAGAAATGAAAAAATAAGTTATAAAGTTCGAGAGCATAGCGTATCTAAAAATCCAATAATTTTAGCTCTAGGTAAAAAAGAGGTCGAAGATAAAACAGTTTCTGTAAGAAGGCTTGGCAGTGAAAAGACAGAAACTATAGAATTAAATAAATTTATTAAATCTATTAAACAAGAAGTCAAAACACCACTTCAAAAATAAATGTTAAAAATCTTTAATTTAATATTCATTATTCCTATTAAGCTATATCAGATATTGCTTTCTCCTTTACTGGGCCAGAGTTGCAGGTATTTTCCAACTTGCTCTCAATACACAATTGAAGCTATTGATAAGTATGGGCCTATTAAGGGAATATGGCTTGGAACAAAAAGAATAGCTAGATGTCATCCTTGGGGTGGTTCAGGGCATGATCCTGTTCCTTAAATTTGAAATTCTATTGGTTTAGCTTGACGCTCTAAAAGTTCTCCATCTTTCATTACCACTTTACCTCTAATTATGGTCATTACTGGGTAACCTTTTACTTCTTTACTGTTATATGGAGTCCAGCCAGACTTGGATGCTTGTTCTTCATTGGTAATCTTGTGAATAAGGTTTGGGTCTACAACAGTAAAATCTGCATCATACCCCTCTCTTATTGCACATTTGTTCTTAATCTTATGAACTTTTTTTGGACCATATGCCATTAGATCAACAATGCGTTCATAACTTAACTTTCCATTAGCAGCATGATCTAACATCACAGGCAATAAAGTTTGCACTCCAGGAGTGCCGCTAGGCGTGCCTGGATATATACCAGACTTTTCTTCAAGTGTATGTGGAGCATGATCAGATGCAACTATATCTACAGTACCATCATCTATAGCACGCCATAATGCATCTTGATGTTCTTTTTCTCTTATAGGAGGGTTTTGTTGTGCTAGCGTGCCTAATTCTTCATAACATTCTGGTGCATGCATTGTTAAATGATTTGGAAGCACTTCTACAGTTGCCGTGTCCTTATTATCACGTAGAAAATCCATCTCATCTGCTGTTGTAATATGCAGAACATGAATGTGTCTATTATGTTTTTTTCCTAAAGTAACTACTCTTCTAGTTGCATTTAAAGCGCTTTCAACATTTCTCCATTTACAATGCATTCCTACATCATTGCTATCTTTTAAGATTGTTTTTTTATTCTCATTCATTATGAATTCATCTTCAGCATGAACTGCTATCACTCTTCTACCATTAGCAACTACAGCTTCAACTTCTTCATCTGTTGCAGAGAGAAGATTTCCTGTACTTGATCCCATAAAAATTTTAATTCCACATACTCCTGGCAATTTTTCCCATTCAGGTAGATTTGAAGAATTTTCATGAGTGCCTCCAAAATAAAAAGCAAAATCAGTATAAGCAGTGTCTACTCCGCGCCTTATTTTATGTTCTAAAGCTTCAGGTGTTGTTGTAAGAGGGTTTGTATTAGGCATCTCGAATATACCTGTTATTCCGCCTAATGCTGCAGACATAGTGCCTGTTTGAATTGTTTCCTTATGTTCACCACCGGGCTCTCTAAAATGACATTGAGTATCAATTAAGCCAGGAAAAATAAAAAGATTTGTACAATCCAAAGAATTATTTGAATCGCCTATATCTCCGATAAAGACAATTTTATCTTCTTTAATTCCAATATCGGTATTCTCTCTTCCTGATGGCAAAAAGACTGTGGCATTTTTAAGAACCAGATCAAATTCAGACATAGATAGATTATACCTGTAGATTATTAATTTCTTTTACTCTCAAAGAATTTTTTTAATAGATTACTAGTTTCTTCTGCAAAGCAATGAGAAATAACTTCCGGCACTTTTAAATTAGAGTGGCTAAATATTTTTGGTCCGTTAATAACTCCTCCTCCTTTCTTGTCCTCTGCACCAAAATACAATCTTCTTATATGTGTTTTTGCTATAGCAGTAGCGCACATTGGGCAAGGCTCAATAGTTACATAAATATCGCATTCATATAATCGATTTGTAGATAATTTATCTAAGGCTTTTTTTAAAACTAAGATCTCAGCATGATCTAAAACAGAATCTCCATTCGTAGCCTCTGAAATTATTTCATTTGTTGAGCTATCAACCACAATGGCAGCTATAGGAACTTTATTATTATTTAGATTATCTTTTGATAACTTAATAACCCTATTCATGAGATGTATTGAGTTTTCGTTAAGCATCTATTAAAAATGGATTAGTGGCTCTTTCATGTCCAATTGTTGTATTTGGTCCATGACCACAATAAACATCATAATCATCATCAAGAGTTAACATATTGTTTTTAATTGAGTCAATTAAATCTTGATGATTGCCTTGTGGTAAATCAGTCCGACCGATAGAACCATTGAATAGAACATCACCACCAATTACTTTTTTAGCATCATGATTAACCGCAATAATATGACCAGGTGTATGTCCAGGACACAATAAGATTTCTAATTTTTGATTTCCAAAACTAATACTATCTTTATGATTTAACCATTTTTCAGGAGTAAAATTTTCTGCTTTCATTCCATACATTTGCCCCTGTATTTCTAATACATCAAGAAGAAATTTATCGTCTATATGTGGTCCTATAATTTTAAGATCGTGCTCTCTGGCAAGTTCTACAGCTCCACCGGCATGATCAATATGTCCATGCGTAATAAATATATATTGAGGCTTTAAATTTAGTTCGTTACTTACGGTCATTAGCTTTTCAATTTCGTCTCCAGGGTCTACATAAATAGATTCAAGAGTAGTTGCACAATATGCTATAGGTGCGTTTTGAATATATGGTGAAACTGGTGTATTAATTACTTCCATTAACTTCTAAAGATGATTTTTTCATCATCGAACATAATGTAAGTAATGTATATTGCGATACAACAGTAAACGACTGTTGAACCCAATGCACTAAGATAAAGCATCCAATTGGTATTTTCAGCAATTAACGAGTTTGTAAGTAAGGCCAAGTTATAACAAGGAATAATTGAACCTATAAAATCAAGTTCTAGTCCTGGGTTAAATAAAGGTATATATGCGGGCAGGAAGAATACTATAACCAAATTTCCTAATAGTAAGCCAGCCTCTTTAGTATTTTTTGAATAGACAGATACAGCAAGCAATAATGCTCCCATTAGAATACTTAGTGGAATTATCAATCCAAAGATGCCAAGAAAAGCAATTGGATTTACTAAAGACGATAAAGTATCAAATAAGCTCTCAGGAATTGAGTCAGCATAGAAAAAGAAAATTATTAAGACTGGAATAATAAACCCTAATAAAGAGAATGTTGCTGTCAGAACAGCAGATGCTGTTACTGATAGCATTTTTCCTACAATTATTTCTAGTGATGAAATATTTGTTGAAACCAATGTTTCCATTGTCCCTCTTTCCTTTTCTCCTGCACCTAAGTCAATTGCAGGATACATTGATCCAGTAATTACATACATAACGAAGAAGAAGGCAAGAATGCCACCAAAAATTGATCCAGCTGCTTCTTTCTCAGTTGTTAGATCTTCCTCAAGTATATTGATTGGATTAATGAACTCTTCATCTAGATTAAGACTTGATAGACGACTTGCTCGTTCATCATTCTCAAAATTATCAATAACATCTTCAGCTAAACTTTTTGCTTGTGAAAATGTATCAATATTTTTCGAGTAGATTGTAATTTCTGAACTGGTATTGTTCGTTAAATTTTGTTGGAACCCATCTTCAATAACTATTCCTATTTCTGAACTTTCATTTTTTACTGAATCAACGATTTTATCTATAGAGTCATATATCGTTATATTTAATCTTTCAGCCTCTTCAAATTTTTTTACTAGTTCATTGTTTCCTATATCGTAAAGTGCGACTTCATAATCTTTTTTACTTTCTTCAATTGCTATTGAGCTTATATACCAGACTATGCCTGTTATAAGTAATGGCGTTAGAAAGGTTGGAACAACAACAGTCTGAATGATTGTTTTTGTATCTCTGAAGAGATGTCTAATTTCCTTAATTAGAAGTGTTTGCCATTTAATCATCTACCATCTCCATAAAAATTTCTGTAAATGATTTATCGTTATCAAGATTCTGAAATTGTTGGTTATCACCATCAAATACTTTTTTTCCAGCCTTCATGACGATTATGTGGTCAGCAATATCTCTTACTTCATTTAGTTGATGTGTAGAAAATATTAATGTCTTCCCGGATTCTTTAATAGATTTTATTAAATCAACTATTACTGATTGGCCTGTAACATCGACACCTGTAGTAGGTTCATCAAGGATGATTAAATCAGGGTCATGAATTAGGGTTCTTACAATTGAAGTTTTTTGCTTCATCCCTGTACTAAGATCTGAGATTCTTTTTAAGAGATAGTCATTCATATCGAGCTGATCAAATAATTTTTGCGCTCTTTCTTTGTAGATATCTTTTGGTATTTGATTTAATTCAGCAAAGAAAGTAATTGTTTCGATTACGTTTAGTCGATCATACAAAGAGGTATTATTTGTCATATAACCGATCTTTGACTTAATTTTTTGCTTATGTTTTCTTACATCTAATGTATCAATGAATGCAGTACCACGTGATGGAGTAAGCATTGCCGCGATCATACGAAGTGTAGTTGTTTTTCCGCATCCATTTGGCCCGAGTATACTGACAACACTTCCTTTACTAGCTGAGAAATCTAATGAATCTACAGCCCAAAAGGGTTCCTTTTTTTTGCCAAATAAACCTTTTTTATCAGTAGGCACCATAAATTGTTTAGATAAGTTTTTTACTTCAATCATCTTTTATCTCTGGAACCTTAATAAATCCTGTTAAAAACATAAGTGATAATATCACTATTGTTGCTCCTACAATATCTCCAACTACAAAACGCATACTTATTAATGGATCAAATACTTCATATTGATAGATATAGTAAGCACCATTTCCAATACCATTAACTAATGCTGAAACTAATATAAATAAAGTAACATGCTTCCAATCTGTATTTCTAAGTACTCTCTTTGATTTTAGATCCACATCTAATAATTTAAATGCTCCCCACGATATAAGAATTGCTGTACTGCTTATGAGGGCACCATATGATGTAGAGTACTCAAGTTCCCCTATATAGTTGGTTGCCACTAGCTCAGAAAAATAAATAGCTGGTATTGCTTTTCCGCCGAAAAATAGCACCGGTAATACTCTAGCTGCATGTGGGAGAAAAGCTAAACTTCCAAATCCTATATCTCCATCAGCTTCGACAGGGATTACTAAAAATAACCAGATTACCCACACCAAAAAATAAAAAAAACATGTATAAATTGATAATTCAAAAAATTTAGGCATGATTGATTTTAAATTTTAGGAACTACTAAAAATGATCTCTTATCAGATTTAGAATTCTGGATATTGATAATTCCAGCCTTTACTAATTTTCTTATAGCCTTGTAAACTGTAGAACGAGATTTTTTTGATACCTCTACAGCTTTAAGCATCGAACATCTTCCTTTTAGTTCATATTCTCTAATAATCATAAGCAAGACATGCGCTTCTGTTGGATTTAAATCCTTCAATCCTAGATCATTCTGCATATTAATTAGCATCTGAGCTAGATCAGCAAGTTCTTTAGTAATTTTGGACATATGTTTTTATTCTACACCAATTGATTAATCGAAATTGAATAGATATTGAAATTTCATATAAATTTGAGAACTTTCATTTTCCCATGTGCCTTCAATATCTTCACGGTTAAATGTTCCACCAAGGTAGAAAATTGTTGCTGAATCTGGTTGCCATTGAAAAAGTGCCTGCAAATATGAATCTTCGTTAAAATTATTATATTCATAAGTTAATTTTAAGAATGAGTATTTATTAAATTGATAAGTGGTCTTTAATGAGCCAATGTATCCGGAAAAGAAATCCTCTCCAGTTGTTTTACTTTTTAATTCACTCTGTCTGATATTTGCTCCTACAAAAAACTGGTCACTGACATTAAGCCAAGCATCCATTGATGTATTCCTTCTGTCTCCTAATTCTGGAACTGCTATATTCCTAGCAATTGCATCGCCCCAATCATTTCTAACTTTAAAAAATAATTTTGGTGTACTGTAATTGATATCAATTTCATATTCATAAGTGTCATTAAAGATATAATTTTCAAACTGGAATTTATTCCAAGTTTCTGCTTTCAATTCGATCTCAAATGGGTTATTGAATTCTATTCTTGAGCCTATTCTAGTCATTTGTCCAAGTACATCATTCTGATAATTTTTCATGATCACACTTGCTGCATCCAGCTTTATAAATTTAAACAACCCATCAGACCTATACTTATAATCTCCACTTACTGAGTGTTTTTTCCAATTATTTTCATTTGTAAAACCAAGATCTGTTCTAAAGTCAGGTGATTTAGTTTCAAATTCATAATTCCAGCCCCATTTTTCTGTATTACTTCTAAATGTAAATCGGCCACCGTATCCTGAAAATGATTCTCCATCTAAAGCATAGGTATGATTTTTAGTGCCATTAGTAGTGGTAATCGCATCACTAATTGGCTCATCTGTTTCACTTTTAGCTATCTCAAATGAAGCTGAATATTTTTTATCTAAAATAATGTATCCGCGTGAAGAATAGAGCAAACCAGACCCACCACCATCATAAGATCTATTTGTTGTTAAGAATGATAAATATTGGCCTCTTTCAAGATTATATTTATAACTAAAAATATTAGCGTGGCTTTTTCCTAAAATAGCAGAATAAGATCTTTGGCTGCCAGGAATGATTATAGGTGTGTTCCTATCTTCTGCATCAAGAAAATAATAACTATGCTTATCTCCTCTATTAAATAATTTTATAGCGTATTCAGGATTATTTATTGATCTTGTATAAACTGCATTTAGTCTCGATTGAAGAAAATCTCTTCCCTCATTGAAAAATATACGTCTTTCCTCAAACCTTAATGCTGTAGTTGAATTTACATCTATCTTACTTTCATCTGCTTCAATCTGAGAAAAATCTGGATTAATAGTAAATTCAAGATTATTTCCATTTAATTCATATACTCCTCCTAATGAAATTTCAGAGTCAGGTGAATTTCTTTTCATTTCTCCTGCATCATCTCTCTCTGCATATGAATTTGCTGTTATTGAAGGTATTAAGCGCTTTTTAGACTTCTTTTTTACGCCTGAAAATTCATAAAAAATATCAGATTGGCAGATACGGCATCCAGCTCCTTCGATGTCCTTGCTACTTAAATATCTAGTTTCATTATCGTTATCATAGAGCTTGCGTAAAAAATAAATTTTCCATTTTTGATTTTCAGTTTCAGGAAAGTCTAATGATGTGAAAGGAATTCTTAATTCAGCCTCATAGCCATAATCTGTAAAATGTCCGTCTCCTTCAAATTCTACGTTATAGGATGCATCTGGCCAAAATGAAGAATATTTACGGTCTCCTATACTTCCCTTTGGATTTACACTAAAAGAAACTGTATACCTGCCATCTGCATAAGTGTCTATCCCAATATCAACAAAATCGTTTAAATAATAAATTGAATCTCTGCTTCGAATTCTAGCTCTAATATTTTCTTTATTGCCATATGCTTTAAAGCCAACATAAAGGAAGTTTTCATCATGGGTAATAAATGCTTCGGTTTTAAATTTAGCGGGAGTGTTATATCCAGGCTCAACTTCATATGATATTAAATATTTATCAGTATTAGCCCATTCGTCATCATTCACATGACCATCAAAATTAATATTTCCAAAAAATAGATTTGAAATAAAAATTATATATAAAACTTTTTTCATAATGCCCTGACGTACTCGGGTTCCTATTATAAACAAATAGATATATTAATTTCGACTAGATTTGATCGAATTAATTGCTAATTTCACCAGTTTTTTTTCATCTGGATTAGTTAGTTCTGCTAATAGGCTCTCCCCTTCTTGCAGATATTTTTTTGCATCAGGCCAAGGACCATCTTCACTGAAGCGCAATTTAACCAAATTCTTGCAATGTTGAAGGTGCTTAATGTCTATCTCTGAAGGATATTCCTGAGCACAAATTCGTATTGCAAAATCTCGATGTCTCTCGTCATCAAAAGAATTTGCGATTGAGAGTTTTTCCGTAAGGGATTGTGCATTATGAAAACTTTTCATTCTGTCTTTGTTAATTTGATTTGGAAATCCACCTGAATAAATTTGCTCTTCATTATATGAGTTTTGATAAATTGGTTTTTCTTTATCTGCAAAGATCTCATTTACTTTAAAAATAAAATCAGGGTTACTTCTAAGTTGTTTAGCTCTTTCTAAGTACAAATCATTGTCACTAGGTAAAATTTTATCTTGTTTTAAAGTTTCTGCTGAAATACTTGGAATTGTACGGTTTATGCCTATGGTCTTAAAAGGAGATTCAGATCTATTTTCGATTACTTCTCTCAACTCCGAAAAAGTTAAGTCAAAATAAACCTTGGGGTCATTATTTAAATTAAATATTATTGTTTGGTTCATGGCTTCTATACCTGCCAATATTGTGAAAGGCATCGATCTTAAAGTTTTATTAGACGGAATATAAGAAGAAAGATAGTTAACTTCGTTAGCAATCAAATGATCAAATAATTCTTGTTTAGAAGTTGTTGTAATTATCTCATTATAAAAATTTGGTAATCGTGATTTAATTTGATTGAAAAGTTCCTTTAAGTATTCACAATCTTCAAGTGCATCATGAGCATTTTGTGTATTCATTCTAAATAACTCAGCAAAATGTTCTAACTTTAATGAAATTTGATTATTTTTTTCCGGAATTGGAAATAAATCTCTATAAAAGTACCCAACTACATACATTTTTAAATAAAGATCTAAGCGAGCGTTTCCATTAGTATTTGTAATGTATGGGTCAAACAAATTCCAATAAAACTGTCGCCTCATTACTTCTTCATCAAAACGCATGCCATTGTATGAAATAAAAACTGCCTTGCCAGAAGAAGACCACGATGACCATTTACCATATGCAGATTTAATCATTTGATAATGAGTAATTTCAGTATCAAAGATTTCTTTCTTTTTGTTTATTAAAAGTGCTTTAGGTGTAACTAAAGTCCATGGTAATGGCGAGCATAATGTACTAAATGAATCGATTTGCTTTAATGATGAATTTGTTAAAATTGAACCGATTTGAATGGCTTGAACGAAATTTAACTCTCTTAGAGAGGATGTTTCAGTATCATAAAAAATAAAATGATCCATTAGGACTTTAAAGACTTTACTAAATCGCTAAAACCACCAATTAATTCATTATTTTTTAAAATGACTGGCAGTGTTTTCATTAGGGGAGCTTTCTCCTGCATTTCTTTATATAAATTTATGTCTTCATCAATTTTTTTAATTTCAAAAGAAATATCCATAGTTTCTAATAAAGTAGCCGCTCTATTACAGTAAGAACAATTTTTTTTTGAATAAATCGTGTATTTAATCAACTGTGGCTGTCTCTTCAGTGTCTGATTTATCTTTATCTAAATCTGATTTATCTTTTGGTCTATTTAGTGATGAGCTATCTTTATAACAAATATAAAGTGGATTCCCAGCCCTGTCATAATCAATAGTTGCAAATGAGCAATCATCCTTAAGTTCATTTATCTTTTTTTCACGTTCTTTGCCAAATGAATTATTTTCTACAGAAGAGCATCCGCTTATGAGGAATGTTACAAAGATTAGAGTTAAAATATTTATTCTAGACATGAGTAAGATTTTAACAATTGACCAAGGTACTACAAGTTCAAGATCAATTATCTTTGATTCTAATGCAGAAATTGTTGAAATATCACAAAAGGAATATCCATTAATCTACCCTAATGATGGATGGGTAGAAATTGATCCAAGTGCTTTGATCAATTCTGTCACAGATACATTAAGCAATATTAACCTAGACGATATTTGTTCAGCATCAATCACTAATCAAAGAGAAACAACTATAGTCTGGGATAGGAAGTCAGGAAATCCAATCTATAACGCTATAGTCTGGCAAGATAGAAGAACTGAGAATTTTTGTTCTTCTATTAAAGATAAAGAAATTCTAAAGGAAATATCCGAACGTACTGGCTTGTTATTAGACCCTTATTTTTCTGCAACAAAAATAAAATGGATATTAGATAATGTTGAAGATGCAAAAGTTAAAGCCAAAGAAGGAAATTTATGTTTTGGCACAGTAGATACATACCTTATGTATGTTTTGTCAAAAGGCAGCATATACAAAACTGATATAACTAATGCATCAAGAACAATGTTGTTCAATATAAATACCCTTACTTGGGATAAATATCTACTTGATCTATTTGATATTCCTGAATCAATGTTACCTGAAGTTGCTAATTCTGATGATTCATTTGGTTCTTTATCTGAATGCAACAATATTTATGTGAATGCAGTATTAGGAGACCAACAAGCTGCATTATTTGGACAAGGATGTTTAAATGCTGGTGATCTAAAAAGCACCTATGGAACAGGCTGTTTTCTAATGTCTAATATTGGACTTAAACCACTAACTTCTAAACAGGGTCTTTTAACTACTATAGGCTTTAGTTTCAATAATCAGATTCATTATGCAGTTGAAGGTAGTATATATTCTGCCGGTACAGTAATTCAATGGTTAAGAGATAATCTTAAGTTTTTCAAAGAAAGTTCAGAATCCGAGAAATTTTTAAATTTAGATGCTAATGCTAATGGAGTCCATTTTATACCAGCATTCACTGGTCTTGGAGCTCCATATTGGGATTCTAATATTAGAGCAAGCTTTCATGGCATCACTAGGGACACAACGAAAAAAGATCTTATTAATGCAGCTTTTAATTCCATTTCCTATCAAACTAAAGATATAGTCGATTGCTTAGAAAAATCTGAAATAAATGTTAAATCCTTAAGTGTCGATGGAGGTATGGCAACAAATAAAACCTTTGTTTCCCATATTGCCAATGTATTAAATATCCCTATACAAGTGCCTAAAAATACAGAATCGACTGCAAAAGGCGTAGCTTGCTTAGCTGGTATTACTGCTGGATTAATGAATATAGATTTATTAGAAAAACAAGAAAAAAAAGTATGTAATCCAGATACTAATCTAAATAAAATTATGGAAGATGATTATCGTCTATGGAAACAACTAATTAATGAGAATATCTCACCATAACCATTTTTTTGTTTTTTCTGAATAAGTCATCCACTCCTCTCCAAATATTTCCGCTAATTTTTTCTCTTCATGTGGTATCCAGGTGTTTTGTATTATTGAAATAAACAATATAGGTATTAACAAAGCAGAAAGTGATTGCAATAAAAAGGCAATTGCTAAAAGCACTCCAGCCATACCTAAGTAGATAGGATTTCTACTAAAAGAAAATGGGCCAGAAGTAACTAGTTTCTCAGGTTCTCCATCAGGTATATATGTTGTTTCATAATTATTAAGCTCTCTAAAAGCATACGTAATGGTGCCTAAAGAAAATATAAGTATAAGAAGACCTAATAGAAGACTTAAGTTAACTTCTAAAGGGACTAGCATGTTAAGTAAAACCTGAACAGCAATGCATCCTAAAACAATTAATGGTGGATAACTAAGTTTCATAATGCTTTTAGTCTAAACAGTTTTTATCTAAAAAAAAGCCCCTCATTTCTAAGGGGCTAAGTGAAACTGTCTCCCTATTCTATGAAAGGTAAAAATATGAATCGAAAGCCTATTTCACAACTAAAATGGTATAGGCAAGCATTATAGTTCTTGAATGGTCATCATATGTTGCAAGGGTGGAATATGACAACTCAAGACCTTTAATATTTGCTTGCCCCCCATTTAATTTCTTATGAGTTTTAATTAAAAACTCTTACTTAATGAGACCCTAGCATTCAATGGCTCGCCAACAGAAGCTTGGTGAGTACTATGTGAATGTGGGAAATAAAGTTCATCTGTTAAATTCTCAACATTCAATCTAAGAATCATATCATCTGAAACATCCCAATAAGCAGCAAAATCAAATCTAGTGTACTCAGGTAAAATAAGAGTACTATTATCCTTGATATGTGATTCGCCTTGTTGTGTTACACCTAATGCCCAACCAAAGCTCTCATCAACTTGATATTTCGCAAATAATGAGAATGTATGATCAGGAACCTCTCTAGCAACACCACCTGAGCTAGTTGTGCCCTCTAAAGAGCTATATCCAACTGCAAGTTCTAGCTTATCACTGACTTGACCTCTAAGTTCAAGTTCAATTCCATCTACTCTTAGACCTCTGATCTCTGAGTTTTCACCAGTATCATTATCATATGCAGCTCTAGTTTGCTCACTATCAAATATAGCTGCTGTAAAGCTTAGAGTATCTGTCATAGCCCATTTAAGTCCAAGTTCTGTACTTTCAAATACGTCAGGATCTAATCGTGCTGATGTAGCACTTAGAGCTTTAAATTGCTCACCAGATCTAGGTAAGAAACTTTCACTATAACTCATGTATAAAGAAACACTTTCTTGAGGCTTATATATAAGGCCAGCTCTTGGAGAAAACCTGTCGTCTGTTCTTGACTCAGATGTTCCATTTTTTATGTCATCAACTGTAATATCAAAACTATCTAGACGACCACCTATCATAAGTTTTACATTATCTGTAAGATCCATTTGATCTTGAACAAATAAAGATGTTACTGCTATATCAGACTCTGTTTTACTCTTTAAAGAGTTTGTAAAGTTAACAGCAGTAGCAACGCCAGCTGAATTGACTGTGAAGTCCATAGGTCTTGAAATATCAAAGACTTCATTATCATCATCAGTAGTTGACCAATTAGTGTCATAACGATGGTTTTTGTTTTCTGTATTAATTAATTCTGCACCTACTAAGATAGTATGAGTAACAGAACCTGTAACTACTTCGCTGACTATATTACCTGAGACTATAAAGTTGTCTCTTTCAGTTGGGTCTAAATAACCATCCATAGTTACTAGAGTTCCATCATAGCCAGAAGCATATAAATTTCTATACATTTTCTCAAAGCTACTAGATTGAACTGCTAGGTTCCCCTTTCTAGTTTCTGAGAATTTGTGGCTTACGTTTGCACGCATAATGTTTGCTTCTAAAGTAGTGACATTTATGTCTTCATCACCAAAGACAATACTGCTTAGTGATTCATCAGGTGCATTATTAATAGTAGGTATACCTCTATCAATAAATCTCTCATGATCAGCATATTCATAAGACAAATCCATAGTTGTCTTATCGCTTAGAGCTATTGTAACCGTCGGATTCATACCAAATCTTGTGCCATCATAATGGTCTCTATGGTTCTCTAAAGCATCACTGTGGATGTTAAAACGAAGTGCTGTGTTATCACCAGTTTGGACATTATAATCAGCAGCAAAATCAAGAGCGCCAAATGAATCTGTACCTAGATCATAACCGCCGAACATTTCACCTAAAACAGCTTTTTTAGTAACTCTATTAATGATACCGCCAGTACCACCACGACCGAATAAAAGTGCATTCGGACCTCTTAGAATTTCAACTTGTTCAACGTTATATAAAGATCGATAGTATTGAACATCGTCTCTTACACCATCCAAATAGAAGTCTGCTGTTGATCTAACACCTCTAAAAACAACTGCATCTCTGTGTCCTTCACCTTGTGATGTATTCACACCAGGTGTGTAACGGACAATATCTCCTATTTCTCTAAGACCTTGTGAACGGATTTGATCGTCTGTAACGATGGTTACCGTCTGCGGTACATCTAAAACAGGTACCGGGGTCTTAAGAGCATTTACTTGATCCGAGTAAAGTACATTACCTTTTACGACAACTTCCTCTACTTGATCCTCTGAGTTTCCATCAGTTTGTGCAAATAACACACCTGATAGCAAAAATAATATTTTTATTAAATTCTTCATATCAACCTTTTTCTTAAAATCTAAATGATAATCTAAATGAGAATCATTCTCATTCAAGAATTATATGAATTAAGTAAAATTATGCAAGTAAATAATGTAAAAAAACTTATCTAATATAGAATAATTAAATGCAATCTTATTTGAGCCTTGATAAAACGTTATTTAATGGTTTTTTGCCTAATACAGAACCTTTATATCATCTTGATGATTCTAATAAAGATGTTCTGAAACTTAGGGAACTAACCTTAGCAATACCAAAATTACTGCTAACAAATAAAATTAGAAATCAAGTAGATAAGCTGCCCTCTTCTTTCTTTTCTCATGATTTATCTAACTACAAGGAAGAAGAATTAAGATCACTAAATGTACAGTTTTCTTTTTTAGCCCATGCATATGTATGGGGTGATTTAAATCCTTCTAAAGTGTTACCAGCTTGCTTAGCTAAACCTTGGGTTAAAATTTCTGAAATGTTGGGAAGGCCGGCTGTCCTTAGTTATGCAAGTTATTGTTTAGATAATTGGCATAAAATTGATGCTGGTGAACCTGTATCTCTTGATAATGTTGCTCTTAACTATAATTTCTTAGGAGGGATTGATGAGGACTGGTTTGTCACAATTCATGTATGCATTGAGAGTGAAGCTAAATTAGCAATTACCTCTGCTCTAGATATTGCAGTAGCTTTTGAAAATGATTCTATCGAGAAAAATTTTCTTTCAGAAAAATTAACAACTATTAAAGAGTCTATGATGGAGGTTAATCATATTTTTAGAAAGATGCCTGAAAAATGTGATCCATACATTTATTACCATAGAGTAAGGCCTTATATTTTTGGCTGGAAAAACAATCCTGATTTACCTGATGGTTTAATTTATGAAGATTGCTTTAATAATGAACCACAACTTTATAGAGGAGAAACTGGTGCTCAAAGCTCAATAGTGCCAACTTTAGATGCTTTATTTAATGTAGTTCATGAAAGAGATGAACTTAGAGAGTATCTCGATGAAATGCGTCTTTACATGCCTCCAGGTCATAGAGAACTCATAGAATACGTTGAGAATCATAGCAAACTTAAAGGTTTCATTAATGATAATGAAGATTTAAAACAAGTATATGACGACTGTCTTCAAGAGATTTCAATTTTTCGAACACAACATCTTCAATATGCAGCTGACTATATTCATAGTCAGAATACAAAAAGCACTTTATTTGGTTCTGGTGGATCAAAAGTTAGAGGCACTGGTGGGACACCTTTTATGAAATATCTCAAAAAACATAGAGATGAAACTGACAAAAGCAAATTAGACCAAGATTAAAATTCTACAGTTATGCCTTTTTCTTTTTTCCAAGTAGCATAATCTTTTTTGTTTACCATATAAGACCAATGCAGTAGAGATTGCTGAATTCTTCTACTTACATCTTGGCAATTTTCTAGATTGAATCCTGATGCATGGATTTTTGCATAAATAATATTTCTCCACCTTCCATTTGGGCCACAAAATGCTGCCCATCTCTTAATCTGTCTTTCATCATCTTCGTGTCTTCTGCCTAAAAAATATTTGCAATACCATTCAAACCATCCCCTAGGATCGTCTTTATGCATCCATCCAGCAGCTTCCCATTCTTCCTGTGATTGACCGGACTTAATTTTAAAAAAATTAACTTTTGTTAGATATTTATCAGACTTATAGAAATTTTCATCTATATTTTCAAACCATTCTTCAGGATAATCCCTATAATCGATTAATTCCGCAAAATATGTGCCCCCAAAAATACCTTTTTCAAGCATTTCTTTTGGCGTGAACATTGGATCAAATTTCATCTATTTCTAGTTTTTGGTGGTCCAAAAAAAATGTTAATGAATTCTTGGAGATTTGATGCTTTACTCATGTCACTATACATAGAGCTCCATTCCATTAAAGTTATTTTTACAGGATTAAATGTATTAACATTTTTCACCAGTCCATATCTAACATTTGCTTTCTCTGGTTCGAATGTTCCAAAGATTCGATCCCAAATAATAAGTAAGTTGCCGTAATTCTTATCGATGTATTCTTCATTTGCTCCATGGTGAACTCTATGATGTGAAGGTGTGTTAAAAATCCACTCTATAGGTCCAAGCTTTCCAATAACTTGAGTATGTCCGAAAATTCCCCATAAAGTACTTATTACTCCTGCAACTGCAATAATAGTTGGATCAAGTCCTATTAAAGGCAAAATAATAAAAAAAGGTATTTTTGATATCGGCCCAAGCCATGCCTGCCTAAAAGAAACAGCAAAATTCATTTCTTCACTTGAATGATGACTCATGTGTATAGCCCAAAGAAATCTACTTCTATGAGAAATACGATGATATATATAAAAGACTAAATCAATGAGAATAAAAGTTAATATCCACATTGCCCATAAAGGAATTATTGAAGCTAAATCAAATAGCCTGAATTGATATAAATAAAAATGTAGGGCAAGTGTTAATCCTTTAATAGCAAAAACCATCAAGATATTGCCAGTTAGAAGGCCAATAGTACAAAGAGTGTCTTCCTTCTTGTAATAAGATGCATTCTGTAAATTTGAAATGAGAGCTTCAATAAAAATTAAAGCTAATATTATTGGAGCACCTACTGCATACACTTGCGTAACTGTAAGTTCAGTCATGATTAATTAACGATAACAATTATTTCTTCAGAGAATATTGGTTCGCTATGAGGTATATGTAAATAATTTCCCAATAGAAGTCTTAATCTATAAACACCTTTATCGAGTGTAATTTCTGCTTCTGTTTGGCCAAGACCAAAATGAATATAGTTTTGATCAGCTTTAATTGGTAAAGATAAATCTTCTGGTAAATCAGCATTAACTAATAAATGATGATGTCCTGTCATAGGAATATCATAACCAGCAGGAGCAATACCAAAATCTGATAGACCAAATTTAACTGTAAATGTATCAGGTAAAACATCGCCATTATTTGGTTCAATAAAATACACTTCAGGCTTTGAATTTATCCAGCCTGATATTAAAAAAACTAATAATATTTTTTTCAACTAATCCTCAGAGTTAGCTGCTCTGTCTCTCCAGCCAGGTTTATCAAAAATTCGTAGATAAACTAACTGATCATGATCACTTTCATTTGCAACTTTAATATAGTCGCCCTCTTCAGCAAGAATTACATCACCAGTAGATAAAGTATATTCATCCTTATGCATAATCCCAGCAGAAGGATCATGTCCATGCCCGTCTTCAGTATTCGTATATTCAATAACTTCCATGAGCCCTCGACCGGAAAGAATTACATAAACCACTTCGCTTTCTAAAAGTCTATGTCCTATTGTCGATTTATTAGGTTCAATTACTGTTTTACTAGCTATTAATTTAGTCAATAAATCGTTTGACCAAACAGTATAATTTTCGTCTTTTTTTTCTGGCGTTCCACCAACTCTATAATTTACATATTTCTTTGCCATATTACCTCCAAATTTCTGGTCGCATCAGATGCTGCGTCATTACCGACTTTACCGCTTCCAATGCTTTTTCAGTTCTAATCATTACTTTCATCTCAGTAAATTTATTGTCCTCATTCCATTTAAATAGATCAACTCCATTAACTGCTACATCATCTATAGTGCACTCAAATTCTAATACAGCATTGTCTTCTCCTATGATTTGCCTTTTATAGCTAAAATTTTTTCCTAGAAAAGTTTCTGATGCTGCCATTAGATAAATAAAGCCCATGTATTTCTCTTTACTTTTAAAAACAGCTGGGGAGAAAAATTCAAAGCTATCATCTAATACATCATAGAGAATGTTAGGATCATTCTTTTCTAATGAAAGGTGCCATGCGTCTACTGGGTGCAGTCTATTATCCATACGCTTAGTAGAATATCTGCGTTTTTATAAGTGTGCAATAAAATATATAAAGAAAGCTACTTATATCTTCCGCCAGCTAAAGCATTTCCTATTACCTTTATAAGAGATTTAGGGAACCACCTAAGAGTAGCAACTAAAAATCTATTTAATCCGCCAGTTATTATTACTTCTTTTCTTTTGAACATTCCATTAATACTTTCTTTCGCTACATCGTCAGCACTCATCTTCATATAATTTGGAACTTTATCCATTCTTTCTTGAACACCACTTACTTCATGAAATTCAGTAATAGTAAATCCAGGACATGCGGATGTAGCAAAAATATTATGTTTGTTATATGCACCATTTAGAGCTTCTACAAATCTATTCATGAAAGTTTTAACTGGGCCATAAAGAACAGCGAACTCACCAGAGGGTGGTGCGAATGCAGCCATTGAAGATACAACCATAATATGCCCGCCTCCACGCTGTTTTAAATTATTTAAGAATAATTTAGTTAGCATGATTACAGAAATACCTAATACTCTTAAACAATCTTCCTCATCATCAAGTGATGCATCTTCAAGTTTTGTGTTTATTTGATAACCTGCATTAAGCATTAATGTTGATATATCTAGATTTAGCGATTTTGTAAAATTGTAGATTGCTTGAGGAGCACTTTTATCCTTTAGATCAGCAACAAAATAGTCAACTTTTACATTATATTTTTCTTTAATTTCCGCAGAAATTTCTTTTAATCTGTGTTCTCTTCTAGCTACTAACAATAAATCATAGCCTTTTTCTGCCATCTGTACTGCTAAAGATTTACCAATACCTGCCGTTGGTCCTGTAATTAATACTGTACTCATTGAAAACTCCTTTGTTAAATCTAGTATAAATGAATATTTAATATATTTTTACAAATACATTTGATGAATTAATATACAGATTGTTCATTTTTTATACAATTACTAAATCATTGAAATAAAAAAACAAAAAAAAATGAATTTTTTTAGCCTCTGAAAGGCCCATTAAAAAAGGGGTTTAAAAAAAGATAAAAAAAAGTGGTATTTATTTCACTAAAAGTATTGCAATAAGTCGTAACACATTTTAAATTAGATCTTACCTAAAGATAACAAGATCAGGAAAGGAACTGCAGAACCAAGAATGAGAAAGTTAACTTAGGAAGAGACCAGAAAGGTGAAAGTTCAAAGAAGGTCAGCATGCAAAAGACCGAATTTGACCACCGAGAGTAAAAGAGATCTTACTCAAGGATGCAGAAGGTAATCTCACTTTTGACACCTACTGATCTCGAATTAAAAAAAACTGAGCTTGCTCAGTTTTTTTTATGTCTAAAAAACCTTACAATCCTTGAATGAAAATTTTCTACTTAGGCCCAGAAGGTACAAACTCTGACTTAGCTGCACGCAAAATATTTACAAATAATGATGACTTTGTTGCTGTAGCATCAATAGAAGATATTTTCGAGAAAGTTGCTTTGAGCCATTCTTACTATGGAGTGATACCATTTGAAAACTCTTATCAAGGAGTTATCAATTCGTCTCTCAATTGTTTAATTGACTATGATCTTAAGATTACAAAAGAATATAACTTTAATGTTTCGCATATTTTCTGTTCTTCAAATAATGAACTTAATCCTAATGATGTAAAAAAGATTACCTCTCACCCTCAAGTTTTTGGTCAATGCAATAATTGGATCAGAAAGTATTATCCTAATGCTGAAAAAATTGTATCTACTAGTACAGCGGAAGCAGCTTCGCATGCAAGAGAAGATTCTTCTATTTATTGTATTGCAAACTCACATGCAGTTGAAATCTTTGGATTACATGCGCATGAGGAAGATATACAAGATAGTACAGACAATAAGACAAGATTCCTTGTTATTGGAAAAATGATCGAAGATAAAGGTAAAACCAACAAAACCTCAGTCATGATCAACATACAAGATGAACCTGGGTCATTAATGAAAATTCTTAAGCCTTTTGCTGATTTAGATGTGAATATGACTAGAATTGAAACAAGGCCGTCTAGAAATAATGACTTTTTACATACATTTTTTATTGATTTTGAAGGTTTCTATGAGGACAAGAACATAATAAAACTTCTAGATACGCTTGAGGGAATGTCAGAAGAAATTAGAATAATCGGATCTTACGAAAGTCTTAACTAGTTAGCTTCAGCATTTCTTAGATGTTCTATTAGCGGATCTTCTATAACTTCTAGTACTGGCTCATCTATTAAATGACGCATCTTTTCAACTGCAATAAACTTACTGTTTGGAATTGATTCAGCAGTTTTTTTGCCTTCATCAAAAGGAACTAATGGATCAAGCTTTCCATGAATAACTAAGGTTGGAACTGATATTCTTTTTACTTCATTAAATCTATTGTCATCAGCTAGTATTGCTATTAGTTGTCTTGAAAAACCGCTATCATTTGGGCTTCTTTCTATATTTTTTATTGCTTCTTCTCTAAACCTATCTTCGTCGATCACTACACCCTCAGAACTCAATATCTGAAAAATTCGTAATGATCTAGCTACCCTTTCGTCAATCGATTCTTCCTTGAATGATCTACTTTCGATGAGATCCCTTAATTCCCCTTTAGGTGAATTGCTAACATTCGGTGTTTCAGCCATCGAAGCGATAAGAACATATGATATGAACCTGTCATTATTATCTGCAACCATTCTCTGGGTTATCATCCCACCCATTGATTGAGCCAAAACATGTGATTTTTCAATTTCAAGCTCATCCAATACTGCAATGCCATCATTTGACATATCTGTTAACGAATAAACTGAATTTATTGGCAGACGTAAGTAAAATTTTATGTAATTCCAAACAAAATTTGGTTTTCCATATTCTTCAAAACTATGAGATAGCCCTACATCTCTATTATCGTAAACAATAGGTCTAAAACCATTCTCTTTAAACATTTCTATCAATTCATCTGGCCAGAACGTTAATTGCCCTCCTAAGCCTTGAACTAATAAAACTGGAGTGCCCTCTTCTGGCCCATAATCAATATAGTAAATTTCAATATCACCATTTTTTGCATAGCCATCAGTCTCTGCATAAACGAATGAAGTAAAAAAAATAATTAATAAATATTTAATTTTGCCCATGATCAAAAAAACTATCAGTATTTTATACTATTAATTAATGATAATTGATTTTGATTTTGAAGACGTCAAAAAGTTTTTGCCAAAAAGAGATATTAATTCTAATAAATATGATTCTGGCCAACTACTTATTATTGGTGGCGATGAAAACTATCCAGGTGCAATAATTTTAGCTGCTCAAATGGCAATTAAGTCAGGTGTTGGGCTGGCATACTTATACACTAAAAGCCAAAATGTAATAAAAGTTCTTAAAGAATTTCCAGAAATAATAGTTTTTGATAATCAGGATAGATTAGCTGAAATACTTTCAGATAACATTCCTATATTGGCGGGTCCTGGAACGCTTAATAATAAATGGACTCGAAAAACGTATGATCTCATCAAGAATAGACCATTTACAACAATTCTAGATGCTGCATATATTGAACAGATAAAAATTGATAATTCTTTAAAAGCAAAAATCCTATTACCTCATGAAGGAGAAGCAGCTAAATTATTAGGTGTCTCTTCTTCAGAGATCAAAGACAATAGAGTTAAATCTATTCTTACTATCAGCAATAAATATAATTCTTGTGTGATATTGAAAGGCTATAGGACATTAATATCTGATGGAAAGAAGGTCTATAGATGTATGAATGGTGACTGTAAACTTAGTACTGCTGGAACTGGAGATGTATTGGCTGGATTAGTAGGAGGTTTAGTGGCACAAGGGCTAGAAATTATGCAATGTTGTCAGGTTGCTGTTGCTTTACATGGTTCTTCATCAGATGATTTTTCTCATTCTAAAAATCTAATAGCAAGTGAATTAGTTGATCAGATAAGAATAAAAATGGATTAATTGATATTGCCGTCTTTTATAGACAAAACCCTATCTGATAATAATGTAGCTTCATCATGATCATGCGTTACCATTACAACTGTCATTTCTTTTAATTTAACTATTTTCTTAACTTCAATATGTAGATCTGCTTTAAGTACTTTATCCAGTCCATCAAATGGTTCATCAAGGAGTAATAGCTGCGGTTTTGGTACTAAAGCTCTTGCTAGTGCCACTCTTTGCTGCTCTCCTCCTGATAATTCATGAGGATATTTAGCCATATGATGATCAATTCTAAATAATTTCATCATTTCCATAGCTAGATTCTCTTTATTTTTTAACTTCCGAATTCCAAACATAATATTTTCCTTCACATTAAGGTGTGGAAATAAAGCTTTATCCTGAACAACCAATCCTATATTTCTTTTTTCTGGAGCAAGTGTTGAATTCTCATCAGCAATAACTTTATTTTCTAATATGATTGATCCGCTATTTTGCTTATCTAAACCAGCTATTAACCTCAATAATGTTGTTTTACCTGAACCTGATACACCTAGAACTGATACAAACTCTCCTTTGTTTATGCTTAAACTCACTTGATTCAAAATTAATTCATTTTTCATATAAGAAAAAGAGAGGTTATTAATTTCTAAAAACTTTTTCATAAGATTTATTTTACAGGCTTTGAGTTCCTAATCATTCGTGAAAGAAAAAATATTGGGATTAGCCCTATTAGTACTATTGATATTGCTGGAGCTGCTGCCTCAAACATTCTTTCTTCTGCAGCATATAAATATGTAGAAACTGCAAGGGTATCAAAATTAAATGGTCTTAAAATTAGGGTTGCTGGAAGTTCTTTTACAATCTCAGAAAATCCTAACAAAGTTGCAGTGAGTATGCTTCCTCTAAGAAGTGGAAAATGTACATTTAGCAACATATGCCAACCTGTAGATTTTAGTGTTCTTGCAGAATCATCAATTTTTTTGTTTATCCTGTTGAATCCGGCTTCAATAGATAAATTAGGTAATGCATATGATTTTATTAAATAAGCAACTATGAGACCAAATAATGATCCTGTGATAAATAAATCGAAATTAGCATCTAAAGTGGTTGTTAACTTAACTATTCCAATTGCCAATATCAATCCAGGCATACCATATCCAATTGTCAGAAGCGAACTTAATGAGCTCAAGGGTTTATTGTTATTAAATCGTACTGAAAAGTTAACTATTAATGCGAGTATTGCACATAATACAGCAGCAGAAATAGATACTATTATTGTATTTAAAGCTGTCTGAAAAAATTTCTCACTAAAAAATGCTGTGTTATAACTAAAAGCCCAAACAGATAATTCAAAAACAGGCAATACAAAACCTATAAGTATTGGTATAAGGCAGATGAAAAATGCTATAGCACTTTTTATTCCCTTTAATTTTTCTTCTTTAATAGGCTTAAAATTAGAAGATTGTGGAGAATACATGGCCCCTCTTCTTGATTTTCTTTCAGCAATTATAAAAACTGTAATAATTATTAATAAAATTGATGCCAGCTGCATAGCGCTAGTTAAATCATACAGGCCCTGCCAAGTCCTAAATATGCCAGTTGTAAATGTTGGTATAGCAAAATGTTCAACAGCACCAAAATCTGAAAGAACTTCCATTGAAACTAACATAAGGCCTCCTATAATTGCTGGTCTTATTAGTGGTAAAGCTACCTTATAAAAAACTTGAAATTGATTTAGTCCTAGCATTATTCCTGATTCAATCATTGATTTAGATTGATTTAAAAATGACATTCTTGCTAAAAGATAAAGATATGGATAAAGAGTAAAAGCAAAAATAATAATTCCGCCATAAATATTTCTTACATTTGGAAAAAGTACTGTACTTTCATCGAGAAAAAAAATATCTCTAGCAAGGTTATTCAAGGTACCGAAATTATCAAATAGGCCTGTAAATGTGTAAGCAAGGATATATGGTGGTATTGCTAGTGGAAGAATTAAGGCCCACTCAAAAAAATTCTTCCCATAAAAACTATAATTAGTTACTAGCCATGCTGTACTGACTCCAATAAGAAATACGAGAAAAGAAACTCCAATTACTAAAATAAGTGAATTGGAAACATACTCAAATAAAAGGTAATTGAAAATATGGTTAATATTCTCGGAGAAGCCACTAAATAAACTAAATACAACTATTAAAATCGGTATGATAAAGATTAAAAGCGTCAATAAGGGAATTAGATTCCAGAAAGATAGGCTAGGTAGTTTAAACACTTTATAAATATATGTTATTAGATTTCACTATATCAAAATAAGTTAGGTTATCTCCATCCTGCCCTATCCATCAATTTTACAGCTTCAGGATTTAGATCCCCAAAATCAGCAACAGAAGTACTATCAATTTTGAAATCAGTGCCAAATTGAGCTATCAGTGGATTAGGCATTACAGTATCCAGTATTGGATATTCAAAAGTATTATTAACAATATGAGTTTGTGCTTTTTCTGTAAGTAAAAATTCTAAAAATTTAACAGCATTAGCTTTATTTGGGGCATTTTTTAAAACTCCACCTCCGCTTATATTTACATGTGTGCCTCTATTGTCCTGGTTTGGGAAGTAGATCTTAACCTTATTACCAGCCATTTCCTGCTCTTCACCCCCTCGTCCTGAGAGCATATAGCCAAGATAATATGTATTTGCAATAGCAATGTCTGCCTCTCCATTAGCTACAGCTAAAATTTGTGATCTATCATTTCCTTGTGGTTTTCTAGCAAAATTTGAAACTAGTTCTTTTGCCCATTTTTCTGTTGCTTCTATGCCATTATTTGAGATTAAAGATGCAACTAATGATTGATTATACATATTTGATGAACTTCTAATTACAATACGTCCTTTCCACTTTGAATCAGATAAATCTTCATAAGAAATATTTTTAATCTCATCTTCTGATACATTTTCTGGGTTATAAAAAATTACACGAGCTCTTTTAGCTATCGAAATCCATTCATCATTAGGGCCTCTTAATTCTTTAGGAACAACATTAATAATTTTTTCTGATTCAATTGTTTGAAAAAATCCTTCATTTTGGAATTTAGATAAATTTCCAGCATCTACCGTAAAAAATACATCACCAGGAGAATTTTGTCCTTCAGCTTTAAGCCTTTCCATCAAGGCGCTTCCAGACCCTGAAATTATATTAACTTTTATTCCTGTCTCTTTAGTAAATTCATCGTAAAGAATATCATCTGCATCATAATGCCTTGAAGTATAGATATTTACTTCGTTAGCAAAAAGATTATGAGATAGAAAGAGTGCTATTAATATGTTTTGAAATACATTCTTCATTTTTTTCTAAATAAATTAATGTGTAATACTAAACTAAATGAGAATCGTTCTCAATTAGAATTTTATGATTTTGCCCGGTAATGGTGTCTTAAAATTTACCTCTTTATTTAGGGATGATAGTTCTTGGATTATATCTCTTGGCTCATAAGTGGGCTCTTGTGAAAAGTAAATATTTCCCCAATGAATGCCATAACTAGTTTTTATATCAAAATCTAAACTTATCTGGACAGCTTCTTGTGGGTTTGCATGAACATCACTTTCAATTTCAGCTGGAAAGTAAGATCCAGTAGCTATAAATCCAATATCAATATCTCCTATTTTTTCTTTATAAGTTTTAAAATTTTCATCGTATGCTGAATCGCCAAGATGTAAAAAAGATAATTCATTAAATCTTACAATCCACCCTCCCCATAGACTTGCGTTTCTGTCAAAAAAACCACGTGCAGACCAATGTTTTGCAGGAATAAATGTAATGGAGAATGACTCTGTTTGATCACTTTCCCACCACTTAAACTCTTTGACATTATTCAGATAATTTGAAGTTAGTAATTTTTTATCACCTTGCGGTACATTAAAAGTAATTTCAGGATTGTATTCCTGTAACGCCTTCAGTGTAGACATATCTAGATGATCATAATGATTATGTGATATGAAGACATGATCAATTTTAGGCAAGTCAGCTAGTTCAATCATTAAAGGTATTCTTCTTTTAGGACCTATAAAGCTAAAAGGTGAAGCCCTCATTGAAAATATTGGATCAAAAAGAATATTTTTCCCATCTACACTTAACAAAACCGTACTTTGACCAAGCCATGTGAAATAGTTTGTTTTATTAGTAAGGTCTTCGTTAATTTTATAATAATTTAGTAATTCATTATCTTTTGGATCGAGTGTATTAAATAAAGATTTGTAATAGGTTTTTACATAGAATCCAAACCCTGTAATAAAAATTATCAGAACTAAACCTATTAATTTATATGAGCGCATTTTTAGATAATTGTTATGAGTCTATCAATTAGCCAATACATTCCTATTCCACCAGTTGAATATGCTACAAAATCATTTCTTTTATAAAGATTTAGTTGGAATAGGGTTTTTGCACCCCAAGCTAATATCAATAAAATTCCTATGAATATAAATTGAGCAACTTCAATTCCAATATTAAAAAAGAAAAGATTAGCAATAACATTTTCGTCAACAGATATCTCATCAAGTACGCCATAAAAACCGAAACCATGTATTAGGCCAAAAAATGCTGCGATGTATATAGAATCATTATTATGTTTTGATAAGTTTAATAGTTTTAAAGATAAGGCAATTATCGTTAACGCTATTAATGCTTCTATGGGACTTTGGCTAATAGAGAATACGCCTAAATACGCTAAAGCTAGGGTCAAACTATGGCCCAGTGTAAAGGCAGTGATTGTCTTTATTAGACCAATAGAAGTTGTAGCCATTAATGTGAATAAAAGAACTACAACTAAATGATCTAGTCCACCAAACATATGGGAGGCTCCTAACATAAAAAAATTATTTGAGGGATTAATTTGATCAACATAGATCTTATTATTATTTAAACTTATGGTGCCGATAAGTTTTTCTTCCTTATCTACAGTGGAAACAAAAATCTCAACATTGGTATTTATTCCTTCAGCTTCAATAAAAAATAATTGCTCTACCCCACAGCTAACATCCCAACTAGATATATAGTTTTTATTTGTGATCTGATACTTATAGTTCGAGATTGAACTACATTCACTATTAACTGAGAGTTTTACATCTTTGAAATTTGATAGCTTGGGTCTAATCCATGAAATTTTATAATTAGATTGATTATGTTCCTCTATTTGAATCTTTGATACTACAATTTCATGTGAATATAGATGCCCTACCAAAAATATAAGGAAAAATAAATATTTTTTAGTCGTTATAAATAAGCTCATATTTATCTCTTATTTGTAAAACATTTGCTTCATACATTTCTGTATTACGTGAGAGCATAAAATCATTTAGAACATTATCTTTTATATCTTCATAAGCGCTTATTTTTTCTGGATATATTTCTAAATCGTAAATTTCATGCCATCCATAAGTTGAGCTTATTCTTTTATCTGTACTTTCTAATACTTTTTGAAAAAAACCTGGGCCAAAACTACTATTAACTTTTAATTCAGACACTTCAGTAAAGGTGTTTCCAGAGAAGAATACATCAGTCTGATTACTATCTTTGCTTTTATAGAATCTATGAGAAAAAGAAATGTTGAATGGTTTTATATATTTAACGAGATTACCTTCATAGTAGCTTTTTAGTTCATTTTCTGATGGCACATAATTGTAAGCTTGTGTTCTTAAAAAATCGTTATATTTTTGTATTAAGCGTCTTCTTACAATCTCATCATCTAAGTCAAAGCCCTTGGATAAGGCTTCTTGATATAGAATTTCGTCCTCATACCAACTAACCAAAAGGTTAGTTAACTCTGTATCATTTGGTTTTCTATCAAACTGTAATTCAAAGGCTTGGCTAAGTTGTGTTAATAATTGATCGTCAACAGGAATTTTATTTGTATTATCTCTAGATAAATTATCAATAATTACTAGAACAATTCCTATAACTAAAAAAATAAGAATTTCTTTTATTCCTTTCATTAATCAAGGTAATAAATGTATTGGTGATGACCAAGCTCTTTCTTGAATAGTGGTTGGATAATCTGATCTTGGTTCTACATTGTTTCTGATAGCGTCCCATGTTGACCAACGACATGTTGGATTTTCCAAAACTCTTACATAGTAAAAAGCTCTTTGTCCTATTTTATAAGTAGGATCTTTCCAAAATGTTTTCAATTCTGAAGCTCCAACTGAATTATCATAGCTGCAGTCCTGAATATTAACCATCGCTCCATTATCAGGACACCTGTAGTTGTCTTGGTTCACTTCGAGATCATCTGAACAAGCAACATCAAAAACAATTTCCTTCAAATCTCCATCGTCAACAAAACCTTTAATAATTTGTAACCTTTGGAGCGGCGCACTATCGCTGTCTTGAATAGCCCATATAAAAAATTCAGGATCTGCTTTAGTGCTAGTATTTAATACATCTGATCCCATTGCGTGGCCTTTCTCATATAGATGTTTTACGAGTCCGTCATTATTTATCATTTCCTCGTTAAAATCATAACCAGCAAAAAATCGAACTTTGATTCTAGGGCCAGTTGTAGCAAATGCTTCTTTTCTTCTCAATGCTGAATAAATGCTTTCTCTAGTATTTTCTTCTGCCCAAACAGCAGCTAAGCCTGAAGCACCATAAGAAATTGATGATGCATTAACATATTTTTTTCCATCAACTTCTGTAATGAAATCACCACCCGTAATTTGACTTGTCTCTCTATCCAATAATGCTTGAGTAGTCATAGGGATAGAACCTCTTAATTCTGGCGTACTGTCGAGAAGTCCAACTTTTGCAAAATAGTCTTCTTCATTAAAGGATGATGCAGCTGTATGTCCATCTGTCGATCCAATAAAACCAAATTTAAATGGGTTATCTTTGTCCTCTGATTCAAGCTTTAGTCCATTTAATAAAGCTTCTCGAATATAAGAACCGCCTTCAACTTTTGATATTGTCATTGTCGCAACTTTCCAAGGCATAATTTCAAAATCTGCCCATTCATCATTTTTTGAGAGAGCTGGATGTGTATCTGATGTTCCTTTTACTTGTGTTATTTCTACTATTGGCTCATTTCTAAGTCTTTTAGATACGTACTCAGAATCAAATGGATTTCCATCAAAATCCTCTAATTTAAACATTTGAGCTCCAGAGCCATTGGAATTATGTGGTATAGCCATGCTTTCTATTCCTTGATCTCTCAAGTCATCCATCCAATCCCATAAATCTTCTGGGTCTAGTGAATTCATTCTTGAAAAAGGTAACTCTGGGTATCTATTTCCATCCCCTCTAAAGATTACATTTCGATGTAAATTATCCATCAAGTCTGTCGAGCTTGTATATTCATAGCCAACAAAAGTTGTAAAATTTCCTGGATCATTATGACGGTCAGCTGCTCCTATAATATCTTTCCATGCATCTCTAGAAATTTGTACTAAATAATTAGGATCAAGTTTGCCTTGCATGACTGCTGCATTGGCAGCAAATACATAACCAAGAAATGTACCAGATCTATGATCTAACGATTCAAGAGTTAAGTTTTCTGGGATATTTAAATCTCTCACACTAGCACTTGATTCATTTTCATATAAAAGAGTCCCTTTGGTGGCTGCTTCTTTAACGATGCCTAAAAACAATCCATGATCACTTACAACATAAAAATCTAATGGTTTTTTTAACTTAGTCTCAAAGCCTGCAGGATGAAGAACCATACCACCCTTAGCAAATCTGTATGCATCATCTGGCGTTGCTGTTGTACCAAATGAATAAGCATCAAATGAATAGGTCGTATGCACATGTGTATCACCAAATAAAGCAACTCGCTTTGATTGAGTATCTGAATCTGAGTTTATAAAAGCTTTTTCAGTCTGAATATCCCATGGTACTTCTGTTCTGGTAATCATGAATGAACGAGAATTAACATCAATACTAGGTAATCCAGCATTACTTGTAATGAATTCTGTATCTGTATCTTGCTCTTCTGGATTGTCTTCTTGTGTGAATGAAAAAAAAGAAACTAAAAGTAATAGAAAAATTCTGTTAGCTTTCATAAACTCATTATAAGGAGATTTTTATGAGAAGAATAGTTACTGGACATGACGAAAATGGCAAATCCATTTTAATGTTAGATGGTCCTCCAGCTCGAAGCATAGGCGAAGAAGTAGGAGGTTTATATGAATTATGGAATACTGATGGAGAATCAGTTAAATCTACTGACAATATAGATAGAGCAGATTCAGAAATTCTACTGTGCCCACCTAAAAATGGGACTAAATTTAGATATTTTCAAATTAACCCATTACCTGAAGGAGTTCCTAAAGAAGTAATGGATCAAATAGCGCATGATAATTTTTCACAAGTCGGTGCCGCTGACACTAGAGTCGATACTGAACGACATCCGGCAATGCATAAAACAGAAACTATTGATTACATAATTCTATTAAAAGGTGATGTAACACTATTAGTTGATAATGATGAGGTTAATTTACGCCCTCATGATGTTGTTATTCAAAGAGGAACAAATCATGCATGGGTAAATAAAGGCACCGAACCAGCCTTGCTAATTGCAGTATTAATAGACAGTAAAATAGAATAGTGTCCGTGACGCCAATTTGAGAGAATTGGCATCCCCAAGGGGATTCGAACCCCTGTTGCCGGGATGAAAACCCGGTGTCCTAGGCCTCTAGACGATGGGGACACATTCGCTAATTATAGTAATTAATTATATCTTTTAAAGCTATTTATCTTTTAGTTTTTTTTCAACTGCAGCAAGAAACCCTCTCATAAAATTTACTTCCATTTCGTCTAAACCGATTCGTGTAAAAAGTCTTTTAATTCTTGCACCAATTTGTCTAGGATTTCCCTTATTAAAAACCTCTAATTTTTCAGCAACATCAGTGAAATGTTCAACTAGTCGATTAACATGATTTGCCTCTGCTAATGGAACATCCCAATGTTGATTATTCTTCATTTCAGAATCTATAGCTCGACTAATTAGTAATTGATAACAAACAACTTGTACTGACATTGCTACATTAAGTACAGGATAATCTTCATTAGCTGGTATATGTACATGTAGATTGCATCTCTGTAGCTCATCGTTAGTTAAACCTCTATCTTCTCTGCCAAAAAGTATTGCAACGGTATTATTTTTTTCTGCTTCTACAATTATTTTTGGTGAAGCGGAAGTAATAGATTCATTTGGCCATGGAACTTTTCTATCTCGCGACGATGTACCAATAACTAAATTACATCCATCTAGTGCTTCTTCAAGGGTATTAACTACTTGAACAGTATCAATTAAATCGCTTGCATTAGCTGCTAAGGCAGTAACTTCTTCAGATGGAAATTCTTTTGGATTTACTAAGCATAAACTACCAAAACCCATAGTTTTCATAGCCCTTAATGTCGATCCAATATTACCTGAATTAGATGTTTCTATAAGAATAATTTTGACTTGCTTATTTAAACCCATAATATATTCACTATGTCGCTACCACCAATACTCAACAGAGCATTAAAAGCAGCTTATGAAGGTGCAAATGAAATAATACACTTTAGCAAGAGAATTGATAATCTAGAGGTCACTAAAAAAGGTGAGAATGATGTCACTACAAATCTTGATAAATACGTTGAAAATATTGTTTTTGATAACTTAAAGCAACACTATCCAGATTTTGGTTATTTTGGTGAGGAATCAGGATTAGATGGTATAGATGAAAAAGAATCATCCTGGGTTCTGGACCCAATTGATGGAACAAGAAACTTTGTTCATGGATATCCACATTATGCGTTATCACTTGCATGTTTCAGTGAAGGTAAAGTTACCTGTGCTGTAATAATTGACCCCTTGAGAGATGAAACATTCTGTGCTGGTGAAGGGACTGGATCTCTTTTAAATAACAAACGTATCAGAGCCAATAAGAAAAATACTTTAAAAAATGCATTCTTATCTTCAGTTGGTCATTCAAACCCTGAACAAAAGTACACCTATAAAGTGCTTGATACTTTTAAGGAGCTTGAAAAATATGATGTAACTATTAGAAGGTCTGGTTGTACTGCTCTTGATTTAGCATACTGTGCTGCCGGTAGACTAGATGGTTTTTGGGGTCATGGTCTTAACCTTTGGGATAGACTTGCAGGTCTATATATAGCTCAAAGTGCTGGTGCTCTAATAGGTGATTTTACTGGTGAACCAGACACATACAATTCTGATCATATGATCGTAGCAGGACCTAAATGTTTCAAAGAACTTACAAGATGTGTTGCTTCGGGCTATCAATCTAAAGAATAAGATTCTTCAGGTTCGTTTTTAGGCTTCTCCATATCTTTTTTTGATAAGTTAGTTGCTAGAAGAACTTTTACAACTATGAAAATTGAAGAGTAGGAACCAATAATAACGCCTATTGCTAATGCAAGACTAAAGTTTCTTAAATCTTCTCCACCAACAACTAATAGAGATATGAGAACTAATAAAGTTGTAAAAGAAGTGATAATAGTTCTAGCAAATACTTGATTAAGTGAATCATTAATTAACACTTCAGGACTACCCTTCTTATTTTGATCAAGAAAGTTTTCTCTGATTCTATCTGAGACTACTATGGAGTCATTCAATGAGTATCCGACAATTGCAAGTATGGCTGCTAATACGGAAAGATCGAAATCTAAACCAAATACAGAAAAAATACCGAGAATTATAAGAACATCATGAAATAATGCAGCAATTGCACCGTAGCCAAACTTAATTTGAAAGCGGAAAATTATATAAACTAATATAACAAGCATAGCGACCAGTATTGCTATACCACCTTTATCTCTTAATTCTTCACCTATTTGAGGAAAGACTGTTGCTGTCATGACTACTTTACCGAGGTAATTATCTGCTTCTAATTGATTCTTTACTGTATCGACTGTGATATTAAGCTCAGTATCGCTTTGAAATGTAATTTTAACTTCATTATCACTACCAAAATTATTCACTTTGAAGTCAACATTTTCAATCTTAGAAAGACTTGATCTGATTTTAGGTAGTTCTGCTTTTTGATCGTATTTTAACTGTAAAGCAATTCCGCCTGTAAACTCTTGTCCTAAATTAAGCCCTTTAAATAACAACGAGATGCAAGCAATGACAATAAGTGTTGATGAAGTAATAAAACCCAAATTATTGTATCGGACAAATGGAATATTCATTAAATTTTAAGCTCCTCTATTCTTCTATATCCATAAATAAAATTAACTAGTGATCGGGTAACTAAAATCGCTGTAAAAATTGAAGTGACAATTCCAATGCTCAGTGTAACGGCAAAACCTTTAATTGGTCCAGTTCCAATTGCATAAAGAATTAAAGCGACTAATAAGGTGGTAATATTAGCATCCATAATAGTGCTAAATGCTTTAGAGAATCCATTTCTTATTGCATTTTGTGGATCTACATTTGCTTTTAATTCTTCAGATATCCTTGCAAAAATTAGTACATTCGCATCTACAGCCATACCTACTGTTAAAACGATACCAGCAATACCCGGAAGTGTTAGTGTTGCTCCAACTGTAGACATAATCGCAGTAACTAATATTAGGTTAGACATTAATGCGATGTTTGCTGATAACCCAAACAATTTGTATCTAATTAACATAAAGATAAATACTAATATGAAGCCTATAATCACAGAGTTTATACCTTTTTCTATGTTTTCTTGTCCTAGTGATGGTCCTATAGTTTGTTCTTCAACAAAAGTCATTGGAGCAGCTAATGCTCCTGCTCGTAGTAGCAATGCTAATTCACTTGCTTCTTGGCTACTGCCTAATCCAGTTATTCTAAAACTTGTCCCTAAAGTATTTTGAATCTCGGCATTACTAATAATTTGTCTTACGGGCACTTTCTCTTGAATGACATTATCGTTTTCATCGAAATAGGTCTTAGTTTTCTCTTCAATGAGTAATACACCTAGGTTCCTACCCTTACCTAATACTTTGGCAGAATTATCTTTAGTAGCATTTTGCATGGCTCTTCCACCATCTATATCAAGATTTATGTTTACCTGAGGTCTACCGTTTTCATCAAAACTGCTTTGAGCATTAGTAACATTATCTCCGGTTAAAACAATTACCTTTTCAAGAAATACTGTTCTGCCTGGTTGGTTTTTAAAAGGAAATGACTCCTTTCTAAGGAATGAATCATTAGGTCTGGCTTCTAGTCTAAATTCTAAATTGGCTGTTTTACCAATAATCTTTTTTGCAGATGTTGAATCTTGAACACCAGGTAATTCAACGACTATTCGGCTTCTTCCTTGTCTTTGAACTATTGGTTCTGATACCCCTAGTTCATTAACTCTGTTCCTTAATGCAACTAAGTTTTGTTCTACTGCATAATCAATAATTTCTGCAAGATATTCATTGGTATATTGAAGATTGATATTATTACCACTTTGAGAGATTGCGTACTTGCTACCTGAGGTTATAAAGTTATTCTGATTTAAATATTCCCGTGCTTGCTCTAGGTTATTGGAATTGATAAAGGATAATTTAATTTCACTCCCCGTGCTTGAGTACGAAGCATTAATATTTCTACTTAAAAATTCCTCTACTAGCGACGCTCCTTCAGAAGACAATCGTTCTTGTGAATAACGCTTTGTATCTACTTCCAATAAAAAATGTATTCCACCGGCAAGATCTAAACCTAAATTTACTGGTTTACCGCCGAGAGATCTAAGCCATTCTGGTGTAGATGGTTCAGAATTCAAAGCTATTATAAAATCTCCATCAGAGTATTCTGCTAAAGCTCTTCTGCCTGCTAATTGATTTTCAACATCATCAAATATAATTTTTAATGAATTATCATTTAGTTCAATCTTTTCAAATTCAATACTTTTGCCTTCTAGTTCAGAAGTTACTGATTGAAAAATGTTTGTATTAAGAACTGATGATGAGGCTCCGAAACCTACTTGCAATGCAGGTTTAGTTGGATAGAAATTGGGCATAGCAAATATAATGCCAACAATTAAAACTGAATAAATCAGTCCAATCTGCCAAATTTTAAATTGATTCACTGTGCTTCTATGCTGTTAATAGTGCCTTTTGGCAACTTAGATGAAACGAATTCTTTTTGCATATTGATTGAAACATTTTCATTTAATTTAATGCTGATATATCTATCTTTTACATTTTCAACTCTGCCAACTAAGCCAGATGAAGTCATAACTTCATCACCCTTTTCTAGTGAATCTACAAGAGTTTGGTGTTCCTTCTGTCTTTTTTGTTGCGGTCTTATAGTTACAAAATATATAAATAAGAAAAAGGTTAAAAGCATTAAAAATGGTAGAAATGATGCTTCTCCACCACCACCTGAACCATCATTTGGCGGCACACAGGCACTAACCAATATTAAGGTCACTAATACATATAAGTTTTTCATTTTCATACTTCTATAATTTTGGCTTTTTTAAGTCCCTCATATCGTAAAAGGAATCAACGAATTCTTCAAATTTATTTTCTTCTATTGCTGATCTCATATTCTGCATTAACTTATTAAATGTATATAAGCTGCAAATACTCATTAAAGTACTTGCTAAAATCTCATTGGCTTTATCTAGATGATGCAAATATGCTCTAGAAAAGTTTTTACATGTATAACACTGACAATTTTCATCTATAGGTTTTGTTGATTTCTTATGTTCTGAATTCCTTATTTTTAAGATACCTGTAGATGTATATATGAAGCCGTTTCTAGCGTTTCTAGTAGGTATGACGCAGTCGAACATATCTATTCCATATCTAACACCTTCTACTAGTTCTTCCGGTGTTCCTACACCCATTACATAATGGGGTTTATCTTCAGGCATTAAAGGAGCTAAACGCTTCAAAATTTTCGTTTTTTCTTCTTTTGATTCACCTACACTTAGTCCTCCTAATGCAATTCCATCAAAATCTTGATCTGACATAAAATTTAATGACTCCTCTCTCAATTCATGATGCATTCCACCTTGAACGATGCCAAACAATAAATGGCCCTTCTTATGCTTATTAAAATATTCTTTGCATCTTGATGCCCATCTATGTGTTAGATCCATTGATTCTTTAGCTTGACTGGGAGTACTAGGGTAAGTTGTACATTCATCAAAGGTCATTATGATGTCTGCATTTAAAGTTAATTGTGTTTGAATTGAATCTTCTGGGGTAAGAAATATTTCTGATCCATCTAATGGCGATTTAAATTTAACGCCTTCTTCTGTTATTTTTCTTAATTCTTGTAAGCTCCAAACCTGAAAACCTCCTGAATCTGTAAGTATTGATCTATCCCATGCCATAAAATCATGTAGTCCACCAAATTCTTTTATTACTTCTAGTCCTGGTCTTAGGTTTAAATGGAATGCATTGCCTAAAATTATTTCAAAGCCTATTTCCTTTAGATGTTCAGGAGTTAACCCTTTTACAGTGCCATATGTTCCAACAGGCATAAAAACTGGAGTTTGAATTTTAGAAGTTTTAGTTACTAGCTCTCCTCTTCTAGCGTAACTAGATTTATTTAAGACTTTGAATGACATTTTTTTATTATCATTGCATCTCCATAACTAAAGAAGCGCAT
>CAJWAI010000001.1 GCA_913020145.1 uncultured Gammaproteobacteria bacterium | reverse complement strand
TAAGGCTATTTTATTATTTTAAAAATGTTTCCGATACTTTTTAAGCTAATTTCATTTGTTCCATGGTTTTTGTTGGTTGGTATTTCAAGAGTTTTAGCATATATGTTTATGTGGCTTAATAGCTCCCAATATAAAGTTACAAAAAACAACATAAACCACTGTTTTGGTGGCGATAAGGCAATAATTAATAAGAGCTTTCTACGAACTACAGAATTATTATTTGAATATCCTTATGTTTGGGGGAACCCAGAAAATTATAAAAATTTAGTTGAAAAAGATTCAATGGCATATAAGTTTTTTGATGAAAAAAAACCAAAAATAGTTTTTTCAATGCATATGGGTTGTGTAGATGTGATGCTTTTTTTAATTTCTGAGAAGATAAAGGGGCTTAATATTGTTTATACCAAAGCAAAAAACAAGCACATTGAAGACATAACTAAAAAAATTCGTGAATCTAGGGGGGCCAATATGGTTTCTGCAGATTCTGCTGGCATTAAAGATCTTTATAAAAGGTTCTTTGAAGGAGAAAACATAATAATGGCATCAGACCTTGTGCCACACAAAAAAGGCACATACTCAAATTGGTTCGGAAAGGAATGTCTCTGTGTTGACTTAGTTGAGAAGCTTTCAGAAAGGGACACTCATGATTTATATTTTGTTTACTTTACTGCAGGAAAAAATAAAAAATATAGATTTAATTGTGAAAAAATTCCTAGCCCAATGTCAGTAGATCAGATGAATAAGTGTTTTGAGAGAGCAATAAATAAATCACCAGAACTTTATGGGTGGGAATATAAAAAGTTTAGAAAACTAAGCGGTGAAATTAAAAATATTTATTAACTTTTCCAATAAGACGGAAATAGCAAAATAAGCACACCGAATAGCTCTAACCTGCCCACAATCATTGCCCCAGCAAGAGTCAATTTTGCAGAATCAGATAAACTAGAATAGTTTTCAGCAAATTGTCCAAGTCCAGGACCAAGGTTATTTATTGCTGCAGCCGTTCCTGAAAATGCAGAATAAAAGTCTACATTTTGAAAAATTAAAACAAAAAGAAATAACAGAAAGAATGTTATATAAATTGCTATAAAAGAAAAAACAGCCTCAATTTGAGTAGATGAAATTTTTTCACCATTCATTTTAGTTGTGCTAACAGCATTAGGGTGCATTATTTTTGTGATATTAGAAAAACCAATCTTTAACAATGTAAGAATTCGCCAAGACTTCATTCCTCCACCCACAGAGCCTGAACAAGCCCCAATAAAAGCAACAATGAATATAAAGAAAGGCATAGTATTTCCAAGGCTTGAAAGAGGTTCAAGAGTGTAGCCTGTTGTAGTTACAATTGAAACAGTCTGAAAAACCCCAAATCGTAATGAGTCATTTACGGAAAATCCTTCTTTAAATAGAAGTGTTAGTGTCGAAACAAGCACTGACAAGAAAATAACAAGCAAGAAAAACTTAAACTCATCGTTATTTAAATGATACCTTATAGATCTTTTGGTTAAAGCAAGGAAATGTAAGCCAAAGTTAGTTGCTGAAATAAGCATAAAGATAATAGCAATAAGTTCTATTTGAAAACTATTAAAGTAACCAATGTTTTCGTTGTAAATAGAGAAGCCACCAATGGATACGGTGCTAAATGAGTGAGTTGCTGCTTCAAAAAAAGTCATACCTGCTAACCAGTATGCCAAAGCACACATAAATGTAATTAATAGGTAGAACCGAAGCAACGATCTTGCTGTCTCTCTCAGCCTTGGTGAAAAACTTTTATCTGCAAAGCCAGCAGTTTCAGCTTGAAGCACCTTCATTCCACCAGAAACAGCTGGAATGATTGCCAAAACTACAATTACTAAACCAACTCCTCCAGCCCACTGTAATAGCTGTCTATATAAGAGCAGATAATTGGGCAGTTCTGATAAATTTGATATAGAAGTTGAGCCAGTAGTTGTAAGGCCTGAAACAGCCTCAAAGACCGAATCACTGAACGAGAATCCAGACCCCATAAATGGAAAAGCCGCAATTAAAGACACAAAAACCCAAGCAACAAAAGTAATAATAAATCCATCCTTAGGTGTATAACTGAATTTTCTCCTTCTTAAAGTAAGTGCAATGATTACCGCATAAATTATAGAAATTAACCATATTATAAGTAGGCTGCCATCTAGCCCAGAGCCAAAGTGACTCATAACCAATGGAGGTAAGACCACAAATGTACCAAAAAATAATAATGTAGGACCTAAGAATCTAAGAAGTTTTAAAGAGGTATTCATTTAGCTTTATTATAGAAGAGATCTAAATCTTCTTTACTTTTATAAAATACGATTAAATGATCATTTTCACGAATTTCTGTTGCTCCATGCGCCATTAGTACTTCATCATCACGTTGAATACATGGAATAGTGATATCGCCAGTTAAAGATAAATCAGAAATAGTCTTATCTTTAAGGCCCTTCATTGATTCATCAACTGTAAGCTCAATTGCTTCTGCCATACCTTTTTTAACCTTATGTATATTTGACACAGAGCCACTTCTTATATATTTAAGGAGGTGTGAGACAGTAATCTGAACAGGAGAAACAATGATATCTAACTCATTTTTTCCTACCAAATCAAAATATGCCTCTTTATTTATAATTGTGATGGTCTTTTTTGTTCCTAATTTTTTTGCCATCAAGGAACACAATACATTTGTTTCATCATCTTGCGTAACAGCTACAAAAACATCACAATCTTGAATAGCCTCGGTAGCTAAAAACTCTTGATCAGCTGCATCTGCATTAAGAATTAATACATTATCAAGCTTTTCAGATGCAAGTTCCGAGGTCTTAATGTCTTTTTCTATTAGCTTTATGTTGAATTCATTATTAATTTTGTCTGCTAGAGACCTACCAATATTGCCAGCACCAGCTATATAAATATTTATATATTTATTTTCCAATTTTTGTAATTCTTTGGTGACATCTTCAATGTGTTTTTCATCTGCAATGAAAAATACTTCATCTCCCTCTAAGATAGTTGTGTCTCCAGATGGAATGATTAGCTCATCATTTCTATATATTGCAGGAATTCGAGTTTCATAATCAGGCAGATCATTTTTAAGCTCTTTAATCTGTCGGCCTACCAAAATACCAGAAGGTTTTGCATAAACACTAACTAATTTAATTTTTCCTTCAGCGAAATCTAAAATTTCAAGCGAACCAGGATGATGAAGCAAGTTGCGGATTTCATCTGTTATTAAATCTTCAGGGTTTATAAAGTAGTCAACAAATGGAGCTATTTTCAGAGCTACTTCTTTATATTCTGAACCCTTAAGGCGGCAAATAATTTTGCCAGCATTAAATTGCTCTTTTCCAACAATAGATGCTAAAAGGTTAGTTTCTTCAGAGTCTGTTAGGCACAACAATAAACATTCACTGTTAAGGCCAGCATCTGCCAGGGTACCAGGAGAAGAAGCATCACCAAGAATAGTGGCTATGCCTTCTTTGTTTTTAATTTCTTCGAGATGATCATTATTATTGTCTATAACAATTACGTCATTTTCTTCAGAGGAAAGCTCTTTAGCCACGCTGCCCCCAATAGAGCCACCACCTAGTATGATTATTCTCAAATCAATATATCTCCAGATGAAATTATATCTCTTTTTGCATTAAAGAAATCTATTGATGATATAACTTTTTTCCCAGGAAACTTAACTGCTTTTATTTTGATGATCCCATCACCACAAAAAACACTTAGAGAATCCTTAGTAAACTCCGCTATAGTACCAGGAGTGCCGGCTTGATCAGAAGCTATCTCTAAATCATGTATTTGAATTTCCTCATTTTTAAATATAAAACTTAGAACAGGCCACTTTCTGTAGGCTAAAAATTTATTTTTTATCTCTTTGGTGCCCCATGACCAATTTACAAGCCCATCACCACGATCTATTTTGTCAGCATAAGTGACTTCTCTGTTATCTTGTTCTTCGGGCTGTTTACTATTTACGACTATTTCATTTATTACAGAGCTAATATGCACCAACGAGGTTTCTAATAGCTTTTCTTCAGCTTGAAAAAAGTCATTATCTTCAATGTCTACATTAAAGCTTGCATAAATTGGCCCTGCATCTAGTTCTTTTACTATTTTCATAAAACTAATACCAGAAAGTTTGTCTCCATTAGCAATTGCTTTTTGTATTGGCGCAGCCCCTCTCAATTTAGGAAGCAACGAGAAGTGAACGTTTAAGCATCCAAATTTAGGATACTCAAGCACCCAATCTGGCAAGATTTTGCCATAAGCAACTACTACGAGAAGATCTATTTTTATTTTGCTTATCTCATTGATTGTGTCTTGATCATTGAGATTGTCTGGCTGAAGAATTGGGGTGTTTCTATCAATATCATTAAATAAGGTCTTAGATTCTTCTAAACCCCTGCCTGATTTTTTGTTTGGCTGTGTCAGAACGAAACCAATGTCTATATTCGGACTATTTAAAAGATGATTAAAGTGCGCGAACGCAATCTCAGGAGTCCCTGCAAACCCTATTTTAATTTTTTCAGGCTTTGCCATCTTTTGTTTTGAGTAGTTTTGCTTTGATACGGCTTCTTTTTAATGATGAGGCATAATCAACTATTAACTTCCCATTAAGATGGTCAATTTCATGTTGTATACAGTAACCAAAAAGACCCTCAGCAGTTAATTTCTGTGGTTCACCATCAAGGTCCTGATACGATAGCTCAATTTTTTTTGCTCTGAGCACTTCTTGCTGAAATGTAGGTATCGAAAGGCAGCCTTCTTTAGATGATTCTGCAGAGCTGTCTAAAACTTCATAAGACGGATTTACTATATATATAGGCTCATCTTGATTCTCAGAAACATCAATAACAATTAATCTTTCATGATAATTAACTTGAGTTGCTGCTAGACCAATACCTTTGTCGGCATACATTGTATGCAACATTTTTTTAGCCATATCTTTAAGATTTTTATCAAATCTTTCAATTGGCTGTGCTTTTTTTCTTAACCTTGGGTCAGGAAATGTTAAAATATCCAGCTTATTCATACTTTAATTATAATTTTATATATATGGACAATATACAAGTTTCTGTAATTCTAGGATCAGATTCTGATCTTGATTTAGGTAAAGCGGCGATTAATTCGCTCAAAAGTTTTGATATTTCTTGTGAGCTAAAGGTTATATCTGCACATAGATCACCTGATGTTTTAGTAGATTATTTAAAAAGCTCTAAAGAAAGAGGGTGTAAAGCATATATTGCTATCGCTGGAATGGCTGCACATTTAGCTGGAGCAGTTGCAGCACATTCGACAAGTCCAGTATTAGGTGTGCCCGCTGCAAATAGCTCTTTAAATGGTCTTGATGCCATATTATCAACTCTACAGATGCCAGCTGGTGTTCCTGTTGCTACTTTTGCTGCGGGAAAAGCAGGAGCAACAAATGCTGGAATCTTTGCAGCACAAATGCTTGCCAGTAACGATGATAGCCTTGCTGAAAAAATGAAATCATTTAAATCAGAACTTCGCGAAAAAACTATCGAAAAAGATAAAAATCTTGATAGAGATTGAAAACAACTAAAGATATTTCAATAGCTTCAAATTGGATTAGAGAAGGAAAAGTAATAGCTTATCCAACAGAAGGCATATGGGGTTTGGGCGGTCTAAACACCCCAGAAATTATAAAAGCCATAAACTTAATAAAAAAAAGACCTAAAGATAAAAAATATATTCTTTTATTTCCTTCTTACGACGTTTTATTTAAAAAGTTTTCATTTACAGATGAGATTAAAGAAAATGTGAGGAATATATCGGACACATTCGTGACTATATTGCTTCCTGTAGATGAAGAAGAAAAAATAGCAGCAAGAATTCCAGACAATCAACAACTCTTGAGCTTTTTAGAGCTTATAGGAGAAGAAATAATATCTACATCAGCCAATATTTCTGGCAAACCAGTTTGCGCAACAGCAGAAGAAATAAAATATACTTTCAATGAAACAGTTTATGGTGTTTTGGATCTTCCTTTAGGAGGAGAAAAAGGTCCATCAAGAATTTTGGATGTAGAAACTAATGAATACAGAAGATAAAACAAATCAAATAGCAGATTTTTTTAGTGAGCTGCACAAAAATCTACATTCAAAGATTAGGCCTTATGAGGATTCTAATTTTTTTATTGAAGACGAATGGAAAAAAGAGAATCTTGGCAGAGGCACATCTATTGTTGTTGATCAAGGAAGCTTCTTTGATAAAGCAGGAATAAATTTTTCTAGAATATCAGGAGAGTCTCTCCCAATATCCTCAGTTGGTAACAAAGATAATTCAGTAGATATGCCTTTTTTTGCTACTGGCGTATCGGTAGTCTTTCACCCCAATAACCCGAACATACCGACAGCGCACCTGAATGTGCGATATTTTTGTACTTTTAAAGATGGGCAAATTTTTGAAGAATGGTTTGGAGGCGGTTTTGATCTAACTCCATATGTTCTTTTTGAAGAAGATTGTATCAACTGGCATAAAGCAGCAAAAAAAGCGTGTGATTCCACCAATGAAAAACTTTATAAAGCTTTTAAAAAGAACTGCGATGAATATTTTTTCATTAAACACAGAAAAGAACATAGAGGAATAGGAGGAATTTTCTATGAGAAGTATAAAGCAGAAAGTTTAGACGATGGGCTTAAACTTTCTCAAGATGTTTGCGAAGCTTTCACTAATTCCTATATCGAGATAATAGAAAAAAGAAAAAATCTTGAGTTTGAAGAAAGGGATAAAGAATTCCAGAAGTTTAGAAGGGGGCGTTACGTAGAATTTAATCTAGTTTATGACAGGGGCACACTCTTTGGCTTACAAACAGGCGGAAGAATTGAGTCAATATTAATGTCATTACCTAATGATGTAGCTTGGAGATATAAATTTGACGATAATCTTACAGAAAAAGAAAAGAATCTCTATAAATTTGTAAGAGAACCTAAGGACTGGATAGATGGGACATAAAGCTGGAGTTTTAGGAAGGGACATTTCTTATTCATTGTCCCCTCAAATACAAAAATTATTTGCTAGGGCAGCTGATATAGAAATAGATTATAAAATTTATGATATAGAGGATGATCCAATAACTTTTATTTATGATTTCTTTAAGAAAGGTGGGATAGGACTAAATATTACTAAACCATACAAAGAGATAGTTGCACAAGAATTCTCAAAAAACCTAGATTCTGTCAATTGTCTTTATGGTAATGAGATTAATGCAACATCAACTGATGGTTCTGGTTTTATTGCCGACTTAAATTCAAAGGGTATAAGCATAGAGGATAAAAATGTATTGCTCTTTGGGCTAGGTGGGGCAGGCAAATCAATTCTTAAAGAACTTAAACTGGCAAAAAAAATATATATAGCGAATAGAACCAAAAATAAAGTTGAATTGGCCATACAAAATGACAATTTGAAGAAATATTCTGGAGAGCCTGTCCACTTATTTATTTCATGTGTGGAGAAGTTTGATCTTGAGGCCTTAAATTTTATAGAAAATATAAATTTTGAAACAAATGGGAGAATTTACGATATTAACTATAAAAGTGAAACAAACATTGTATTGTCTGAGATGTCAATCGTTGACGAAAGCAGATTACATGATGGTTTAGGCATGCTAGTAGAGCAAGCAGCTGATAGTTTTGAACACTGGTTTGAACACCGACCAAATACCGAAGAAGCAAAAAAAATACTTTTAGATGAGTGATTATAAATTTATAGCTGGTGCAGTATGTCCTGCATGTGGAGATATCGACTCTATTAAGCTTAAAAACGATGATTCAGAGATTAAATGCATTTCTTGTAATTATTCAAAACAAAAAGACGCTGAAGAGATAGAATCTATTAAGATAATCAACGATTAAAAATAATTTATTCTATTGGTTGTATTGCTCGACATTAACCCTATTTATAGTAGTATATGGCGTACATGAAGAACAAGCTTAAGCTACTTATTCTCTACTTAATACCGTTTTTTGCATCTGCAGATTGGCTAGATCTAAACATGCCCGTTGGCGTGACCGATATAAGTAAAGAAGTATTTGAATTACACATGCTTATATTTTGGGTTGTTGTGGGCATAGGAGTTGTAGTTTTTGGCTTTCTTTTCTGGTCAATGTGGAAATACAGACGCTCTAACAACAAAACCCCTGCAAAATTTTACGATAACCATAAACTAGAGATCATTTGGACTATCGTTCCTACAGTTATCTTAATACTTATGGCTATTCCAGCCTCAATGACACTAAAAAAAATATATGACCATGAAGCAGAAGAAGGTGGAATTGATATTCAAGTAGTTGGATGGCAGTGGAAATGGCAATACAAATATTTAGATGAGTATGTAGATGAAGCAGGTAATAAACAATTAAGCTTTTTTTCAAACTTAACAACACCTCAAGACCAGTATGAATTTAATAGAGTTGAGAAGGGAGAAAACTATCTCCTTGAGGTAGATGAACCAGTCGTTGTACCTATTAACACGCCAATTAGGTTTTTAATTACGAGCAGCGATGTGCTCCACTCTTGGTATATGAGTGATTTTGCAGTTAAGCAAGATGCTATTCCTGGTTTCATTAATGTGGCAAAAACAAAAATTAATGTTCCAGGCGTATATAGGGGTAATTGCACAGAGTTATGTGGAGAAAGACACGCTTATATGCCTATAGTTGTGGAGGCAGTTACAAGAGAGGAGTATGATGCTTGGCTTCAAGAAAAAAGAAATATAGCAGCAGAATTAGCATATCTAACGGAGAAAGAATGGACAGTTGATGAGTTGCTTGCAACAGGAGAGGAAATCTACACATTAAGATGTGCCGCATGTCACCAAGCAGATGGGGCTGGAATTGCTGGTTTTTATCCTGCATTAGCTGGTAGCGATATCGTAATAAATGACAAGGCCAGACAAATAGAAATTCTAATGGAAGGAGTAAGAGGGAGCCAGATGCAATCTTTTGCTGAGCAAATAAATGAAGTAGAAATGGCGGCAGTTATAACTTTTACAAAGCTTTCCTGGGGTAATGGGACTGAAGCAGATTCTGAATTAGTTATCCCAAAGGATATAGTTGATTATAAAAATAGAGAAGATACATAGGAGCGAATGAATGAGTGCAGTAGTTGAAAATAATGACCATCATGATGATCATCATGGACCAAGAAAAGGCATCTGGAGATGGATGACAACAACAAACCATAAAGATATAGGAACACTTTATCTTTGGTTTAGCTTTTTAGCGTTCTTAGTTGGAGGCGCATTTGCTATGGGCATAAGAGCAGAACTGTTTGAGCCCGGTCTTCAACTTATGGACCCTATCAGATATAACCAATTAGTCACAATGCATGGCTTAATAATGATTTTTGGTGGTGTTATGCCAGCATTTGTAGGGTTAGCGAACTGGCTAATACCAATGCAAATAGGCGCACCTGATATGGCTTTACCAAGAATGAATAACTTAAGTTTTTGGTTATTACCAACTGCTTTTGCTATTTTGATGTCAACAGCATTTATGGAAGGAGGAATGCCAGGTTTTGGTTGGACTTTCTATGCACCACTCTCAACAAATTATCCAAATGTTGCATTCTTTGTATTTGCTGTACACATAATGGGAATTTCTTCGATCATGGGCTCAATTAACGTGATAGTAACTATTATGAATATGAGAGCACCGGGCATGACGCTTATGCAGATGCCATTATTTACATGGTCTTGGCTAATTACAGCTTATCTATTAATTGCAGTAATGCCAGTTCTTGCAGGCGCAGTAACTATGTTGCTTATGGATGCATATTTTGGAACATCATTTTTTGATGCTGCTGGTGGAGGAGATCCCGTTCTCTTTCAACATATATTTTGGTTTTTTGGACACCCTGAGGTTTATATAATGATTCTTCCAGCCTTTGGTATTACATCACATATAATATCTACATTTTCCCGAAAGCCACTTTTTGGACATGCTTCTATGATATATGCGATGTCATCAATCGCGATACTTTCATTTGTTGTTTGGGCTCATCATATGTTCACTGTTGGAATGCCTTTAGCTGCTGAGCTATTCTTCATGTGGGCGACGATGCTAATAGCCATTCCAACAGGTGTTAAGGTTTTTAATTGGTGTGCAACAATATTTAAAGGCTCGATCACATATGAAACGCCAATGCTTTTCGCAATTGCCTTTGTCGTTTTATTTACAATAGGAGGATTTTCAGGCCTCATGTTGGCAATTACTCCTGCAGACTTTCAGTACCATGATACTTACTTTGTTGTAGCCCATTTCCATTACGTGCTTGTACCAGGCTCGGTTTTTTCAATTATGGCAGCAGTTTATTTCTGGCTTCCAAAATGGACTGGAAACATGTACGACGAAAAATTAGGGAAACTTCATTTCTGGCTCTCTTTTATAGGTGTAAATGTAACTTTCTTCCCACAGCATTTTGTAGGTCTTGCTGGCATGCCAAGAAGATATGCAGATTACGCATTACAATTTGCTGAATGGAATGCTATCTCCTCAGTAGGAGCATTTTTATTCGGCTTATCTCAACTTTTATTCTTATACATAGTATTAAAAACAATATTTGTTGGTAAAAAAGCAACTCCAAGAGTTTGGGATGGTGCTGAAGGCCTTGAATGGACTGTAGATTCACCAGCGCCTTACCATACATTTGAAACACCACCGAAGATCAATGGCTAAGGGACCTTTTAAGAATAAAATTTTACTTGGACTGCTTTCGGCAGTAACAGTAATGTTCTTCTTCTCTTTCCTATTAGTGCCTTTATATAACGTCTTCTGTGAAGTGACAGGTCTAAATGGAAAAATCTATGGGCCCTCTGATTTTTTTAAAAAACAAGATGAAATAAAGGAAAGAGAAATAAATATTAAGTTTTTATCTACTGTAAGTGGAGCTGCACCAATTGAATTTTATCCATCCGTACAAAATTTATTAGTTATTACAGATACTGTGAGCGCAACTACTTATATTGCTGAAAATAAAACAAACAAGAAGATTACTGTGTCTATAGTCCCGTCAGTTTCTCCAGGACTAGCAGCTGATAATGTTAAAAAAATACAATGCTTCTGTCTGGATGGAGATATAGTGCTGGAGCCGTATGAAAAACAAGAATGGCCTCTAAGATTCTTTATAGACTCAGATCTTAGAAAAAATGTAAACGATGTTTATTTATCTTATACTCTGTTTGAAAAAGACAGAGAGGAAGTAATGGTGATGAAGCATGAGCACTGAAGCGTCTGGACACGAAAAATACTACATACCTGAAAAAAGCTCTATACCTATTGTTTTTGCAGCAGCAACTTTGCTAGTTGGTTGGGGAGCAGCAAATGCAGTTGTGGGCGGAGGAACCTCAATGTTGTTGGTAGGAATGATGGCGCTAGTCGCAACAATGGGATTTTGGTGGGCAGTTGTTATTAGAGAGTCACAGGCAGGGCTGGACACACCAACTTTAAACAGCTCCTATGTTTATGGTATGGCATGGTTTATTTTTTCCGAAGTAATGTTCTTCTTTGCTTTCTTTGGAGCGCTATTTTATATAAGAAGTTTTGCTGTCCCATGGCTTGGAGGTGAGGGAGATAAAGGTCTTGCTGGCGAACTTCTATGGCCAGAATTTGAAGCAACATGGCCACCAATGATAACTCCGGAACAAAGTGTAATGGGCGATCAAGCAGTTACTGTTGGGCCAGGCGAAAGCATGTACCTACATAGCATTAGCAGCATTTTTACCTGGCTGCCACTATGGAACACAATCGTTTTACTAAGTTCTAGTGGTACTGTGCATTTTGCTCATATGGCTTTAAAAGATAACAATAGGAAAAGATTTAATTTCTGGTTAGGAATAACAGTTGCTCTAGCTTTTATCTTTGTAATTCTGCAGGCAGTTGAGTACTACGAAGCTTATGCTCACTTAGGGCTTACAATATCATCTGGAGTATATGGCACAACCTTCTTCATGCTGACCGGGTTCCATGGAATGCATGTTTTGATTGGAGGGATTTTCCTTCTTACTCAGCTCACAAGATCAACAGGATTTAAGCATTTTACTGATAAAGAACACTTTGGTTTTGAAGCAGCCTCATGGTATTGGCATTTTGTTGACGTTGTTTGGGTTTGTCTCTTCTTGTTCGTTTATATTCTTTAAATCCCAGGATCTCTGTTGCCAAGTTCTCCAGAGTAAACGCCATAGATAATAAGAATTACTAAAATAACGCCAAGAGTAACTCTAAACCCTAGACCATATAAGATTCGTTTTTTATTCGGATTGCCTCTATCAATAAATAGGAATGCAAGACTTGAAGCAAGACTAATTAAAACTAATGCAAGTAAAATAAGGATAATAGTTTTTAACACTGAGATATTAAAACATTGAAAAGCTTTAAATTAAAGATATTAATTTTTGCAATCATTTTTGCTCCACTTACCTTTTCATTAGGTATATGGCAGGTTAATCGTGCAAACGAAAAAATAGAGATACTTGAAAATTATGACAAACTTCTCTTTTCTGACCCTTTAGTGTTAGATAATGATCATAAGAACTGGCAACCTATAAAAACCTCAGGCAAGTTTGAGGATCTTATTATCTATGAAGATAATGCAATTCTAGATGGTAAGGCTGGGTACAAAATTTATCATCTATTTCAAAATTTAGATAATTCTTATATTTTTGTTCACAGAGGTTTCATAGAAAGAAATAGGATAAAAAATAATCTGCCAGAAGTTGAAGTGCCAGAAGGAGTAAAAAATTTGGAAGGAAAAGTCTTGAGAAGAGCGAACAACTCATTCGTTCAAAATATACAAGAGTCAGACCCAAGGATAATTCAAGAATTTGATCTTAATTACTTGAAAGAAAGATATTCATCATTAAAAAATAAGGACATTTATGTATACCTTTTTAACTTGCAAGAGGAAGATGAAATGAAATTTTCTTCTATAGAAAAACCAGTGAATATGAGCTCAAGCAAGCACATTGGGTATGCAATTCAATGGTTTGGTCTTTGTCTAGCATTAATAATATTAACCATCTATGCCTATAGGAGAAAAGATGGATAAACAATATCGATTAGCGTTATTAATTTTATTAATACCCCTAATAACCTTAGTTGCTTCAACTTTAACTTTTTATTTAGGCTACAAACCAAGCGCAATAAATGCCAATGGTAATCCATTAGACCCAAAAATAGAAACAACAAATCTTAATTTAATAGAAAAGAGTGGGGAGCAGTTTATTTTTGAACCCGGTAAGTGGTATTTTGTTTATTTTGATGATTTTGATGATGAGGAATTCAGTCTTGATCGCTATACAATCGCAAGAAGTTCAAAAGCAACTCTTCGACGAGAGAGCCATCGCCTAAGAAGATTAGTTATCTATAAAGATATAGAGAAGTTCAACAAAGTAGAGAGTTTAAGAGCAAAGTTTCCTGAAGTCATTTTTCTCTATGACAAAGATAATTTATTTAAACAGAGAATGTCAGAAAATTTAAGTGATCCATATGTCTCTAAATCAATGTTTCTTGTAGATTCATTTGCGCTAGTTGTTTGGGAGTTTAATGTTAGTTTGTCTTTTAGTGATATTTTTGAGGATTTAGAAACACTATTATGAATATCTTTTCTGCCAAGTTTTTTTCAATTATAGGAATAGTTTTCTGTTTCGTAGTTATAGCTTTAGGAGCATGGACCAGACTAGAAGATGCTGGCTTAGGCTGCCCAGATTGGCCATTATGTTATGGAGAATGGATATTCCCTCAAACACCTGAAGCTATTGAAGCAGCTAATAATCGATTTCCCGATAATCCTGTAGACATTGCAAAAGTAATACCTGAAGTTGTTCATAGGTTTTTTGCTGCATCGCTTGGCTTATTTGCCATAGCTTTACTAGCAATAACTATTCGAGAGAAAAAAATGAAAGCTGAGGCATCAATACTTTTAATTGTTACCATCTGCCAAGGAATTTTTGGCGCCCTTACAGTAACACTAAAGCTTCACCCATTGATTGTTTCTACTCATTTATTTGGCGCAATGATTGTGGCATCACTTTTTTTACTTATTTACTTAAAATCATCAGAAATCTATACAAATAACCAAGGCAAGCTTTTAAAAAGAACCTCTTATGAATCTTTAGTAAAAAACAGGAATTATATATTTTTTGGTTTTATCCTTCTTATTCTCCAAATATTCTTAGGTGTTTGGACTTCAACTAACTATGCTTCATGGTCATGTCTGGAGTTTCCTACTTGTCACAGTGGAGAATTTCTTCCAACAACAAAGTTCAGCGAAGGATTTGATCTATTTCAGCCTATTGGCCCTAATTACTTATACGGAGAAATGAGTGGTGAAGCTAGGACAGCAATACATTTAACTCATAGAATAGGAGCGATCTTTATATGCTTTTATTCATTATTTCTATCAGTAAAAATCTGGTCTGAGAAAACAAAACCAATCGTTATATTTTTTCTCTCAGCATTATTCCTTCAAGTCTTATTGGGAATAAGCAACATCATGACACTTGTTGCTGTATGGAATGGTGTTGCTCACAATCTTATAGCCGTAACCTTGTTCCTAACATTTATTGTTATGATTTATTTAAGCTCCAGGAGAGGTAATGAATCTAGCTAGCTATATAAATTTATGTAAACCAAAGATAGTTTTGCTGCTGACTGTAACAGCATTAGTAGGAATGCTTCTATCAATCAATTTTTATAGCAACATTTTAGATGGCCTTGCTAGTTTGCTTGGTTTTGCGCTTTTAGCTGGCGCATCTGCAGCCCTTAATCAAATATTTGATAGAGAAACAGACAAAAACATGAACAGAACAAAAAAAAGACCGCTTGCTAGTGGTGAGATCTCTTTATTCAGCGCATTAACTTTTACAGCAATTTTATTATTTGTGGGCTCAAGCCTTTTGCTCTACTTTTCTAATTTAATGACTTTGTTAATCACAACATTTGGATTTATCTTTTATAGCCTCATCTACACCATATATTTAAAGTGGGCGACACCTCAGAATATTGTTATTGGTGGTTTGTCTGGAGCTTTGCCTCCACTCATAGGTTGGACAGCAGTAAATAATGATATTTCACTGCTCCCTTTAACGCTTGTGCTTGTTATTTTTTTATGGACGCCACCGCATTTCTGGCCCCTAGCGATAGATAGACTAGAAGAGTATAAAAAAGAGGGAGTGCCAATGATGCCTATTGCAAAAGGAGTCTCCAGAACAAAAAAAGAAATGGTTGTTTATGCTATTTTGCTCTTGGCAGCATCTCTGGCTCCATTCTTTTATGGTTTAACCGGATATTTCTACTTAATCTCAACAACTACTTTAAATCTGTACTTCATTTACCTATGTATTGCATACTTAAATGACAGGGAGAATGAACTTTCAATGAAAATCTTTAACTTCTCAGTGAAATATATGTTTCTTTTCTTCTTAGCAACTTACATTGATTTTTTAATTTCGTTATATGTCTAAAAATGCACTCACTTTTCTTCTTTTCGGCATAGTCATATTTTTGTCAGTCTATTCGGTATGGAGAATTAGCCAACCAAGACCTCTATCTATAGATGAGATGATAGTTAATGGCTTTTACCCATATAACACTAATGAGCCGGTTAGAGATTTTAGGCTTATTGACTATGATGGAGCTGAATTTACTAGAGAAGATTTTCAAAACAAGAAATTAAATTTCTTATATTTTGGTTACACAAGCTGCCCTACTGAGTGCCCAGTAATGATGTCATTGATGCGACAACTCTACGATAAAATCGAAACAGATGAAGTTGCATACTACTTGGTTAGTTTTGATCCAGAGATTGATACCCTAGAAAGACTTAAAGCCTATGTCACAGGATTTAATCCAGAATTTATGGGGCTAACAGGTGAGATACCAGAAGTTGTTAAGTTGGGCCAACAATTAGGAGTACAGAAACTTGCCCCAATGGAAAACCACATGAATCAAAGAATAATTACTCACACAAATCATCTTATTGTTGTAAATTCGGATGCTGAAGTTCTTGGCATTTTTAGAGGCCCACTTGAAAGCAGCGCCATGGCATTGGTTGTTAAGTATTTATTAACTGTTAATTAGAACAACTTTACCCATCACCTTTCTATTGCCGATCATTTGAATAGCATCAACAGCTTTTTCCATTGGGAATGTTTCTGAAATTAGAGGTTTAATTTTACCTTCAGCTAACATTTTATTTATGTCAGCAATATTTTGTTGATTGGTTTCTGCTTCAAGAGCAGTAAAACTGCCCCAGAACACACCAACTAGAGATGCTCCTTTCAAAAGAGTTAAGTTAATAGGTAATTTAGGTATTTGCCCAGCAGCAAAACCAACTACGAGGTATCTGCCTTTCCAACCGATAGATCTGAATGCAGGCTCTGTATAACAATCGCCAATAGGATCATAAATAATACTGTATCCACCATGCGTACTCTTAGATTTAAGTTCAGCAGCAAAAGCTTTTGATTCATCTTTATCTTTTGGTCCATCACCATAGATAACAACATCATCAACTCCATAGTCACGGCAAATTTTTGCTTTCTCTTCGGTCGAGACTCCAGCTACAACTCTAGCACCTTTAGCCTTAGCTATATCAACGGCGGCTAAACCAACTCCTCCTGATGCGCCAAGCACTAAAACTTCATCATGTTCTGTAAGTTGTCCTCTTTGCATTAAGGCATGATAACTTGTGCCGTAAGCCATTTGGTATGAAGCTGCCATGTCGAATGTAATGTCATCGGAAATTGGAAATACTCCAAACTCATGCGTACATGCCTCTTCGGCAAAAGCGCCATAAGGAAGCATAAAAGAAACTCGATCTCCCTCTTTAACACGAGTAACATTCTTCCCAACTTTTTTAATAACACCTGCACCTTCATTACCTGGAGCAAAAGGAACCTCAGGCTTGAACTGATAAAGCCCTTGTACAATCAAATAGTCTGGAAAATTTAAGGCCGCAGCCTTTATCGTTACTATAACTTCGTTGTCACCTGGTTCAGGCGAATCAATATCTTCCCAAACAAGATTTTCCACTGGCCCATATTCTTTGCAATGTAAAATTTTCATTTAATCTCCTCTCTAAAATTTTTAATGAAAGTTTGAAAGTCTATATTATCTTGATTCTTAGCCTTTAGGTATTCCTTCTCAGATAATGCGCTTTCTTTCCTAAAGAGATCTAAAACTGAATCAGGCACTTTATCTTTTATTTTCTTTGAATTTTTCAAAACATAATTAAGCAACTGATCGGAAGCGACATCATTAAGTAAACGCGATGATAGAGGGTTCTTATTTCTAGAGAAATACTCAGAAAACATATTATCTAACTGAGATCTCAATTCAATTTTTTTTGCAAAACTTTCTAAATCTTCTAAAAGGTTATTGGTTAATTCTTTTATATCTGTTTCACCATTTTCTACACTTAAACCATTTAACAAAGTACAGTTTTGTCCAACTTCTGAAGCACGCCTTATATTTTCCTTAATGACAGTAGCTTCAGTTTCATCTATCTTTGGTGAATCTGACAGAGAACAGAATAAAGAAAGCAATTCTAAGAATTCAACATCTTCAATTGAGATTCCAATCTCAGAATAGGGGTTGAGATCGATCGATCTAATTTCTAAGTATTCAATTCCTGATTTCTTAAGTTGGTTGTACTGTCTTTCAGTAGTAGAAAATATTCCTTTAGGTCTAATATGGTTGTAAAGCTCACTTTCCATCTGAATAGTGCCATTATTCACTTGCTGTTTCAGGTCTAATGATATGTCACTAAATTTTTCATTTGGAGTATTAATATAGTTTTGAATAGTTTTAAGATATTCTTCTAGAGAATTGAAAGTAATAAAGTTTTCATCTTGTTCTTCTGAATAGTAGCCTAGTCTGCTTACCCTTAGAGAAGTAGATTTAGGCAGGTAGCAGTCTTCATCATTTAACTTATCAATATTGAGGTTTCTATCCTTAAGAAAAGATTTATGAGTGATAGGGGAACAGCCTATTAATCTCAAAACAAGAGGAAAGACTCTCAAAAAATTTCTACAAGCACCCAAGTATATATCTGTCTTACTTTCTGAAAGTGACTTAATTACAGAATCAGAAAAAGAAATATTGAAATGGATGCCAGCTGTACTTTGCATCTTGTCACCATATCTGTTTCTTAGTCCCAATCTATATAAATGAGCTAGCTTTGTAATATTTGCATCCCTATGAGGAGGTAGTTTGATATATTTTCTTTTAAATCTTGGAGGCATGGAGTAATTCCATAGAAAATCTTCACCTAGATTAGACTCAACATAAGTATGAAGGTGTTTTAAGAATCCAAATAGCTCTCGGTTGTCTTCAAATGTAGGGGTGACAATTTCTAAATGAGGCTCTGAATAATCAAGTGTGATAAAACTATTGAAGTTATGAATTCCAAAGGTATCAGGAAAATCATTATTTGATATTTTTCCCTCTGGATCTGATCTTAAATTTTCTTTTTCTAAGCCTTTTATCGTTTTTCTATCAGAATTTAAAAAACTTGAGATTTTTTTTTGGCTGGTTTCAACCTTAGTCATAGATTACCTGGGTCCTGCATCAATTATTTGTTGAGCAACATCAAATTTTCTGAAATTCTCTTTAAATTTCATGCATAATTTAGCGCATTCCTCATCATAATCATCAGCAGATGCCCAACAATTTCTTGGATTTAATAATTCTTGCTTAACTCCCTTAATATCTTTTGGAACATTTAGGTTAAGTTTTTCAAGATGGTCAAAATCATTCATATCAACTTCATTTTCTTGTATGGCATTAATAATTGCTCTTGTTATAGGAATAGGAAACCTTTCTCCAACACCATAACCACCACCAGTCCACCCTGTATTAACCAAAAAGACCTTCGTATTATTTTTCTGCATTCTCTTTATCAGTAAATCTGCATATTCTCCAGCGGGTCTAGGAAAAAAGGGTGCGCCAAAGCAGGTTGAAAAAGCAAAATCCATTGATTTTGTGCTGCCAACTTCAGTTGACCCAACCTTTGCCGTGTATCCACTTAAAAAATGATAAGCTGCACTATTTTCGTCCAGCATACTTACAGGAGGAAGGACACCAGAAAGATCACAAGTTAGAAAAATAATATTATCTGGTTCGCCACCTTGATTCTCAGGGACAGACCCCTCAATGAAATCTCTTGGATAGCAGACTCTTGTATTCTCGGTATATTTGTCATCGTCATAATCTGGAATACCATTTTCATCAATCGCAACATTTTCTAAAATGCTGCCAAACTTTATAGCATCCCAAATTAATGGCTCATTTTCTTTAGAAAGTTTAATGCATTTGGCGTAACACCCACCCTCTAAATTAAAGACTGACCCATCGCTCCAGCCATGCTCATCGTCACCAATTAATGAACATTTAGGATCTGCTGATAATGTTGTTTTTCCAGTTCCAGAGAGCCCGAAGAAGAGTGTAGTTCTTTTGTCTTTAGTCTGATTAGCCGAACAATGCATTGGAAGAACATCCTTTTCTGGTAATAGAAAATTTTGAACGGCAAACATTGATTTTTTCATTTCTCCTGCATACTTCATTCCTGCTATCAATACCTTTCTTCTTAGAAAATTAATAATTACACAAGATTCAGAATTAGTATGATCAACTTCTGGATCGCAAACGTAGTCTGCAGCTGTCATAATTTTCCAAGTTTCTTTCCCTTCTTCATTAAATATTTCAGGAACTATGAAGATAAGTTTTGAAAATAATGAATGCCATGCTTTTTCAGACTTAACTACTACAGGAATATAGTGATCTTTATTAGAGCCAACATGGACTTCAGACATATAACAGTCCTTATTATCTAAATAATCGGAAACTTTACTCCATAGACTATCAAAGTGATCGGCTTCAAAAGGAATATTAACTTCACCCCAATCAATCTTATCAGCTGTACTATTTTCTTGGACTATAAAACGGTCACTTGGACTTCTTCCGGTTCTATTTCCAGTTAGCGCTAAGAATGCACCTGTATTAGTAAGTTCCCCTTCGCCATTAGCAATTGCTTGCTCGATTAATTTTGAATTAGTTAAGTTAAGCTCTCGTGACATCAGTTATATTTATGGCCCTTTAAAATAATTAGAAGGTATCTTACCAGCATTAAACCTATCATTGAAGCAAAAAATACCATTGACCATTCAGCAATATTTAGGCCTAAGAGCGACCAGGAATCCTCTGCGCATTTGCTGCTTCCTTGAAAAACTTTTGACATGGCATCAAAGAATGGGTACATATCAAACAATAAATAAAAAGGTGTATCACAATAACCAGCAGCTAACTCATCTTTAGGAATATTCTGAAGATAAATTTGTCTTCCGCTTGCCGAGATACCAAATGCTAAAGCAAAAATTCCCAAAAAATCAAAAAGAAATTTAAATCTCGGAACTACCATCTTAATTAGGAATATAAAAAAGACTGCTTGAGCAGAGTATTTCTGCAATATACATAGATTGCATGGCTCAAGACCTACAATATTCTCAAGATAATACTGACTTCCAACAACAATTGCTGCGCAAAAAGTTATAAAGAAATCTAAGTAGTTTTCAAAAAATGCTTTCACTATTAAGTATTATATATATAAGTCCTATGATATTTAGACCAGACGTAATTTTAATTGATGGATCATCATATATATATAGAGCATTTCATGCTCTACCACCTTTGAGCACATCAAAAGGCAAACCAACAGGAGCTACACGAGGTGTTGCTTCAATGTTGCGTAAACTTATTTCGACATACCCAGGTGTACCAATGGTTATGGTTTTTGATGCAAAAGGACCTACTTTCAGAAGCGATTATTATCAAGCATATAAAGCAAATAGACCCTCTATGCCTAATGAGCTAAGAGTTCAGATTGATGATATTAAAAATCTTTCAAAATTATTTCACTTCTCTATACAAGAAGTCGCAGGAGTTGAAGCGGATGATGTAATAGCAACACTTGCAGATAAATTAGGTAAAAAACAAAAAGTATTAATATCTTCTCCAGACAAGGATCTTACTCAGCTCGTAAAAGAGAATGTTATACAACACAACTCCGTATCAAATGAATTTTTTGATGAGAAATATGTAGAAGAAAAGTTTGGAGTTCCTCCAAACAAAATTGCTGAGTTATTGGCATTAGTTGGAGATAAATCTGACAACATTCCTGGCATAACAAAAGTTGGCAATAAAACAGCATCTAAATGGCTTAATCAGTATGGTGATATTGATAATTTAGTCGCTAAAGCAGATGAGGTGACAGGAGTTGTAGGGGAGAACTTAAGAAATGAAAAAAACATCTTACAAAGAAACCTCTTTTTAGTTGCACTTAAAAAAGACCTAGATTTAGATTTAAAGTTAGATTCACTGAACATACCTCAAGCAACAAATGATGAATTAAAAGATTTCTATAAAGACCTGGAATTCAACTCATTCATAGAAGATAAAATTGTAGAAAAAGTCTCAAAAAACTACAGCTCCATCAAAAATTTAAAGCAACTAAAAGTAATAGAAAAAGAGCTAGATGACTCAAAATGCTTTGCTTTTGATACAGAAACAACATCTTTATTAGCTCATGAAGCAGAATTGGTAGGGTTTTCGTTTGCTTTAAAAGAAAATACAGGCGTTTATGTGCCAATCAGACATAATGAACAAACAGATTTAGATGCTGATGAAACAACCAAATGGTTAAAAGCAGTTTTAGAGAGGAACCAAGAAAAAATCGTAGGCCAGAATTTAAAATATGATTTATCTGTACTTGAAAAGTACGATATTGAGATAAACAAATTTTGTGCAGACACGATGCTAATGTCTTATGCCATTAATAGCACTGCTACGCGACATAATCTTGATGCTCTAGCAGAACATTATTTAAATGTTCAAACCATAAAGTATTCCGATGTTATGGGCAAAGGGGCGAATAAATATAAAAGCTTCAATGAAGTACCCATAAAAGAAGCTACAAACTATGCTGCTGAAGATGCCGATATAACTTTTCAACTATATGAGAAGTTTAAAGAGCTAATAAATAAAGAAACAGAAAATTTACTACAAGATATTGAGTATCCTTTAGTTAGTGTTCTACTAAAAATGGAAAATAAAGGTGCATTAATTGATACAAAGCACCTCCAAAAACTTTCAAATGAATTTGGGTCAAAGCTCATTGGTCTCACAAAAAAAATCCATGATATGTCAGGTAGCGTCTTTAATATTGATTCTCCAAAACAACTTAGTGAGGTTCTTTTTGAAAAAATGAAAATAGACTCTAAAGGCTTAAAAAAGACCTCCACCGGATATTACTCAACTTCAGAGTCAGTCTTACAAAAACTATCTGCTGAAAATGAGATTGTTAGGAATATTCTGGAGTACAGAACATTAGCTAAACTTAAGAATACCTATACTGATAAAATTTCTGATATATGTGATGCAAATTCTAGAGTTCATACGTCTTATCATCAAGCAGTAACGTCTACAGGCAGATTATCCTCATCAGATCCAAATTTACAAAATATTCCAATAAGGACGAATGAAGGAATAACAATAAGAGAGGCCTTTGTTGCCCCGAAAGACAAGAAGCTCTTAGCGATGGATTATTCCCAAATTGAGCTTAGGTTAATGGCCCATTACTCTAAAGACCCAATTATGCTTAATTCATTTAGAAATGATGAGGACATACATAAAAGAACAGCAGCAGAAATCTTCGGAGTTGAAATTGATGATGTTGATGGCCAAATGAGGAGAAGAGCTAAAACAATTAATTTTGGTCTTTTATATGGAATGAGCGCTTTTGGATTATCTAATCAACTTGACGTTTCAAGAGCTGAGGCCGATATTTTCTTAAATAATTATTTTGAACGATATTCTGCAGTTAAAAGTTTTATGTCAAAGATAGTAGAAGAAGCAAAAAAAGATAAATTTGTAAAAACTTTATATAACAGGAAAATACATGTACCAAACATAGAGGCTGGAAACTATATGATGAGACAGGGATCAGAAAGGGCTGCGATCAATGGACCTTTACAGGGCAGTGCTGCCGATATTATTAAAATCGCAATGATTAAGATTCAAGATTTAATTAATTATGACAAATCAGATATAAAAATGATCTTACAGGTTCATGATGAACTAATTTTTGAAGTGCCTACTGATTTTACAGATGAAGACATCAAGCCAATTATTTCAATTATGGAAGAAACCACTAAAATTAGTGTGCCATTAAAAGTTGAGTATGGTTTTGGAGTTAATTGGAGAGAAGCACACTAATTTCTTTCCTCAAATCAGTTATGCTCTCTTGATCTTTTATTGAAAAAGACATTACATCAGAAAATATTTTTTTATTAGATTCTTCAGCATTTTTCTTTTCAGATACACTGACCTTATCAGATTTCGTTAGAACCACCATAAAACGTAGTTTAAGGTCTACTAACATTGATACCATTTCTAAATCTGATTCTTTCATTGGGTGCCTTATGTCAGTAAATATTAAAACTCCTATGAGGTTATCTCTATACTGAAAATACTTAGGAATTTCTCGTGACCACTCTTTTTTTTGTTCTTTTGAGACTTTTGAAAAACCATAGCCAGGAAAATCTACTATATAGCCTTGTTTACATTTAAAAAAATTAAATAACTTAGTTTTTCCAGGTGTCTTGCTTACTTTCGCAAGCTTTTTGTTATTTGATAAAGCATTTATAGCTGATGATTTGCCAGCATTCGATGCACCTACAAAGGCAATCTCTCTTTCTTCGTGATCTAGACACTGATCATATGAAGCTGCACTTGTTACAAACTGAAGATCTAAATTTGTTTCCATTAATAAATTATAACCAACTTGTTATATAATCATGTTCGCATGAACAGCATCTTTCTAAAACATATTTCAAAGACTTTATTTCTGTTATTGTCCTTATCAATTACTGCGCAACCTCAATTGAATAAAGATTACGAAGTAATACCAGAAGGCCTTGTTAATGACGAAGGCATAACAGAAGTTTTTGGCTATTGGTGTCCAGCATGCTTCACTTTTGAGAGCACAGTCCAGGACATAAAAGAGAGAAGACCAGATATTGCAATAAATCAAGTACCAGCAGGCAATGAAACTATAGCTAGACTTTATTACACAATAAAAGCACTAAATCTTGGAGAAGAAGCTCATATGAATGTTTATAAGGACTGGCAATTAAAAAGAAAATCATTCAGAACTGAATCAGATATGGCAGCTTTTGCTGAGCGTCATGGTTATAATGCGGTGAAGTTCATGGAAGTCTATAATTCATTTGGGGTAGGCTTAAAAGCAAAAAATGCTCTAAGGCTCGTAAATTCACTTGGCAATTCTGGAGTATTCGATGGGGTTCCAACTGTAATAGTCAATGGAAAATATAAAGTTATAAGAGGCAGAGATGTTGAAAAAAATATATCTAATATTATCTATTTATCAGACCTTTAAATAAAAATGAAAAAATTTATATTTTGTATTGTGACAATAGTGCTTTCACTTCAGTTTTACTCAGCTCCTTATGAGGATGAAGTAAGAAAAAGACTTGGATTATTAAAAAATAAACCTGTAGTGGCAATGACCCCTAACAATTCAGAAGATATGGTTTCTACAGCAAGAAATGGTGAGGCTGTATATAATCTTGGTTGTGCAGCTTGTCATACTGCAGGACTAGCAGGAGCACCTATGTTTGCTAATGTTTCTCAATGGCAAGGCAGAGTTGAAAAAGGACTAGAGACTTTAGTTAATAACTCATACAACGGCTATAACGCTATGCCTGCTAGAGGTTTATGTATGGATTGCACGAGGGAAGAAATACAAAACTCAGTGCAATATATGCTAGACGCTTTGACAGCAGACTAAACTCTTTCTTCTAATTCACTCAATTTTTGTTCAAGAGATTCTATTCTCTCAAGTGCTTTATCGAGTTCTTCTTGTTTAACGAAACCTGATTCTTTCATAAATTTCTCTAAAGCAGGCTTCACCATCTTTTCCATCCCTTTAAGGTCTTTCCCCATTCCAAACGGATTAAACATTATTCTTCTCCAAAATAAAATTTTTATTTATTGTCTGATAAAGATCTTGCCAAGATTTAGCTTGTAAATCACAAGGAAAGATTTCATCCCATTTATTCCTATCACAATTGAACCATATGGTGTTGAAATTGCAATTTCTCGCTCCACCAATATCATTAACAGGACAATCCCCAATATGTAGTGCTTCTTCAGCTTCACAGTTTGCAAGTTCTAAAGCTTTGATGAAATGCGGTGGAGATGGTTTATTACTTTTTACATCTTTTGCGCTAAGACTGAATTTAAAGAAATTTGATATTCCAATAATGTCTAAGTCTGCATTACCATTTGAGAGTGCTCCGATTATCACTTTTCGATAAAGTCTTTCAAGGATTTTTTTTGCATCTGTATATAGTTGAACCTTGTTTCTTATTTTAAAAAACTCATTAAAGCTTTCATTACTGTAATAAATGGCATCAACACTATCTACACCACTTCTCAATAAAGTTTCTTTAATTATTTCTTTTCTGAATTTAGTTAAGTCATTTTTTAAAGAAGGGTCAGCTTCAACTAGATCAACTCTAACTCTACTTAAAGATTCTTCGCTAAATTCATCTATAAGATTTGGAAATTTCGTGAGAATGAAGCTTAGCCAGGCATTCTCTGCATCAACAATAACTTTTTTGTTGGGCCAAAGAGTATCGTCTAGATCAAGGGTTATTAATTTTATTTTCTTTCTTGGCATGAGGGTGCGATTTATCGTAAATTTTTGCTAACTGTTGGAAGTTTAATTTAGTGTAAATTTGTGTAGTACTCAAGCTGCTGTGACCTAACATCTCTTGAATTGATCTTAAATCACCACTTGATTCAAGAATATGAGTTGCAAAACTATGTCTTAACATATGCGGATTTACAGGAGGCATGCCCTGACTGACTGATAGGTTATACAATCTCTCTTGCATTGCCCTAACAGAAATTCTTTTCCCATATTTGTTTGTAAAAAGAGCATCTATATCAACGTTCATTGACTCTCTAATCGTTAGCCAATCAGCTATAGCATCACGAGCAAACTTACCAACTGGAAGCATTCTTTCCTTTTTCCCCTTACCTATAACTCTAATAAAACTAAAATCGGATTCGAAGGAAGAAATATTTACATTAATTGCTTCAGAAACTCTTAATCCAGAAGAGTACAAAAGTTCCAGAAAAGCCTTATCTCTCGATTCAGAAGGTGTTTTTGGTATAAAAGATAATAATTTCTCCACATCTTCAGGTGTGAGAGCTTTTGGTAGCTTTTCCTCAACTTTTGGAGACTGAACGCCATCGAATGGATTAGAGTCTAACTCTTCATTCTTATACATATACTTATAAAAGTTTCTCAATGAAGATATATTTCTTTGAATTGATCTATTCCCTAAACCCTTCTTTCGTAAAAAAATAATCCATTGTGTTAAAGTTGACGGCATAAGATCATCAGGATTAATTTTTTTCTCCTCAAGAAAACTCAAGAAGCGATTTATATCTCTCTCATAATTAGAAATTGTATGAGGAGAATAATTTTTTATTCTTAAAAACTCTTTAAGTCTTTCTTTTAGATCATGCATAAAAATCTGATTTTGAGAGTTCTCCTTCAAACTCTAGCTTATAACCAGCTGTAGATAATAAAACATTTTTACTTTCTAATAGAATCACAGAGGTTCCTCCCTGCGAAGAAAATTTAAATTTTTTTTCGTTTGTTTCAAGTGATATAGCATATGCTGTAGCAGCCGTTCCTGAACCACAAGATTTTGTTTCTCCAACACCACTTTCATAAGTTCTAATATTAATCTGATCTTGAGCTCTTTGAAAAATATTTAGATTATAGTTCGGAGCAAGATTAAATTTTTCTACTTTAGCTTTAAAGTTTTCATACAAGAGTTCTAAGTCCTCAGTAAAAACATCAGTTGACTCCTTTATTACATGATAATTTCCTATGTCTACATAGTAAAAATTCTCTATTTGTTTACCTTTTGGCATTTTACTTAATACAGTAGCAATTTGTTCAGAGGGTTCACTATCTTTGATAACAATAAAAATGTTTTTATAGATTTTTATCTGCTGCTCTTTTTCAGATGAGTAGCTTGCTAGACATCTGAGACCATTGAAACAATTATTTGCTTCTGATCCATCTGCATTAAAGACTCTGACTTGCCACTTTTCCTCAGATCTATCCAAAAGTAATAGCTGGTCAAAGCCTATACCATCTTTTCTATCAGATAATCTCTCAATAGAGGCTTTCAGTATATTCATGTCTTCCGTAATAAGAAAATCATTTCCATTACTTTGCATTTTTTTGAATTTAATCTTCATATCGCACTAAAAGCTTAAATAGAATTATATAATTGTCTTAACCAATTACCCTAAATTGATAAAGAACGAAACAGTAAACGCTCTTAGATTTTTATCTGCAGATAGTGTAGAAAGGGCAAGCTCGGGCCATCCAGGGATGCCACTGGGAATGGCAGACATCGCAGAAGTTCTTTGGCGAGAACACTTACATCATTCACCAACCAATTCTAATTGGTTCAATAGAGATAGATTTGTGCTCTCAAATGGTCATGGCTCCATGCTTCTTTATAGCCTTTTACATTTAACAGGATATAAATTATCACTTGATGATCTAAAAGATTTTAGACAATTGCATTCCAAGACTCCTGGCCATCCAGAATATGGGATTACTGATGGCGTCGAAACAACAACAGGACCACTAGGTCAGGGATTAGCTAATGCCATAGGCATGGCTCTAGCTGAAAAGATTCTAGCCTCAAAAATTAATACCAATAAATTAAAACCGATTAATCATAAAACTTATTGTTTTATAGGAGATGGATGCTTGATGGAAGGTATCTCACATGAAGTAATGTCGTTGGCTGGTGTTTTAGAGCTAAATAAATTGATTTGCTTCTACGACAGCAATGGTATTTCCATTGATGGTGAAATTAAAGATTGGTATAAGGATGATATTAAGCTTAGATGTGAATCATATGGCTGGAATGTAATTGGAGAAATAGATGGTCACAATAGAGAGCAAATAAATGAAGCCATAATAGCAGCTAAAGCATCAAATAAACCAACAATGATAGTCTGCAAGACTTCTATTGGTTACGGAGCTGGAAGCAAACAAGACAGTGAGTCTTCACATGGGGCACCTCTTGGAGAAGATGCACTAAATGAATTAAGAAAGAATCTAAACTGGAGTTATGGACCTTTTGAAATACCTGAATCAGTTTATGAAGATTGGGATTTTAAAGAGAAGGGTAAAATTCTTGAGAATAATTGGAAAGAAATTTGCGAAGAGCATGAAAAGGAAGACTCAGAAAAAGCACGTTTATTAAAAAGATTAGCATCTGGAGATCTTCCAGAAGGCTTTTTACAGGCTTTTAACAATCATATTGTAGATTTGCAAGAAAATACTGACTCTATAGCAACTAGAAAGTGTTCTCAAATAGTCCTCGAATTTTTGAAAGAGCAGTTACCGGAATTAGTTGGAGGTTCTGCAGATCTAAGCGGGTCAAATAACACAATAACTAAATTATCTACAGCAATTAACTCAGATCCATCTGGTAACTACATTTACTATGGAGTGAGAGAGTTTGGGATGAATGCGATTATGAATGGAATGTCACTCCATGGGGGCATAATACCATTTGGTGGAACATTCCTCGTTTTTATGGACTATGGTAGAAATGCTGTTCGTATGTCTGCACTAATGGGTATAAGAACAATTTATGTGTTTTCACATGATTCTGTAGCTCTTGGAGAAGATGGTCCAACACACCAACCAATAGAACATTTAAATACATTAAGATCTACACCAAATATGCATACATGGAGACCTGCCACTTTAGTTGAAACCGCTGTTTCTTGGAAAAAAGCATTAGAAAACAAAAATGGACCCACCTCTATTATCTTATCCAGACAAAACCTTGATAACTTTCCAGTTGAAAGTGTTTTAGAGGCCGAAAAAGGGGGTTATTTTGTTAAATATTCTGCCGATGCAAAAATTAATCTAATTGCTACAGGATCTGAAGTTAGCACCGCAATAGAATCATCAGAGATTTTAAAAGAGAATGGTTTAACCACTAATATAGCTAGTGTTCCATGCTTAGAGGAATTAGAAAAGCATGAATCGATCTATAAAAAAATATTTTCACAAGACAGCATTAATATTGTTATTGAATGTTCTCACCCTAATTCTTGGTATAAGCATACTAAAAACGTGATTGGCATAGATACTTTTGGGGAGTCTGGTAAGGGCAATCAGTTGATGGATCATTTCGGCTTCACTCCTAGTAAAATTGCTAAGAAGATTTCCGAATTAGTATGAAAGCTTTGTCAGAAATTGATTTAAATAATAAAAAAGTCGGGATAAGGCTAGACTTAAATGTACCAATAAGTGCAGGCAAAATTTTAGATCATGAAAAGTTAAATGCAGCCTTACCATCAATAATTAATATTCTCGAAAAAACTAGTAATTTATGTGTTATCAGTCATCTTGGAAGGCCAACAGAAGGAAGTTTCGATCAAGAACTATCACTTTTACCAATAAAAGAATGGTTTGAAGAAAGAATGGAGAAAGAAATTCCGCTTATTAATGATTTAGACTCAGTTCCTGAAGGCTTATCATTTTTTGAGAATATTAGATTTTTTAGTGGCGAAAAAGAAAATCACGAAGATTTAGCTGAAAAAATAGCTAATACTTTTGATCTTTATGTGATGGATGCGTTTGCGACAGCACATAGAAGGTCTGCTTCAACATATGGAGCAATAAAAAAATCTAAAAATGTTTGTATGGGTATGTTATTTTCTTACGAGATAACAAAAATTGATCAAGCTTTAAAAGAAAGTTCAACACTCAATAGTATTGTTGGGGGCTCGAAAATATCAACAAAAATAAAGGTATTGGAAAATCTTCTAGAAAAATCACAAAAAGTATTAGTTGGAGGAGGCATAGCCAATACTTTTTTGAAAGCAATGGGCTATGAAATTGGTAAATCGCTTGTAGAAGATAATATGCTTGATATGGCTGAAAAAATGCTCAAAACTGGCAAGATTATAATACCTGAAAATGTTTATATAGCAGAATCATCAGAAGTGGGCGAAGCAATACTAGTCCCAGTTGAAGATGTCCATAAAGACACGATGATACTAGATATAGAGTTCAACATTACAGAGATGGATAAGCTCTTAAGTGAGATGACGATATGGAATGGTCCTTTAGGTATGTTTGAGCATGATAAATTTTCAAATGGCACAAAGAAATTAATAAGCTATCTTGAATATACAAGTAGTAAAGTTATTGCTGGTGGAGGCGAAACTATTTTTGCAATTAAAAAATTCTCTGACATTAAAAATTTTGATTATGTATCAACTGCTGGTGGTGCTTTTTTATCCTATCTAGGCGGAGATTTACTTCCAGCCATTGAAGCGTTAAAGACAAAATAAAGCTAAAATATAAGTATGAATTTTTCTGGTCCAAGTGACATAGCAAGATATATAGTTTCTGATGGAAAAGGCATTCTTGCCGCCGATGAAAGTAATCCAACTTGTACAAAAAGATTTGATTCTATTGGTGTTGAATCTACAGAAGAAAATAGAAGAAATTATAGAGAGACATTATTTACTGCTGAGGGTATGAGAGAAAATATAGGTGGAACAATACTTTTTGACGAAACTTTAAGACAAAAGGCTAGAAATGGAAAACAATTAACAGAGGTTATTTTAGAACAGGGAGCTTTGCCAGGAATTAAGGTTGATAAGGGCTTAAAGCCATTCAACAACTCAGATATTGAAACACTTACACAAGGGCTTGATGATCTAGATGAGAGATGTTCTGAATATGAAAGAGTGGGTGCAAAATTTACTAAGTGGAGGGCTGTCATAAATATTGGCAATGGTCTTCCCTCACAAGAATGCATTGATGCGAATATGGATGCTTTAGCTCAATACGCAAAAATTGCACAAAAAAATAATATGGTTCCTATTGTTGAGCCAGAAGTCTTAATGGATGGAGAGCATTCAGCTGAAGATTGTCTAGATGCAACTTCAAGGTCTTTAAAATCACTCTTTGCCTTTCTTGACAATTACAATGTAAATATTGAAGGGACATTATTGAAACCGAATATGATAACTGCCGGCTCTAATCATCCAAAACAACTTTCAGAAGATCAAGTAGCAGAATTAACACTTGGATGTTTGAAAGAGCATGTGCCTGCAAATGTTCCAGGCATTGCCTTTCTTTCAGGTGGTCAATCTGATATAAAAGCGACCCATCATTTAGATATCATGAATAAGCTAGGAGGAGGCCCTTGGAAGTTAACTTTTTCTTATGGAAGAGCATTACAACAAGCAGCCTTAAAAACTTGGTTAGGAAAAGTAGAAAACGAGAAAAATGCTCAAGATGCATTTTCTCATAGGGCCTTAATGAATAAATTGGCTGCTTTAGGCAAGTGGTCATCTGAGCTAGAGGAATAATTTGAAATTTGCAGGCGTATTTCTTTCTTCTAGTGAACCAACATTCCCTATAAAAGAAGATATAGATAAATTTTGTAATTTTTTAGTAAATTCGAATGCTGGCATAGTTTACGGTGGAGGCAATAGGGGTTTGATGGGCTATATCTCTAAGAAGCATAAGGAAGTCGGAGGAATAGTAAAAGGTGTTAATCTTAAGCTTTTCCATGATCAAGGATTCACAGCTCAGGATTATATCGATCATTTTGAAGTAGAAGACACTCTTTATATCAGAAAGAAAAAATTAATAGATTATTCTGATTTTATTGTCGTTCTTCCTGGTGGAGTTGGCACAGCTGACGAATTTTTTGATGTTTTAACTCATCTCCATATGAGTGAAATAGGTGGAGGAGTGATAAATAAAAAATTATATCTTTATAACAAGGACAATTATTGGTCAGATCTAATTGCTTGGATACAAAAAAGCGTCGATTTTGGAATGTTGAGTCAAATACCTAAAGAATTAATAGTAGTTAACACTATTGATGAACTAATTTCTGAAATTAAAGAAAATGAAATTTGATATAGATAACTTTATCAATCCAAATTTAAAAGATTATTCAGAATATGAGACCCTATATAAAGATTCAATAAATGATCCTGATAATTTCTTTTTAAAACAAGCTTTAGAAGAAATTGATTGGATCAAAAAACCAACAATGAGTTCTACAGGCACGCTATCTGAGCCAAAATGGTTTGAAGATGGCACATTAAATATTTCTTATAACTGCATAGATAGACATGCAAAAACTCATCCAGATAAAACCGCTATTATTTGGCAGGGAGATGAAAAAGAGAACAATCAATATATTTCCTATAAACAGCTGCATCATGAGGTCTGTAAACTTGCAAATGGTTTTAAGTCAATTGGAATTTCTAAAGGGGATAGAGTCTGTATTTATATGCCAATGGTGCCTCAGGCAGCCTATGCTATGTTCGCATGTATACGTATCGGCGCAATTCATTCTGTTGTATTTGGCGGATTCTCTCCTGAGGCCATAAAATCTAGAATACAAGATGCAGATTGTCAGTATGTAATAACTGCAAATGAAGGTATAAGAGGAGGCAAGAAAATACCTCTTAAAGATAGTGTTGATGAAGCACTGAATGATTGCCCTAATGTAAAAAAATGTATAGTTCTTAAATATACAGAGACAAAAGTTTCATGGAATGATGAGATTGATATTTGGTATCACAAGGTAATAGATAATCAAGAAGATTTTTGTGAATGTGAAGAAATGTCTGCAGAAGACCCTTCATTTATTTTGTACACTTCTGGCTCAACAGGAAAACCAAAAGGTGTTTTACATACTACTGCTGGCTATCTTCTTGGGGCTACTCTAACTTTTAAGTATATTTTTGGATACTCAGAAGGTGATAAATACTGGTGTACCGCCGATGTTGGATGGATCACTGGACATACTTATATTTTGTATGGGCCTTTATCGAATGGTGCAACGACACTTATGTTTGAAGGAATACCAACTTATCCTGATCCCTCAAGATTTTGGGAAGTCTGTGATCAACATGAAATCAACATTTTCTATACAGCACCAACAGCAATAAGAGCATTGATTGCAAAAGGAGAAGAATATCTGGAAAATTCAAAACGTGATTCTTTAAAAGTTCTTGGTACAGTTGGAGAGCCAATAAACCCAGAAGTTTGGCAATGGTACTTTGAGAAGATTGGGAAATCTAACTGTGAGGTAGTAGACACTTGGTGGCAAACTGAAACGGGTTCAGTTCTAATTAGTCCTATTGCAGGAATAACACCGAAGAAACCTGGTTCAGCAACTCTACCTTTCTTTGGTGTGGAGCCATCGATTGTTGATATGAATGGTGAAGTAATGCTGGGCGAAGCAAAAGGTAATCTTTGTATAAATAATTCATGGCCAAGCCAAATTCGTACAGTTTATGGAGATCATGAAAGGATGGTGCAAACTTATTTTTCACAATATCCAGGAAAATACTTTACTGGGGATGGAGCGAAAAGAGATAAAGATGGCTACTATTGGGTCACAGGCCGTGTTGATGATGTTTTAAATGTATCAGGACATAGAATTGGGACAGCAGAGGTGGAAAGTGCTGTCGTAAATCATCCAGATGTTGCTGAATCAGCAGTTGTTGGTGTTGAACATGAAATTAAAGGACAAGCAATTTACGCCTATGTAATTTTGAAAAAAACAGATAAGGATATAAGTAGTCTAGAGATAGAAATTATTGATGAGGTTACAAAAGCTATCGGTAAAATTGCTAAACCAGATTTTATACATTTTACTAGAGACTTACCTAAAACAAGATCAGGAAAAATTATGAGAAGAATTTTACGAAAGATAGCGAATAGTGATACGGAAAATTTGGGCGATGTTACAACCTTAGCTGACCCAAATATTGTTGATGAATTAATAAGGAGTAAAGTATGAGTAAATTAGTTTTAGTATCTGGAGCAGGAAGGGGATTAGGCGCATCTATAGCTGAATCCTTCATAGATTCTGGCTATAGAGTTGCAATTAACTATTCTAGCAGCAAAGAAAAAGCAGAAGAGCTCTCTGCTAGATTAGGAGACTCTGCAAAATCATTTAAAGCAGACATAACGGATGCAGACCAAGTATTAGGTATGTGCGATGAGATACAATCTCACTTTGGTGTTTATCCTGCCGTGCTTATTAATAATGCTATGGCCAAGTATGTCTTTAATGGAGATTTAAGAAAAAAGGCAGAAGAGATAAGTTGGAAAGAAATGCAAGATCATATTGATGTAACAATCAAAGGATCTCTTAACTTAATACAGGCTCTTGTCCCCAAAATGAAAGAAGAAAAATTTGGCAGAGTTATTAATATTGGAACTAATTTAGTTCAAAATCCAGTAGTTCCTTATCATGATTACACGATTGCCAAAGGAGGTCTTTTAGCATTGACGAGGACCTTTGCTAAAGACCTTGGACAGTATGGAATTACAGTAAATATGGTTTCTGGTGGACTTTTAAAAGTTACTGATGCAAGTGCAGCAACTCCAGATGAAGTTTTCGAAGCTATTGCTCAAATGACACCCCTTCAGAAAGTAACTACAGTAAAAGATCTTGCAGATGCAGTAGTATTTTTTGCTTCAAATGCTTCTCGTGCTATTACAGGGCAAAATCTTACTGTTGATGGGGGTTTGACATTTAATTAACTAATGCAGGTGAGGTATTCCTGCATTAATCAAAACTTTAAGATCTTAAAAAGCCCTTGATAGAACTTAGCTAATTTTTTTTGGCCTTTTTTAATTTGTTTCTTAACACTCATCTCTTAATAAATTAGTAATTTCTCTATATTTATTAGATCTTGCATAAGTTAATTTCATTCGACAGGTCTTTAAATTACTAATATCACCATTTTCTTGATATTGGAAAGCATCAAATAACAAACCAAATAAAGAAACATCTTTATAAGAGCTAGATAAGGACTCCTTGATATAAATAGTAAGATTACCATCAGCAGAAGCAGTTAAACATCCAGCAGAAGAGATCGGACATCTTGAATAGACAGAGCGATCATCTGCGATTAATGTCACTGCATCAAGCTCATCGAATAATGAGGATTTACTTACCTCAGATGATAGGCCTAAAGTAAATAAAGATAAGATCATTAAATATATGTATTTCATTGCTCTTTCTAATGTCACACAATTGTCACACAAAAGTAATATATTTGTTTCAGTATAAATTGTCAAGAAATTTACAGTAAGCTGATTAATTTTTAATCAATCTTTATTTTTTTATTTTTTCTGGAATACTTCGTTTTATCAGGCTTTACGCGGGTTCTATATTTTGGAGTTTTGAGATCTTTAGCTAAAGGATTACGCTTTTTTTTCATTACTAAATAATAAACCCAGTTCAAAAAGAATGTACATAGGAACAGCTAACATAAATTGTGAAATGACATCTGGTGGTGTAAAAATAGCTCCAAAGACAAAACAAACAATTAAGAATATACCTCTTAAGTTTTTTAACTTATTTTTTTCTACTATATTAAGTCTTACTGCAGCATTTACTAAAATTGGAATTTGAAAAGCAAAACCGAAAGCTAAAATAAGGGTCAAAACAAAATTTAAGAACTTTGATACATCAGTAGTTATATTTATTGATTCAGGCCCCACTGACTGAAAGAAGTTAAACACATTAGGCAGTACTAAAAAGCTACAAAAAAGTAGTCCTAAAAAAAACAGCAGAGTCCCTAGAATTGTGCGCGAGAAAATAATTCCCTTTTCATTCTTATAAAGACCCGGAGCCATGTATGCTAATGCTTGATATAAGAAGAAAGGTATTGAGACTAATAAAGCTAAAAATCCAGCTAATCTTAAAGGCACGATAAAAGGTGATGCAACTTCTATTGCAATAAGCTCAATATCTGAAATACCACTTAATAGTGCTACCAGAAAATCAAATATGGAACTATTGAAAGGATATATGCATGCAAAAGCAACGATAAAAAATACTAAACAGTAAATTGCCCTAGATCGTAATTCACTGAAATGTGAAAAAAGATTATCTTCGCTCATTTTCATCTTTAGCAAATTCTTTCATTTTTTCTTCATTAAAGATATCTTGTTTTAGCTCTTCGATTTTTAGCTCTTTTTTAAGCTCTTCCTTAGTTGTAGACAATGTATCTTGCGTTTGTACAAAAATTTTTAAAAAACTTTTTAAATAACGCTGAATATTTTCTGGTTTAACAGAAAACAGAATAACTAGAGTTAAGACTAGAAGCTCAGGAATCCCTATCTGGATCATTGTCTTCTTTCATTTCTTTTTTGAAACCTTTTAATGACTTTCCTAAATCAGAACCTAATGTTCTTATTCTCTTAGCCCCGAAAACTAACAAGACAATTAAAAGTACAATTAATATTTGTCCCCAACCTGGCATAATTACTTTTCTCCAAAATCTTCTGAAAATTGATCTTTAGTTTCTTCAATTTTCTTTAAAATCATGTATGTAAGTATATGTTTTTTTGCTACAAGATACCTAATCAAACCTTTTACGCTATATTTTTCACTGATCCAGTTATCAATAAATGGTTTTGAAACTGACCAGAAATCTAATTCTGGATAAATTTGTCTGCCCATTCCTTCAATATGCACTAATGTTTTAACTAGCAATAGCAGATCTTGATCAAGGTATAAGTTAAATGGCTTCATAGCATCAAAAAGACTAAGAAGCAGTTCACCAAAAAGAATCTCCGATAAAGGCTTATCTAATAAACGTTCACAATGGGCCCTTAATACAGATTCAAGCTCTTCTGTTTTTGTATCTTCTGCAACCCACTCTGCATATATAAATAATTGTGCCAAAGAAAAGAAATCTCTTTCAACTAAACAAGAAATCATTTGTGCAATTAGTATTTGATTAGATTCCGTTATAGAGCCACATATTGCATAATCTACTGCAAAATAATATGGACTCTCATGATTGTTCTTTGCAGCAAATATATTTCCTGGATGCATATCTGCATGAAAGAAATTGTCTTCAAATACCTGTTTCAAAAATATTTTTACTCCATTCTCAGATAACTTTTTAAGATCTAAGTTGTAATTTTTAAGTTCTTCTACATCCGTAATTGGAATTCCATCAATATATTCCATCACAAGAATTTTTTTTGTTGTAAATTCGTCTTCTATCCTTGGTATATATAAAAGTTCATTATTATCGAAGTTTTCAAATGTTTTTTTAGCATTTGCAGCCTCAATACGGAAATCCAGCTCATTTTTTATTATTTTTTCATAACTATTTAGCAGTTCATTTAAATTTACTCTTGGGTAACCCTTATACGAAAAACGCAAAAAACTAATGCCTAATCGTAGAGCCTTAATATCTTTGTCAATTAGATCTAACAAGCCTGGCTTTTGAACCTTAATTACAAGATCTTTATCATTTATTGTTAGTCTATGTACTTGCGCAAGTGAAGCAGAAGCAACTGGCTCCTCAGTAATATTTTCAAGAATTGTTTTTGCTCTTGATCCTAAACCTTCATTTATTTGATCTTGTATATAATTGAAATCTACAGGCGCACAATTATCTGTTAAGTTTCTAAGTTCTTTGGCAAGCTCTAGGGATATAAGGTCAGTTCTTGTAGAAATTAATTGGCCAAGCTTAATAAAGAACGGACCTAAACTTTCCAGTGTCTCTTTAAAATTTTTTTCAATATTTTCTGGTTTTTTAAAAGGCTTAACTAAGGGATTAAAATTATTGATAAATAAATAAAATATGCCGGATTTTCTAAGGCGCAGAAATATATGTATAAGTCTAAAGATCTTCATTTAGTTCCTTTATGTATTGCTACTACACCTTTGAATAAGTTGTTGTAATCTGTATTGCTGAAACCACAATCCTTCATCATTGTCAGTATCTGTTCTTGCGACTCATGAGTTTTTATAGATTTAACAAGATAGTCATAACTTTCTCTATCATTTGAGATTAGCTCTCCAATTTTAGGGATTATATTAAAATTATAGGCATCATAAATTCTAGAAAATATATCGCCTTCGGTTTTTGAAAATTCTAAAATTTGAAGATTGCCTCCAACTTTTAATACCCTTCTAATTTCTTTAAGAGCCTTTTTCTTATCAGAAAAATTTCTAAAACCAAAAGAAATAAATGCTTGATCAAAAAAGCTATCTTCATAAGGAAGTTTTTCAGCACTACTGACATCAAAATTACATTTATTAAAAAATCCTTCATTTAAGGAGCGCTCTTTCGCTTTTTCAACCATTTCATTATTTTGGTCGCAGACATAAATACTTTTACCAGACACTTTGCCAGCTACTTTTTTGGCTATATCGCCAGTGCCGGAAGCAAGATCAAGAATAATTTGATTTTCTTTTATATTGGCTGAATCCACAAAGATCTTTTTCCAAATTCTATGCATTCCAAGTGACATTAAGTCATTCATAAGATCATAGTTTTCAGATACTTTAGAAAAAATACCCTCTACACCATCTTTTTTTGACTCTTTGGAGACTTTTTCATCACCAAAATAGACTTTTTCATTATCTTTGACGCTCATATAGTATTATTGTGTTGAGTAGAAAAAGTATAAATGACAAATTTAAATTTACTAGCTTGGATAGACTTAGAAATGACAGGACTTGATCCTGATAAACACCATATTATAGAAATAGCGAGCTTGATAACTGATTCAGATCTAAATGTTGTTGAAGAGGGGCCTGAGCTTGTAATATCTCAACCATCTGAAGTATTAGAGTTAATGAATGAATGGAATGTTAAACAACACACATCCACAGGGCTTTTGGAGAAAATTAAATCTAGTAGTGTTTTGATAGAACATGCAGAAAAAGATACCTTGGATTTTTTCCAAAAACATATAAAGCAACATAAATCACCTCTTTGTGGCAGTACAGTTTCTCATGATAGAAGGTTTCTAATTAAATATATGCCTAAGCTAGCCAATCATTTTCATTATAGACACATTGATGTCAGTTCATTTAAAGAAGTAGTGAAAAGGTGGTATCCAGAAGCAGAAGAATTCGAGAAAAAAGGATCTCATAGAGCTATGGACGATATTAAAGAGTCTGTTGACGAGCTTAAATTTTATAGAAAAAAGTTCTTTAAGTAATAAACTAATAAACAAATGGCAAAGAAATTATATATAAAGACGCATGGTTGTCAGATGAATGAGTATGATTCAGCAAAAATGCTCGATCTTCTTCAAACCCAAGAAAAATTTGAAATAGCTGAGACGGAAGAGCAAGCAGATCTATTAATATTAAATACCTGTTCAATAAGAGAAAAAGCTCAAGAAAGGGTCTTTCATCAAATAGGAAGATGGAGAAAGATTAAAGATAAGAAACCTGATTTGAAAATTGCAATTGGTGGGTGTGTTGCATCTCAAGAAGGAAAAGAGATAGTAAAACGTGCTCCATCTGTCGATATTGTATTTGGACCACAGACATTACATAAACTTCCTGAACTTTATAAGGAAAAAGTTAAGACTAATTCAGCTCAAATAGATATCTCGTTTCCAAAATTAGAAAAATTTGATCATCTACCAACACCAGATCATGGTGAACCTTCTTCATTCGTATCTGTCATGGAAGGTTGTAATAAATATTGCTCTTTCTGTGTAGTGCCACACACTAGAGGACACGAAGTCTCGAGAGATATTGATCATATTCTGAATGAAGTATCAATTTTAGCTGATAAAGGGACAAAGGAAATTCATTACTTAGGCCAGAACGTCAATAACTTTAAAGGTTTATATAAAGATGAAAAGTCATCATTAGCTAAGTTAATTGAATTAACATCAAAAATAGAAAATATAAAAAGAATTAGATTCACTACTAGCCACCCACATGAATTTAAGGATGATTTAGTAGAAGCTTATGACAAAGTCCCTGAATTAGTTAGCCATGTACATTTACCAGTTCAAAGCGGTTCAGACCGAATACTTGAGTTAATGAGGAGAAGATACAATGTAGAAAAATATCTTAGTTTAGTTGAACGAATAAAATCTATAAGGCCAGAAATGAGCTTCTCTTCTGATTTTATTGTCGGATTTCCTGGGGAAACGAAAGAGGATTTTGCTAAAACTATGGATATTGTTAATGAGGTAAAGTTTGATGAGTCATTTAGTTTTATTTATAGCCCTAGACCAAATACACCTGCTTCTGATATGGCTGATGATGTAAGTCCTGAAGAAAAGAAAGAGCGACTAGACATTTTGCAGTCAAGATTAAGCCAATTTTCTTTTGGCTATAGCAGAAAAATGGTTGGGACAATACAAAATTGTTTGGTTATGGGTCAATCAAAAAGAGATCCTGGACAATTACAGGCTAGAACAATCTGTAACAGAGTAGTAAATTTTGCACATGACGGTATTGATTTAGTTGGACAATTGATTAATATTCGAATTGATGATGCTTTACCAAACTGTCTCAGAGGAACTTTACAGAACTAAAAACATTGTTTAATTATCAGCTAAATTTTCCTAATCTTCCGCCAGAAAGACTAATGCTCTTATGTGGGGAGCTTAATAAAAATCTTAAACAGATTGAAAAAGCTTTAAAAATTAAAGTTTTACAAAATGGCACAGAATTTAATCTTTCAGGGAAAGAAGAAGATGTACAAATAGGTATCTCAGCTCTTTATGACTTAAAACAAAAGTTAGATACTAATTCAGTAATAACTTCTGATGTTGTTCATTTAAGCCTACATACTGCAAAATTTTCTGATCAGGAAGCAGAGGGTAGTGATAGCCTCCAAATTAAAACACCTAGAGTTTTAGTAACAGCTCGTGGAAAAAACCAAAATGATTATTTAAACAACATTATGACTAATGATCTTACATTTGGCGTAGGTCCATCTGGCACAGGAAAAACTTTCTTAGCTGTTGCCGCAGCTGTAGATGATTTAATTAAGGAAAAAATTAGAAAAATAGTTCTAGTAAGGCCAGCAGTCGAAGCAGGAGAAAGGCTTGGATTCCTTCCTGGAGATTTAAGCTCAAAAATAGACCCCTATTTAAGGCCACTCTACGATGCTTTACATGACATGCTAGGAGCAGAGAGAGTAAATAGATTAGTTGAAAGAGACACAATAGAGATAGCGCCTCTTGCATATATGAGGGGAAGAACTCTAAGGGAAGCTTTTATTATTATGGATGAGGGCCAGAATACAACTATTGAACAGATGAAAATGTTTTTAACTAGACTAGGTTTTGGCTCAAAAGCTGTAGTAAATGGAGACTTAAGTCAAATTGATTTACCTAAAAGTAATACCTCTGGATTAAAGCATGCAATTGAAGTTTTAAAAAATGTTGATTCAATCAAATTTACAAAGTTTGGAGCAAAAGATGTAGTGCGCCATTCACTAGTTCAAGAAATAGTTGAAGCTTATGATAATTTCGAATGACGCCATAAATATTGAGATTTTTAATACTCCTAAACTAGCAGATAGCCACAATGAAGAAATAAAATCTTCAATAAATGAATTTGTACGAGTATTTAAAATAACTGAAGTTAAATTAGATATAAGTTTTTGTACTAAAGACGAAATCAAGGAGCTAAACAAAAAATTCCGCAATAAAGAAGCACCTACAAATGTATTGTCTTTTCCAGATACAGCTTTTCAGGGAATTAGAAAGAATTGTATTGGAGAAATAATAATATCTATGGATGTTATCGAAGAGGAAGTTTTAAATAGTTCTAAAAGTAAAATTGATCATCTCATCCATCTCTTAATACATTCAATGCTACACCTTTTAGGCTATAAGCATGACCTAGAAAATGATGCTATATTAATGGAAAGAAAGGAAATTGAATTTTTATCAAAAATTGGCATACAAAATCCATATAAATAATGTCTGAAGAACCACCGCAGTCGTTTTTTTCTAAAATTATCAATCTGTTCTCTAAGAAAAGAGAGATAGAAGATCCTAATGTTGCTGATCAACCAAGTGATGAGCAGATAGAAGAGCTAATTCAAAATGTACTAAATATTAAAGATTCAATTGTTAAAGAAATAATGATTCCTAAGGTTAATATCTCATCAATAAATGAAGACAATACACTTAAAGAAATTTATGAAATAGTAAAAGATACTAAACACTCTAGATATCCTGTTTTCACCTCTGATTCAGAAAAAGTCATAGGAATATTGCATGTGAAAGATTTGGTAGATATTAAAAATAATTTAGATTTTCATATTTCAGATCTGCTAAGAGAACCAAAGTATACTCCTGAAACAAAAGCTGTAACTTCATTACTTGAAGATTTTAAAAAAGATCGAGCTCACTTAGCTATGGTTATAGATGAGTATGGTGTGCTGGCAGGCTTAATTACAATTGAAGACATTCTTGAAGAAATAGTAGGTGAAATAGAAGATGAATTCTATGAAGAGAAAAATGATGAAGTCATTAAAATCAATGAGAAAGAATATATAGTCTCCTCAATAATAGAAAAAGAAAAATTTGAAGATTTTTTTGATATTAAGCTTAATTGTCCTGAAGCTGAAAGTTTAGGAGGTTTTGTGCTTAAAGAATTTGGTCATTTGCCAAAAGTTGGAGAAAGCATAAAAGTTTCTAACCTTGAGCTAATTGTAACTTCTGCTGACCAGAGAAAAATAAAAAAGATTACCGTACGTAAAATTGATTAAATTCTTTCAATTAGGTTTTTTTATTGGGCTTATATTTTGGTCTATTTCAATATCCTGGGTATATGAAGCTATAAATTTTTATGGTGCTGGTAGTCTACTTAGCTTCTTTATGACAGTACTTATAATTTGCTATCTGTCTATTTATTTTGGTCTATTTGGTATTGCAATAAAGTATTTTGAGAATTCTAAGTTAAAAATATTTATTCTTCCAAGCGTATTCTTTATTTTAGAGTGGATAAGATCTTGGATGTTATCAGGTTTTCCTGGCCAGAATTTAGGAATTATTTTTGATTACTTTTGGGGGTTGTTGCCAATAATAGGTGTTGCTGGTACATCTTTTGTGATTATTCTAATTATCTGCATATTATTAGAAAAAATAAGGATGACTTATAAATTATCGATTTCTTCTATATTAATTCTATTGCTCATATTTGGACCAGGGCATTATCAGGAAGGCGGCTCTGAAAAATTAAGAATATCAATTGCACAACCATTAAGTAATGATTTATATGCACTTAAAGAAATTACAAATAATACTGATACAGATATTGTTGTTTGGCCTGAAGCAGTAAGTTGGTATAGCGAAAATATATTTTCTAATATCAATGAAAAAACCATTATTGGTGGATTCTTTAGAAAAGAAGATACAAAAATTTATACATCAATAATAAACAGCAATACAGGTCATACTTATGATAAAAGAAACCTTGTTCCCTTTGGAGAATTTCAGCCCTTCGGTGATCTTCTTACACCTGTAAGCAATTTTTTCAATATACAAAATTCTAGCCTTACTCAAGGTAAATATAGTCAGAATAAATCAGATTGGTCAGGCTTAGTATGCTGGGAAATTGTATTTAATAGTACCTTTGTAAACAGGGTCAAAAATACGAAATATATTATTCATATTAGTAATGATAGTTGGTACGGTGATAGTATGCCTGAATTGCACCTAAAACATGCTCGAGCTAGAGCTGTAGAATCTAATAAATGGGTTGTTAGATCGACTACAGATGGTATTTCTCAGATTATTAGTCCTAGAAAAGAAGAATCATCAGAAAAAATCAATAGAGGCGAGATTGGCTATATATCTCATGAAATAACATTAAATACGAATGATACTTGGTATGTCAGAATGGGGGACCTTCCTCTATTAGTTTTCTCATTTATTACGTTATTAACCGCATCAATAATAGATTTTAGGAAGAAATATGAAAGCTAAACTATATCTATTATTTTTTTTCGTACAATTAATTACAGCAATGGAAATAGAAATATCAATTACTAATCAAGAACTAATTCTTAGAGATGATAGTGGAGTGATTAAGACATATAAGATTTCAACATCAAAATTTGGTGAGGGCTCAAAAGAAAATTCATTTAAAACGCCGTTAGGAAAGCATGAAATTAAAAAAATGATTGGAAAAGACGTGATCATTGGAGGAAGATTTATTGGTAGAGTACACACGGGAGAAATATTTCCTATTTATTCAGATCAAGAAATATATGTAAAAGAAGATGTGGTACAAAGTAGAATACTCTGGTTGTCAGGCCTTGAAAATAATATAAATAAGGGAATAGGGGTCGATTCATTCGCAAGATACATCTATATCCATGGAACCCCAGAAGAATGGCTACTTGGAAGTAAAGCGTCAAAAGGCTGCATAAGAATGTCAAATAAAGATGTAATTGAATTATTCGATAAAGTTCACGAAGGAATGATAGTAAATATAAAATAAATAGTATTTATTTCATGAAATTACTTTCATTTATCTATAAAAGCTAGTAATATCTTTAAATAAGTAATATATATAGTCAGTCTCTCCTCTCCCCCTGACTGACAAACTAGGGGCTACGGCCCCTAGAAATTTAAGAAAAATGGATAAATTTTTAGAAAACATAGAACTTTTTATACTTTTCGCAATATTCCTAGTGTTAATATTAGGTATCTCTACTATATAAATAAATTTATAATCACATAATGAAGAAATTTCTTTTATTCTTTTTGTTTTATATTTGTAGCTATACATATAGTTGTAATGATCTTCTAGATACAGATGTAAAAATTTTAAATAAGGATGAATATAAAAATTTATGTGAATATTCTGAAAAAACTATTCTTGTTGTTAATACAGCCAGTAAATGTGGATACACTAATCAATTTGAAGGATTAGAAGCATTACAAAGACGATTTAGCAATGATGGTTTTACTGTTTTAGGCTTTCCTTCAAGAAACTTTTTATGGCAAGAATATGAAGATGAAGCAAAAGTAGGTGAGTTCTGCAAAGCTATGTATGATGTAACCTTCCCAATGTTTTCAATATCTAATGTAAAGAACTCAACAGAACACCCTTTTTATAAAAAATTATTTAAAAAGACAGATGAAAGACCCAAATGGAATTTCCATAAGTTTTTGATTACAAAAGAAGGCGAGATAAAAAGTTTTTCACATAAAGTTGAGCCCAACGATCCAAAGATTATTCAAGCAATTCAAGATTCTATTGAATTGTAGCTATCCTCTTTGCCAACAATAACCAATTCTGGTTTATTGATAGCGAAAATTCCTACTTCAACTACTCCAGTTATATCATTGATTTCTTTTTCAATTTTAAGAGGTTCTGAAATTTCTATCCCATGAAGATCAAGTAGAATATTCCCATTGTCAGACAATTTTTCTCTAACAGTAATTTGTTGAGAGTATTTTTTACATGCTTGAATTACACTGTCTTTATTTTTTAAAAGAACTTCAACTGGAAGAGGAAATTTACCTAGAACCTCAACTAATTTAGAAGTATCTACAATACATATAAAACTACTAGAAGACGCAGCAATCATTTTTTCATTTGTGTGAGCACCACCCCCACCTTTTATTAGATTAAGATTTTTATCTACTTCATCAGCACCATCAATATATAGATCTAGCACCTTATTGGGTTTGCCTTCTTCAACATGAAAATCTAATGCATTTAATAAATTTGTTGTTCTCTTAGAGCTTGAATAAACAGAGCCAATCTTGTCTCTAATCTTTGGTAAAAAATTTTCTGTAAATATATCTGTGGTACTACCAGTTCCAATACCTATATCTAATGGCCCATCAATATTTTTTATTTTTTCAAAAGCGCCTAGTGCAGCATTATATTTCTCAGACATAAATTTTTTTATCAGTAATAACTTTATCTAATCTTATATCAAATTTATTTTGAAAATTAGTATTTACTTTCTGAAAGTCATAACCGATTCCCCAAAGTCTTGGTCTAATATTTTTTTCTGAAAGATATTGAAGCGTTCTATCATAGTAACCACCTCCAAATCCGACTCGATATAAATCACTATTAAAAGCAACTAAAGGAATAAGAATTAATTGAATTTTATTAATAGGGAATATTGCTTTATCTATTGGCTCCTTAATACCAAATTTATTCTTTGTAAATTTATGTGTATTTAAATGGAAAGTTAATTTTTCATTACTAATTTTAGGAAAAAATAATTTTTTATTTATTGGAATGGACAAATTAGGCTCATTATCAAACGCCATGTAACAAGCTATATTTTTACAATCATTAAAGTAGACCTCTTTTTTTAAACGTTCATTAATTAACTTAGACAAAGAAATGACATCTCTATTTAAGAGCTCATGTCTTCTCGATCGCATTTCTTTTCTTAATGAATTTTTAGATATCTGAATCATATGTTCCCAGCAACCCTGAACCCTTCGGTCAGGTGGGCAGCTCATTTATATAGTAAGGCTTCCCTAATGGTAATGCACAGCTATAAAAAATCTGCTTCCCTTTAATCTCTATTATCGATTCAAAGAGTAAATCCGAAAACTATGATCCAGATACTTTAAATATATACGGTTTTGAATACTAATTAAAATTATTGGTTAAGAAAAATTTCTATTTTTTTTGTAAGCTCAGCTACTTTTTCATCCAATTCTTTAGTCTGTTCTTTTAGACTCTCATTTTCTTTTGCTACGCCAAGAGCAGCATTAAGTATTGCATTGTCGAGCTTATGTTCTGGGAATTTCATATTCTCTATTAGTTCTATGATTGATTTTTCTGCTTTTTTGAAAATAATGTATTCGCTCTCAGGAACGCCAAATTCAAACTCTCTATCTCGGATAGTTATTTTAAGCTTATTAATTTTCACCCTAGAGATTTTCCACCATCAACACTTATGTTTCTACCAGTCATATAAGTATTTTTAGTTATTAAGTAGTCGGCTAACATAACTATATCTTTTTCTGAGCCTAATCTTTTCATAGGTATGCTATCTAAAATTTTTTTCTTCTTTTCTTCAGATGGTTCATTAACGTCCCATAAGATTGAACCAGGCGAGATTGAATTAACTAATACATCAGGGGCAAGTTCTCTGGCAAGTGATTTAGTGAAATTGTATAGTCCTGCTTTTGCTGCTGCATAAACCGAATATCCAGACATACCTTGTTCCGCATAAATATCTGTAATATTTATAATATGCCCCTTATTTTTTACTAACTTGTCTGCAAGAGCACTAGATAAAAAGATAGGAGTTTTAAGATTTGAAGACATTAACTTCTCCCAATCACTAGAGTCTATTTCTGTAATTTTTTTTGGATAAAAAGTAGAAGCATTATTAATCAAAGCACAGAGATTGTTAGCGTTTTTATTTATTTCATTACAGAAATCGGCAAAAGAGGCATCATTATCAAAATCACATTGAAGAGCTTGGCAAGAGTTTCCTCTTTTTGAATTTAACTGATTGCAGAGATTAATTGCAGAATCACTAGAAGATCTATATTGAAATAATATATCCCACCCAATGTCATGAAAGTGATTCACTAGTTGTTTACCAATCCTTTGTGCACCACCTGTAATAAGAATTTGTTTATCCATTTTTCTCTATGACCCTTTTTAATTCTCTATTCTTTGCATCAATTATCTCATTAGAACTTAAATCGTTTAAATATTCAAAATTAACATCAGCATAGTCATTTAATATTTTAGAAATATAGTTATCTAACTGTGGAAAGCATTCTAACACTTCAGATATTTCTTTTTTGTAGTTTTGTGATGACATTAATTTAAAGAAACTTATTTTTTCTTCTTTGGAGCAAGTAGTATCAAATCTAGAAATTTGAGACCAGATTTCCAAGGTTCGTTTAATAGAGTTTGATGTTAATAATTTCTCTGCAAATCTAAAATTATTTTTTTCTGAAACTTGGCACCATTTTATATTTGGGTTACTAGAAGTTATGTTAGGTATAACGTTTAATTCATCATACCAGGGCATATCCAGACTGAATTTTTTTATAATATATAAAAATCTTTCAAAATTTAGCTCTAAACCCTTCACTGTTTCTAGCCAAACACGTTCTTTGCTAAGTTCTTTTAGCTCTTTTGTTTCAGAAATCTTTTGTAAAGCATCTTCTGTATCAGGATGAATAGAAAAATCTTCAAATTGAGCATAGAATCTAGCGACTCTTAGGGCTCTGAGGGGGTCTTCAAAAAAACTCTCTGATACATGCTTTAAAATTTTTGCTTCGATATCTTTTTTTCCTCCATAAGGGTCAATTAGTTTTCCATCTTGATCTTCTGCTATTGCATTTATAGTAAGATCTCGTCTTTTTAGATCTTCCTCAAGGGTAACATCAGGAGAGAAATCAAATTTAAAACCCTTATAACCTTTACCAGTTTTTGATTCTTTTCTGGCTAATGCATATTCTTCTTTTGTTTCTGAGTGGAGAAATACAGGAAAATTTTTTCCAACTTTCTGGAATCCTATCTTTTCCATTTCTAAGACTGATGCGCCAACAACTAGCCAATCATTATCTTTAGGTTGAAGACCCATTAACTTGTCTCTTACTGCACCACCAACTTTATAAATTCTCATTTGACTGAATCAACCGTGATTATGGATTTATCATTAACGTTAATTGCTGCTAAAGAGCCGCCCCAGACACAACCTAAATCAACACCTTTAATTTTATTATGATTAGTTACTCCATTTAAGGCTGCCCAGTGTCCAAAAACTATATTATCGAGCTCTTTTAATGATTTATGTTTATATGAAAACCAAGGCTGATACTGTTCTTTAGAGGTTTTTTTAATTTTGGTTTGTAAATCTAATTTATTTCTACTGGTTATAAATCTCATTCTGGTAAAAACATTCACTAAGTATCTTCTTCTATTTTTTTTATTCGTTGATTTAGATATTGCTTTTCTTCTATTTCCATACATTGTGGAAAGAAATTTTTCAGGATCTGCTTTTAAAGAGATTATTAACTCATCATTAGCTGCTAAGACATCGTTAAGTGACCAGGTTGGAAGTATTCCAGCATGTACCACTAATGATTTTTTATTTTGATGAGAAAGGACTTTAGCAAAAGGAAACGTTAATAGATGCTCAATTATCTCAATTGACTTATTCTTATTGAGGATTTTACGCATTGTATCTTTTTTATCATTATGTTCTTTCACACCCATTAATATGGCCATCAAATGTAAATCATGATTACCCAAGACGCTCCTTATTTTATTTTCTAGCACGTATTCAATTACTTTCTCTGATTCTGGGCCTCTATTAACTAGATCCCCAACACAAAAGAATTTATTTTCTTTATTTGGATCAATAAGTTTTAAAAGGCTCTTAAACTCTTTATAACAGCCTTGAATATCACCTATTACAAATTTAGATTTGCTCTTCATATCTACTAAGTATTTCAAAATAGTTTTGTATCACAAGTTCTTCTGGCCGAGAGTTCATATCAAATGAAAATTTAGGCATGACATCAAAAATATTTTTTAAGGGATTGCTAATCTTTTTTCTAGGGTTTGCAAAACATAAAGATAAAATTCGCTTTAAAGAAATGAAGCTATCTTTTTTGTCATTAAATCGATCATGCTTTTTAATTTTTACTAAAGAAGAATTTACTTTTGGTTCTGGATAGAAAGCTTCTGGTGGAACATCAAATAAGATTTCAAAGTCGCAAAAAAACTCAGCAATTATCGATATTTTTGATGATTTAGTATCTGGACAAAATCTTTGAGCAAGCTCTTTCTGTATTAGAAAAATACAATGTTCATATTTGATATTTGATTCAAGAATATTCAATATTATCTGAGAAGAGACATTATATGGAAGGTTCCCCATAATAATTAATGAAGAATCATTAATTTCATGTAAATCTACACTAAGAAAATCTTTATTAATAAAATTCACATTATGACCCTCAAATTTTTTGCATAAAAGATCTACAAGACCTTTATCAATCTCATAGGCAATTAGTTTTTCTGTTTTTTCAAGTATATATTCTGTCAGAGCTCCATCTCCTGAGCCTATTTCAATAACATTTTTTTTATCTTCTATCCCAGAGCTATTGATAATTCTTTCAAGATAAAGATTATCTTTCAAAAAATTTTGTCCAAGACTTTTTTTATGTGATATTGCCATTACCTGCCAATTTTAAAGCTTCAAGCATACTTGTATAGTCAGCAATAAATTTAGGGGCTATATCTTCTGCTGTTCCATGATCTACAGATATTCTATGAAATGGTAATCCAAGCGTAATATTTACTGAATGATGAAAATCTAAAGTTTTTAAAACTGGAAGTGCTTGATCGTGATACATCGACAGATAAGCATCATAATTCCCATTGATAAATGCAGTATCTGCAGATATTGGACCAACTATATCTAAACCTTCTTTCTTTAGATCAGCAATTGCAGGATTTATAGAATCAATTTCTTCTATGCCAAATGAACCATCTTCTCCTGCATGTGGATTTAATCCCAAGACAGCAATTTTAGGTGCTTCTAAACCATACATGTCTTTCAGACCTTTTTTTAATAACTTACATTTTCTTTTGATTAGATCTTTTGAAATCATTTTAGGAACATCTTTTAAAGCTACATGTGTTGTAGCTACTCCAACTTTTAGCGAATTATTTGCAAGAAGCATAAGAACATCTTCACAATCAAATTTTTCTTTTAAGAATTCTGTATGACCTGAGAATCCAGATATTGTATTAGCTATTACCTTTTTATTTATAGGCCCAGTAACAAGCGAAATCTTTTCTTTATGGGCAAGGTCTACTGCTTTATTTAAACACTCAATAACATAAGGAGCATTCTTTATATTTGGCTTACCCAGAATGAACTCTGAATCTAGATTTACTTCTATTATTTTTAAAGAATTGATTTTATGGTAATTAAGTTCTTGAGATACATTTTGTATAACTTTTTTTGAAGCAACTACGGTTATAAGTTCTAGCTGTTCTTTTAAACTAGTTTCAAAGATTGCTTTTAAGAATACTTCTGGACCTATGCCTGATGGTTCTCCTAATGAGACAACTATTTGGTTCTTAATCAAATTCTTTTATTTCTACAAAAGCTTCTGCTCTTAATTCTTGTAAATGTGATTCCAATTCTTCTTCAAACTTTCTATTGAATAGATAAGAAAAAGCTTGGTCTTTAACTCTTTCATCAGTTTTATCTTCAACCCTAGTTCCAAGAACTTCGAGGATATGCCAACCAAATTCAGTTAAAAAAGGCTCTGTTATTTCATTTAAATTTGATTTTTTAATAGCTTCTTCAAATTCTGGAGCATAAAGACCTTCGCCAGCCCAACCAAGATTTCCACCTTCTTGCTTAGAGCCTGGATCGTCTGAAAACTCAGCTGCTAAATCTGCAAAAGAAGCACCATTAATTATTTGCTCCCTTATTTCAATGATTTTATCTTCACTATCAGTTTCAGTACGTATTCTGTTTGGTATTAGCAGAATATGTCTAACATTCCATTGTTTTTCAAATGTAACTGTTGGACCTCTTTTATTCTCCAAATATAGAATGTGTTCCCCAGCCCCACTTTTTATTGGCTCTGCAACCTGACCAATTTTTAATTGACTAATCGGTGATTTAAATAATTCTGGAAAGCCTGTAATTTTTCTCCAACCTAAATCTCCTTGATTGTTGTCTTCTGAATACATAACTACGAACTCACTGAAATTAGTACCGTTACCTAAACCAAGGAGTACTTCTTCATAGATTGAATCAATATCTTTATTTGATCCTTTTTTTATTAGTATTTGTTTTACATCTAGTTCAGGACCAAGTTGATTTAAAGCTTCTTCAGTCTTAAGGAAGCTATTAACTTCTTCTCGAGTAATTGAAATTTTGTTTTGTATGCTACCTTGTTGCACTCTTCTTATCTTTAAATTTCTCTTTACTTCCTCTCTGAGTCGAGCGTAAGAATCTCCTCTTTCTCCAACATACTTAATAAAATCTTCCAGTGTAAGATCATTTTGTTGTGCTAGAGATTTTATTGTTAAATTAAGCTCCTCATCACTAATCTTTATACCTACTCGATCTGCAATCTGTAATTGCAACTCTTCTAAAATAAGTTGGTCAACTATCATCTCCCGAAGAATTGAGTCCTGAGGTATATTTAATCCATCTAAGGCAGCATTTTTCTTATAGTCATTTATCTTAATTTGAATATCTGACTCTAGAACTACCCCGTCATTTACTATCACAGCGATCCTATCTAAATCTTGTGAATAAGTTGAGCTTGCTAGGAGCAAGATAGCTAATGTTCTAATTAAATAAACCATATTCAATAATATTATCTATTGGAGTTAAGAGATTTGATAGTCCAATAAGTTCAAATTCAAAACTAAGGTTATTTTTTACTTTTGGATTAGTCAAATATATATGTTCTGCATATGGCACAGAAGTATAGTCAGAATCAAGAAATGGAAAGAATTTAGCTCTTTCAAAACTTACTCTTAGCTTTAAGCAATCATATGCCCATTCAACCCCTAAGATATTTTCATTTAAGCTTTTATCTTCTTTAGCATATTGAGCTCTGGAGAAAATGGTAAAAGAATTAAAATCCCTTTTAAACTTAACTATATAATTATCAAGACTTTTTAAAGGATAGCTTGATGGAACTATTTTATTTTTTGCTATGGAGAATTTTGTTTTTTCATCCATATATCTAAAACCACCCATTAAACCCATAAATTTTTTCTTTTCATAACTATAATTGCCCATCGTAAAGAAATTAAAATTTTTGTTATTTGTAGATAGCGAGAAAAATATAGGTTTCTTATTAAAAAACTTTTTGAAAATCATATTCTCAAGGTCGTAATTATATTTTTCATATAAATTTGTAGCTATTGAATATTTAAAGTGTTTATTCATACCTTTTTTATATACAAATACTTTTCTCATATTTGCATCACGATCTTTTCCTACCCATGGGTTTAACGAGATATTAGATTCAGGAGATGGGTTAATAGGGTAAGAATCTAATAATGGCAATTCATACTGATCTGAAAAGGTAGACCAAATATAGCCAATTTTTAAACTCCTATCTTCAAGCAATGAAAAAGACTGTCTAAAAGAAAAGTCGTTTATGTTAAGCGTCTCATCTGAATCATTGATATCATATTCTCTTCTTGAACCAAGAAATTCATACTCATGATCAAATTGATTACCAGAGAATGATTTACTTAGCGTTATATTTCTTACTGTTCGATCTACTTGATTAAATATTTGATAAGGCATACTTAAGCTTGAAGGGATACTACTTTTAAACTTTGCATATTCTGAGCTTATTTCTAAGTCCCAACCATATACTGAATAAAATCTTTCATATAAAAAGAAATCTTTTGAATGTGATACTGGTCTTAAGGAACCTATATTTTTAAAACTATCTGAAGAAAATAAAAAATTTCTATTTTCATAAATCATAGAAAGACCTAGAGACTGTTTTAGATCTAAGCTTCGTCTTTTTAAATCAAGATACCTGTAACCATAATTCTGTATTAATGAATTACCACTGAAATCAGAATAATCTACATCCAAAGATATGAAATCATTAAAGTTAATTTGTGCATCAAGATTATATGCCCATGAACTATCATCATCTCCCATAGTTAAGCTATCAAATTCTAAATTATTCTTATCGTCGTCATATTCATAACTTAAAGATAATCCCAGTGAAGAATCTGAATAAATTGGTTCTACCTTAAAAAGACTATTTTCTGTCGTATTTTTGAATTTATAGCTTATATCTAGACTTGAATTAGTTATACCTAGATTAGGAACACTAAAACTATCATTTTCATTTAAAGAAACTTCTCCTATCCAAAAAACAGGCAAGTTAAAGATCTTTAGTTTTGCATTCTCTATAGTTAGATCTCTGTTTGACTCATTGAATGTTGCATTCTCTGCTCCTAAGCTCCAAACTGAACTTTCTGCACAAGTAGTTACTTCTACATTCTTTAGCTCTAATTTTTCTTCTGTTGTTATAGCACTTTCAAATTTAATAATGCCATTATCCCCAACTTCCATTTGTCCATTTTTAATTTCTAGACTACCTGCTGTTTTCTCATCATGACATTCCGAATTAATAAGAGATGAAATTGATAGAGTTATTAATAAAAACCAATTATGAACTTTTAACATATGCTTGTTATTATAAGACTTATATAAATGGAAAAAGTTTTATGAGCCTTAAAGATAAAATTATTTTTATGACTGGTGGGAGTCGAGGAATTGGTCTCGAAATTGCACTTAGAGCTGCAAAAGATGGAGCAAAAGTAGCTATTGCTGCAAAAACTACAGAACCTCATCCAAAACTAGCAGGCACTATATATACCGCTGCAAAAGAAATTGAAGAAGCAGGGGGCATGTGTTTGCCTTTGAAGTGTGACATTAGGCATGAAGAAAGTATTTTAGATAGTGTAGAGAAAACTGTTAATGAATTCGGCGGCATAGATATTTGCATTAATAATGCATCTGCAATAAATCTAACTGGGACAGTAGACACTGATATGAAGAGATATGATTTAATGCATAATATAAATGGCAGAGGAACATTTTTAACTAGTAAATTATGTATTCCACACTTATTAAAATCTTCTAATCCTCATATTCTAAATATTTCGCCACCGTTAGACATGAACCCAAAATGGTTCAAAGATACGGTGGCTTATACGATAGCTAAATTTAATATGAGCATGTGTGTTTTAGGTATGGCTGCAGAATTTGAAGGAAAAATAGCTGTAAATGCATTATGGCCACGAACAGCTATCAAAACAGCAGCAGTTGCTAATGTTTTAGGCGGAGATGAAATTTATAATAAATCTAGAAGCCCGGCAATAATGGCTGATGCAGCTCATATTATTTTAAATAAGGGTGCGGATAAATTTACGGGGAATTTTATTATAGATGATTCGCTTTTAGCTGAACATGGAGAGACAGACTTTAGAAAATATGCAGATTATCCATTTCAAGATCTAATACCTGATTTTTTTGTTCCTGAGCATGCATATCCTGTTCCTAAGATAGTAAAAGATAGTTGAAAAAAGATTTAGAAGAAGCGGCTAATTGGATAAAAAGCACTACTGGCAGTGACGAGTATACAATTTCACCATTAAGACAAGAAGCCAGCAGCAGAAGCTACTATAGAATAACTACAAACGACCAAAGCTATATACTGGCTATTCAATCAAAAGAAGCTCCTGAACAAAACTTTGCAGCCTCTGGATCATCTGCTGCAAAATTTTTATATGCAGCAAAATTACTAGAAAATAATTCTGTTAGAGTTCCAGAGATTTATGCATTTTCAGAGGATTTACGTTTTATGTTGCAGGAAGATTTAGGTGATGTAACTCTAGATACCCATAAAAAATTAGATAATAAAATAGTTTTAGAGCAAGCTTTAGATCAATTAGCCTTAATTTACTCTGTAGACCAAGATGTCCTTAAAGCCTTTTCATATGATGATCTTTTTAAGCAAACTAGCAATTTTTTAGATATCTTTAAAGATAGAAATATAATTCTTAGCAAAGATGACATCACCTTAATAAATGCTCTTAGAAAAAAACTTGTTGAGCTGATTATGAGCCAACCATTTCTGCCAACTCATAATGATTTTGAGAGAAGAAATTTTATCTACTTTAAAGAGCAAATTTATATTATTGATTTTCAAGATCTTAATGTTGGACCAATGGGAATGGACTTAGCTTCTTTACTTTATGAACATGATTTTGATTATCCAGAAGACCTGATTAATGAACTATTACAAAAGCATTGCGAAAGAAATGGACTTGGACTTAATGCTAAAGATGCTGATATTTTAACTAAGCAAGTCTTAACACATAGATCAATGCGATGTGTTGCTTTATTAAATGATTTTAATAAGCAAGGCAAATTGCTAAATAGGAAAGATGATATTGATAAATTTATTAAGAGAATTCACTTAGGTTTGAGCTCTTTAAAATTTACGGATGAAATTCATATCATAGAGAAATTATTATGAAATCGATGATTCTCGCCGCAGGCTACGGAAAGCGTTTAGGAAATTTAACTAAAGATACTCCAAAACCATTAATTGAGGTCAAAGGCAAAGCTTTGATTGATTTTCATATAGATAAGCTCATCGCTATTGGCTGCGAAAAAATAGTGATTAACGTTCATTATTTAGCAGAAAAAATAATAAATCATGTATCTGCAAAATATATTGATGCGATAGATATAATATTTAGTCATGAAGAAAATATATTAGGAACCGGGGGAGGTATAAAAAATGCTGTTAAGCATTTTGATCAAGATGACTTTCTTGTTATCAATTCAGATATATACAGTAATCTAGATTATTCTTATTTTAATAATTTTTCTTCGCCTACTGTTTTTTCTGTACTATCAGATAAAGAGCAAGAAGGTGATTTTTCTATAAAATCAGGAAAAGTTAAAGTCAGCGATGATAAGGATTACACTTGGACAGGATTTAGCATTATTAATGCAAAATTATTTAATAATATAGAGGAAAAGTCTTTTCACTATTGGCATGATTGCCTATTAAAAATAGCTAAGAGCGGAAATTTAAAAGCAGATATTCTAGATATTAATTGGTATGATGTTGGAAGTATTGATACCTTAGAATTATTAAACAGTGAATAAAATAATTGCTCCCTCAATTCTTTCAGCAAATTTTGCAAAACTCGGAGACGAAGTTAGAAGTGTTCTAGATGCTGGAGCAGATTGGATACATTTCGATGTAATGGACAATCATTACGTCCCAAACTTAACAATTGGCCCTATGGTCTGTAAATCATTAAGAGAATTCGGAATTAAAGATTTTATTGATGTTCATTTAATGGTTGAGCCGGTTGATAATTTAGTAAAAATGTTTGCTGATGCTGGTGCGGATTTAATTTCATTTCATCCCAACGCTACCGCAAATGTTTCAGAAACTATAAATAAAATAAAAGATTTAGGCTGTCAGGCAGGAATTGCTATAAATCCAGAAGAAGAAGTTACAGTTGCTGAACAGTATCTGGAAGACATTGATTTAGTCTTGCTCATGTCAGTTAATCCAGGTTTTGGGGGTCAAAAATTTATTGATACTGTAATTGAAAAAATTTCTTATGTAAGAAAACTTATTGATAAAACATCGAACAAAGTAAGGTTAGAAGTTGATGGAGGTATAAATCCTGAAAATATAAGTATTGTATCTGAAGCAGGAGCTGATACATTTGTTCTTGGTTCAGCAATTTTTAATACAGATGATTATTCGAATACTATTTCTACTCTTCGCAGTAATATCACTTAACTTAAGTTCAAAAGAAATATCTGTTTCTATAGCTAATAAAAAGATCTTTTTACAAGTTGCTGACACTCACGAATTACGTGCTAAAGGCCTAATGGGAATAAGAGTCCTTAATCAAGATGAGGGCATGATATTCCTATGGCCTGATGCAGATCAAAGATGTATGTGGATGAAAAATACGTCTATCAAATTATCAATTGCATTTATTAACTCTAACCAGATGATTGTAGAAATAAGGGATCTTGAACCTTATAGTACAGATTCAGTTTGCTCTAGAAATAATGATATTGTTAGTGCAATTGAAATGAACAGAGATTGGTTTGTTAAAAATAATATTAGAGTATTTTCTAAAGTGGATATTCCTTAAATATATCTACTTAATGTTGTCATTATTTTAGAAGTTACTGTCATCATTCCTTTTACCGGTGCAGGCAGGTCCATACTTCCATGGTCTTTGGCTTCTTGCCCATGAATCTCTTCTTCTTCAAGCATTCTTTCTAATATCTCTCTGCTCTTTTTATCATCAGGCGACATTTCTTTTAGGTGTCTCCTCAAGTGTTCAACTACTTGCTTCTCAGTCTCTTCTACAAAACCCAAACTAGTCCCATCACCAATTAAAGCTGCTACCGAACCAAGAGTAAATGATCCTGCATAATAAAATGGATCAAGTAAAGATTTTTTACCCCCTAACTCTTCAAGTCTTTTAGTGCACCACTCTAAATGAGCAAATTCTTCATCACCTGCTTTTATTAGATGCTCTTTTACTTCTGGGGTCTTAGAGAAGAATGCCTGACCTCTATAAAGTGCTTGTGCCGACACTTCACCAGAAGCATTCACTCTCATCAATGAGATTGATTTTTCTTTATCTGATTTAGAAAGGCTTTCATCAGCCTCTGCATTATCTTTGTATGTAATAATTTTTAAGAAATGATTGAGTTCATTTGCAATTTTATCGTTAAGACTCATAAATTTCTCCAATATCTTTTCTAAAGGTCATGCCATTAAAATTTACTTCTCCAATATTATCGTAAATATATCTTTTACAGTCATCCATAGAATCTGAAGAGTAGTTTAATGAAAAAACTCTACCGCCATTAGTCACTAACTTACCATCTATAGATTTTGTTCCAGCATGAAATAGCTTTCCATTTTTAAGTGCACCAATATTTATCGGAACCCTATTTTTATATGAATTTGGATAACCTCCTGAAGCTATTACTACGCCCATTGTTGCTCCATCCTTCCATGTAATTTTCGGTTCTTCTCCATTCAAAGCTTGCAAAATAGCATCTAAAAGATCTGATTCCATTTGCATCATTAAGCATTGAGTCTCAGGATCGCCCAAACGACAATTAAATTCTAGAACCTTAGAAACATTGTCTTTTACCATTAAGCCAAAATACATAAAACCATAATAGTTAATTCCTTTATTTTTTAATCCAGATATTGTCGGCTTCACAACTGTATCTATAATATTATTTTTTAAATCTTCATTCATGAAAGGAGAGGGAGACATACAGCCCATACCTCCAGTATTTGGACCTTTATTGCCTTCATAGAGCGGTTTGTAATCAATGCTAGTTTCAAATGGAATGAAAAAATCAGGGGTTAATATACCCATAAAACTAAGTTCAGTACCAAATAAACATTCTTCAATAAGAATATTTTTACCTGCAACTCCAAATTTAGAGTCCACCATAACTTCCTTAATCCAGTTCTTCGCTTCTTCTAATTCATTAGTAACTAAAACTCCTTTACCAGCAGCCAATCCATCGGCTTTTAAGACTATGGGAAAATTAGATTTTTCAAGATAATCTAGCGCTTTATTTGATGATGAAAAAAATACTGCTTCTCCAGTTGGTATATTGTTCTCAAATAAAAATTCTTTAGAAAAAATTTTTGAGCCTTCAAGTTGTGCTCCTTCAGCATCAGGACCAAAGACAAGAATATTAGAATCTGATAAATAATCTTTTATACCATTTACTAATGGACCCTCAGGACCAACAACTACTAATTCAATACTATTCTGTTCAACAAATGATTTAATCATTGGAAAATCATCAGAAGAAATATCTACATTAGTACATCTAGCTTCTAATTCAGTTCCTCCATTACCTGGAGCTACAAAAACTTCAGTAACTTTTTCTGATTTTTGTAACTTCCATGCAATCGCATGTTCTCTACCACCTTGACCTATAACTAAAATATTCATTAATGCTTAAAGTGCCTAACTCCTGTCATAGTCATAGATATCTTATGTTCATCTGCTGCCTTAATCACCTCATCATCTTTAACTGAACCACCTGGCTGAATGATATGTTTTACGCCTTTTTCAGCAGCTAGATCAATATTATCTCGAAAAGGAAAGAAAGCATCAGAAGCTAAGACACAATCCTTAGAGTCGAGACCTTCCTCTTCTGCTTTCATGAATGCTATTTTTGTACTAATCACTCTGCTCATTTGTCCAGCTCCAATACCGAGAGTCATTTGATCCTTGGCAATGACAATTGCATTTGATTTCACATGTTTTGCAACTTTAAGAGCAAAAATCATATCTTTTAAATCAGTTTTATCAGGCTTTTCTTGTGATACTGTTTTTAACTTAATTTTAGAGAAATCAACATTGTCGACTTCTTGAGACAAGTATGCCCCAGAAAAAGATTTCAACTCTTTTGTAACGGGGTTCACTATTTGAGCCTTAAGAACCCTGATATTTGGTTTTGCTTTTAGTAATTTTTTTGCGGCTTTATCAAAATCAGGCGCAACAAGAACTTCTATGAACTGATTATCCATCATTTTTTTAATAACATCTTCAGTAGCAATTTTATTTAGTGCTATAACACCACCAAATGCAGATGTTGGATCAGTAGAGAAGGCTTTATCATATGCTTTTTGTAAGTCATTAGCTGAGGCAACACCACATGGATTTGTATGTTTTACAATACAAACAGTTGGATCCTCAAATTCAGCACAACATGACCATGCAGATAATGCATCAACTACATTGTTATATGATATTTGTTTACCTTGTATGGGTCTTTTAAAATCAATAGGGCATTCTTCTTCGACAAAAAAATCTGCGCTTTGATGTGGATTTTCACCATACCTTAAATCTATTTCAACAGGGTCTGATATTTTACTTAGCCAACATGCGATATCTAGATCATATTGTTGAGTGGCAACAAACACTTCCGATGCAAAATCTTTTGAATCTTCTTCATCAATACCATCAGTTTTAATTAGTCCATAATCCTCTGGATTACATATAGCTAGTGTATGTTTGAAGTTCTTTGCGGCTGCTCTAAGCATAGCTGGACCACCAATATCTATCTTTTCAATGATTCCTTGTTCTGAAGAATCTTTAGCCACCTCTTCTGAAAAAGGATATAAATTGACTACAACAAGATCTATTTTTTTAGCTCCAAATTCTTCTAATTCTTTTCTGTCTTTTTCACCGCGAGCAAGAATGCCTGCATGTATCTTAGGGTGTAGAGTTTTAACTCTACCATCGAACATTTCAGGAGAACCTGTGTAATCTGATACTTCTGTTACTTCAATACCATTTTTTATAAGGTGTTTGGCTGTGCCTCCTGAAGATAGTATTTCAACATTATTTGTAGCTAGAAATTCTGCAAGCTCAAGTATGCCTGTTTTGTCATAAACACTTAAAAGAGCAGTTTTAATTTTTATCATTACAACAATCCATATTTAGCCATCTTTTTTCTTAGCGTGCCTCGATTTAGTCCGAGTATTTTACTTGCTTGGGATTGATTGCCTCTACACTTTTTTAATACTACTTCCAGAAGAGGTGGTTCTATTTGGCTTAATGTAAGATTATATAACTCAATTGGATTCTGCCCATCAAGATTTCGATAATATCTTTTGATAGCTCTTTTAACTTCAGTCCTAAGACTTCTCTTCTTTGTATTAAACTTTGTCGACATCTAAATGATATAATTTCCGCTCGTAATGAAAACAGCTTCAATCTTCCTCAAAAAAAAACTAGAAGAAAATATTGATCATTTTTTAGACAATAGTCAAATACATTATTTGAAAAAAGTACTCAAAATTAAAGATGGTGAGCATATTCATATATATGATGGCCAAGGAAATAAAAATTTAGCTATATTTAATGGTGAAAGCACAATAAAAATAATTCAAAAAGAAAATCAGAAGAGAAAGTTTGAAGTAACAACTCTTGTTCCTATTCTCAAGAAAGCAAAATTTGAGTTTCAATTACAGAAAATGGTGGAAATAGGTGTTAAAAATATAGTTTGTTATGTTTCTGCCAAAAGTAAAGACCAATATAATTTGGAAAAAGAATTAGGAAAAACTGAAAGGTATAAGGAAATAATTACATCTGCTTTTTTACAGTCAGAAAACTTTTATCTACCTACAATTTCTTTTATAGATTCATTATGCTCATTTAGCATGGATAACTTTAAAAAAACTATAGTTTTAGACCAAAATGCTGAAAAGACACTAGGATTAAACATAGATTGCGACTTAATGATTTCAGGAGGAGAATTTGGTTTCGATAGCTCAGAAATAGATTTTCTTTCAGAAAATCAAGCAACTTTTTTTAATTTAGGTGAAAATATACTTAGAGCTGAGACTGCTCCAATAGTGGCTTTATCAAGGATAAATTTTTAGAAAAATGAAAGTAGGTTTTATTATCAATGATCTAGATTCAATGGATCTCAAGAAAGACACTTCTGTATATCTAATGAAGGGAGCCTTTGATCGTGGTCATGAAGTAAGGATTTTTGATGTGTGTAATGTCACATACAAAAATAATGATCTTTACGCAGATTCAGCTAAAGTTCAGTTTGATAATCCTAATGATCTCAAATTTACTCTAGAAAATCGTAAGGATACAAAAATTAAAGATTTCAGTTATGTGATTAATAGAGTTAATCCGCCATTTAATAAAGAGTACCTTTATTTAACACAACTTCTTGAATTATCCGGAGTAGATTGTGTTAACTCAGCAAAATCTTTAAGAGAAAATAATGAGAAACTTATAATTCTTAATTTTCCAGAATTAATACCCTATACAAAAGTTACTAACTCACTAGAAGAGATTAAAACTATTTTTGATCAAGGCTTTAAGAAAGTAGTGCTTAAGCCACTTGATGGGATGGGAGGAAAATCTATATTTTTTATTAATAAAGATGATAAGAATCTTAATGTCATTTGGGAAACTATCACACAAGGAGGGAGGAAACATATCATTGCACAAGAGTTTGTTGATGCAGCTGTAGATGGTGATAATAGGCTTACTTTCATTAACTACGAACTCCTGCCAAAGAAACTTGTTCGCTTAGCCTCAGATAGTGACTTTCGTGGAAACCTTGCAGTTGGAGCAACATCAAAAGTAGAAGATATTACTGATTTAGATAGGAAGATAGCATCAAAAATTATTCCCTATCTAAAAGAAAATAAAATTTATTTTGCTGGAGCTGACATGTTAGGAGATAAACTATCAGAGATTAATCTTACATCTCCAACATGCTTGCAAGAAATCCATAGAGGATCAGAAATAAATCCTGCAGAAATTTTTTGGAACAATCTCGTAGAGGGTTAGATTTGAATAAACAGGCGAGTGTAGTGCTTAGTTTAGACTTTGGAACAAAAAAAGTTGGAATCTGCATTGCAGAAACTTATACGGGACAAAGCTCTCCATTACCAGTATTAAAGAATGATGATCATTTATTTGACAATTTAGATAAGGTTATAAATGAATGGCTTCCTAATTTTTGTATTGTTGGGAAACCAAAGGAAATGAGAGAAGATTTTAAAAAAGCATATAAAATTTTTTATAAGAAATTTGAAGAAAGGTATAAAATCAGCATTATCGAAGTAAATGAAGACTTTACAAGTCAAGCAGTAAGCAAAGATAAGAAGAAGCGAGATTATGATTCATATTCTGCAGTATTAATATTCGAAGAATGGTTTAATCAAAAAAATGCCTAATTTAATACCAAGAGATTTTATTGATAGGCTTGTCAGTGATTCAGATATTGTTTCAGTCTTAGGCGCTTATTTAGATCTTAATAAGAAAGGCAATAATTATGTTTGCAGATGTCCATTTCATGAAGAAAAAACCGGATCTTTTACAGTAAGCCCTCAAAAATCTATATACCATTGTTTTGGTTGTGGGAGAGGCGGGAATGTACTTACATTTATTCAAGAATATGAAGGATTAAGCTTTGTAGAAGCAGTAGAAAAATTAGCAGAAATGAATAATGTCACTGTTCCTAGAGAATCAAAATCTAATTCTGAAGATTACTCAAATATTTATCAACTCAATCGGATTTTAGCTGATCATTATCTTGCAGCTTTAAAGGATAAGAAAAACAAGCATGTAGTCGAGTACTTAAAACAAAGAGGCCTATCGGGAAGTACTGCAAAGAAGTTCTTAATCGGATATGCAGACTTCAATCAAAAGGAACTAAAGAAAAAATTAATTGACCAATTTAGTGAAGCGACACTACTGAAAAGTGGAAACTTCCTAAAAAATGAAAAAGGAATGTACCCATTTTTTAGAAATCGATTAATGTTCCCAATCAAAAATTCTACTGGAAAGATTATTGGTTTTGGTGGTAGGACCATAGATGACTCAATGCCTAAGTATCTCAATTCAAAAGATAGTAAGTTTTTTAACAAGTCTAGAGAGCTTTATGGTTTCGATTCTGCAAAACAAAGTCACAAATATGATTTTTTCATAGTTACAGAAGGTTATATGGATGTTGTTATGCTTTCACAGCATGGAATAGAAAATTCTGTGGCATCTTTAGGTACAGCTTTCTCTTTGAGCCATTTACAGAAATTATTTAAATTAAAAAGAAAAATAGTTTTTTGCTTTGATTCAGATGAAGCAGGGCTTAAAGCAGCTTGGAGATCTTTACAAATATCTCTTGCACAAGTATTTGATGATAAAACAGTCAGATTCTTATTTCTTCCTGAAGGAGAGGATCCAGATTCTTTTGTAAAAGAAAATGGACAAGAAGCATTTTTGAAAAAAATTGAAAGATCGATGGTAATTGAAACTTTTGTTTATCAGTTTCTTAAAAGAGGTAGAAATGTAGATTCACCTGAAGATGTCAGATTAATTATTTTTGACTTTAAAAAAATAATAGAAGCTACTAAGTCAGAGACTCTAAAAGAAACTCTTCTACAAAAATTTTCAAAAGAACTCAATATGAAAAAAGAGCTATTACTTAGTCAAGATGCACCAAAAAAGAAAATTACTAAACCTTTAACTAATAAGAAAGAAAAATTATATTTTGATAATCAATCTTGCCTCATCATTTATTTATATGAAAATTTTTATGAAATAATTAAAGATTCTTCTAAATCATTTGAAAGCTTTTTACTTGCCAATACAAATGATGTATTAAATGATCTAAAGGAAACAATAATATCAATATCTAAGGGTGATAAAGCGCATAAGGAGTACTCAATATATGCAAAGGCTATGATGATAGATATGAATTTATCTAATGAGGAAGTCCTAAATGAATTTAACAGGGCTACTGATAGTATTAGATTAGAGTCTGATAAATCATTTTTAGAATATTTAAAAAAATTGGCGGAAAAAAGGGAATTAACCGCAGAAAGAAAAGAAAATCTGCAAAAATTGTTAAATTTGAGTGATAATAACTCAGTTCAGGAAGAGGAACTTATAAAATTTCTAAATACTTATAGTTGATATTTAGAATTTAATTAGTATATAGAGACGCATGGCAGAAAAAACCAACCCAATAGAAAAAAGCAATGCATCTACTGATATTGCACAACTAATTCAGCTTGCAAAAGACCAGGGATATTTAACACATGCCGATATTACAGATACTTTACCTGATGGCTCTACTGATGCAGATAATTTTGAAGAAATAGTTCAAGTCCTCAAAGATATGGGCATTAAAGTTTTTGAAGACACTCCAGATGAAGATGAATTAATGCTTGGTGAGGATGAAGAAACTGATGATGTTGCAGCAGAAGATGCTGTCGCAGCACTTTCTCAAACAGAAATAGAATCAGGTAGAACTACCGATCCTGTAAGAATGTATATGAGAGAAATGGGTAGTGTAGATCTTCTGACTAAAACTGGCGAGATAGACATCGCAAAAAGAATAGAAAGTGCAATGAAAGAAGTTCTTGCACTATGCGCAGAGTACCCTCTATGTATTGAATACGTTTTAGACTTTTTTGACAGGATAAAAATTGGAGAAAAGAAGACTCAAGATTTAATTTCAGGATTTATGATTGATGATCCAGTGGAAGATGTTGTTGAAGAGGAATTTGTAGAAAATGATAATGAAGAAGAGGAAGAAGAAGTTACAGCAGTATCTTTCGAAGAGTGTGCAAGCAAAATAAGAATTATAAAAAGAGAATACAACAGATATCTAAAATCACTTAGCAACAATAAATTAGATACTAAAGGTCAAAAAGCTTTAGATAGACTTAAGTTAGAATTTCAACATATAAAATTTAACTCAAAAGTATTTGATACTTTAGTCGAGATACCAGGCGAGAAGAGATTTTTAGTTGGTGGTTTCGAAAGAGAGTTGAAAAAGTTACTTAAGTCTATTGGAGTGCCAAATAAAGAAATAAGAGAATTAATAGATGCAAATTTAATTAATACCAGACTTTTAACAAAGATTGCTAAAGATCGAAGATTTAAGAAAAAAGACGTAGAAGAGATCAAACCTACCTTCATCAGAATACAAAAAGATTTAATAAAAATAGATGAAAATAACTTAATGCCCGTCACTCAAATTCTTTCTTTAAATAAAAGAATAAATAAGGCATATAGAGGACTTTTAAGAGCTAAGAAAGAAATGATTGAAGCAAACCTCAGGCTGGTTATATCAATTGCCAAGAAATATACCAATAGAGGACTTCAGTTCTTAGATTTAATACAGGAAGGAAATATTGGTTTAATGAAAGCAGTTGATAAGTTTGAATATAGAAGAGGGTATAAATTTTCAACCTATGCAACATGGTGGATAAGACAGGCAATTACAAGGTCAATTGCTGATCAAGCTAGAACAATCAGGATTCCTGTTCATATGATAGAAACAATCAATAAACTAAATAGATTATCAAGACAAATGATGCAAGAGATTGGCAGAGAGCCTACTCCTGAAGAAATGTCTAAACGACTTGATATACCAGAAGATAAAATGAGGAAGGTTATGAAGATAGCCAAAGAACCTATTTCTATGGAAACACCAATAGGTGATGATGAGGATTCAAATCTAGGAGATTTTCTTGAGGATTCATCAATTAATTCTCCAATAGATGATGCTTCAATCAGAAGTCTTAAAGATTCTACTGATGAAATTCTGGCTTCATTAACAGCTAGAGAAGCAAAAGTTTTAAGAATGCGATTTGGTATTGGTATGAATAATGATCATACTCTCGAAGAGGTGGGGAAACAGTTTGACGTCACCAGAGAAAGAATCAGGCAAATTGAAGCCAAAGCATTAAGAAAATTAAGACACCCTTCAAGATCCGACGTTCTTAAAAGTTTCTTGCACGATTAAGTTTATCAGTTACTATTATTCTTACTTAGAGAATTATGGAATTCATAATAGATAACTTTTATTTAATAATTATTACAAGCCTTATCTTTGGTGGTTTCATGGCTTATGGTATCGGAGCAAATGATGTCGCTAATGCTATGGGCACCTCTGTAGGAAGTAAGGCATTAACATTGACTCAAGCTTTAGTTATTGCAGCTATTTTCGAATTCCTTGGTGCTTATTTAGCAGGAGCAGAAGTTACAACAACAATTAAGGAAAATATTGTAGCTCCAGAAACATTTTCGGATAATCCATCAATTTTTGTGTTGGGAATGATGTCTAGTCTTCTTGCCGCAGGTGCATGGCTTCTTTTGGCAACAGCATTCGGACTTCCAGTATCTACTACACATTCTATTATTGGTGCTATCGCTGGTTTTTCAATCTTTTATATAGGATGGGGATCAGTTAACTGGGTTTATGTCGGTGGGATTACATTTTCATGGATTATTACACCTTTGATTGCAGCCTTACTCTCAGGCGTAATTTATAATTCAGCAAAAAGATTGATCATCAAATCAAAAAATCCTCTAGAGTCTGGCAGAAAATATATACCAATTTATGCAGGTCTTGTAGGTTTTATAATTTCAGCAATGACTTTAAATAAAAGCTTAGTAAATACAGATATTCCTTTAATGATCACTAATACATTTGGTAATTTAGATATTTTGGCTGCAATTATTATCCTTAGCTTTGGAGCAGCTTTATTATGTTATATGGTCTCTAGACTGCTTTTATCTCATTATATTTCTACATCTGAAAATCCTGATATTGAAGGAAAATTCGCTATATTAATGATATTCACTGCGTGTTCAATAGCTTTTGCTCATGGTTCAAATGATGTCGCAAATGCTGTAGGTCCAATGGCCGCCATCATAAACACAATAGAAAATTTAGGTTCCATAGAAGCTAAGTCAGTAGTACCTGAATGGGTTCTTTTAACAGGAGCAATTGGTATAGTTTTGGGAATGTTAACGCTTGGTTATAAAGTTATAAAAACAATTGGTGAAAAAATTACTAAATTAAAACCCAGCAAGGGCTTTGCTGCAGAAATGTCTACAGCTATAGTAGTTCTTTTTGGAAGTATTTCTGGTGTTCCACTTTCAACGACTCACACATTAGTTGGGGCAGTAGTGGGCATAGGTTATTTTAGTGGCAATAAAGTAAATTATAAATCAGTCGTAGAGATAATCTCATCATGGTTCGTGACGATCCCAGGCGGGGCTATTCTATCGATAATTTTCTTTGTTATATTAAAAGCAATTTTTGGAGTAAATTAATGGGTTTTGAATATTGGATTGAACTTGTAAATAAGGTAGTGAACATCATAACAGGTCCAGCTGTAATTTTTAGTGTCTGGTTTTTAGTTGCACAGATAAGAACGCAAATCAAAGTTGGTAAAGCTGCATCAAGACAATCTATTGCTGAAGCCCATCAAGAAGTCACTTTAGCTGGATTAGATCCACTATTAATGAAAGCCAAAATGAAATTAATAAAAAAACAAGATCTCGAGATTGAAGAAGAAGTTGCATTAAGAATTCATATGACTGCAATTTTGCGAGCAAGAGAAAATCATTACTATCAACATAAAATGGGAATGTTAGATAATGAAGAGTGGAAAACTATGAGAAAAGCATTAGGAACACTTTTTATTGATAACAAATTAAACTTAGATATTTGGAACAAAAGCAAATCAACATTTAATCCGGATTTCGCATCAATAGTGGATGAAGAGATTGAGATAAGAAAGGATACTTTTAAAAAATGACACAATCACAAAACCAACTAAAATTTTTATCTCAATCTTTGCTTATGCATCAAAGACCATTTCTTATAACTGATACATCAGGAGAAGTTAAGTGGCTAAATAATGCAAGTAAATATATTTTTTCGTTATCCGATGATGATAAGCCAAATTTATTATTTATTGACGAAAAAGATCTGGAAAGAGCACAATTTGACTCTGAAATAGCAGATTCATTTGATGTTTTTATGAAGATTACACTTAGAAAGAAAGAATTTGTGATGAGAGTATTGTTGCATATTATTCCAGTCGATGATGAAAAATACTATTTAGTTGAAATAGTTTCTTCATCAAAGGAAAACCTATTTGCACTACGAACAATTCTATCTTGTCTTGAGCATGATCGAATAGGAATGTATTACCAGAAACAATACAAATTAACAGGAGAGAAAGAGTTAAAAGGAATTGAGGCATTAGTAAGATTTTTTGATGAAAAAGGTGAGATTATTCCAAATGATAAAGTTATTCCTTACATAGAGGGCGAAAATGTTTTTTCTCTAGTTGTAATTTCATCAATGGATATTCTCAAACAATATTTTGATGCACGTCAAGAAAAAGGGCTAGAGAATATTCCATTGTACTTTAATGTTTCAGCGCATACGATCCTTCATAAAGACTTCTTACCAATTTTTAAAGATTTTATACATCGAGTAGGTATAAAACCAGGAGACTTTGGTATCGAGGTTACTGAAACTGCGGAGTTAAATAATCTTAGTACTGCATCTTTAAGGCTATCAAGTATTAAAAATCTAGGGGTTTCAATTGCACTTGATGATTTTGGAGCAGGGTACTCTGCTTTAAGATACTTGAAAGACTTACCAGTAGATGTTCTCAAACTTGATAAAAGTTTTACCAATGAACTGCAAGAAAACCACAATCAAAGTCTATTTCAGATAGCAAAACTAATGGCCGATTCTTTAGCTATGGAATTTATTTGTGAAGGCTTAGAAGAAGATTGGCAAATTGAAAAAGCAATAAATTTAGGATGTGAGATAGGCCAAGGATTCTACTTACATAAACCATGTTCTCTCGAGGACCTAAATAGTGAGTGATAAGAAAGATAAAATAATCCTTACACAAATCAAACAAGACTTTACAACTCCCGTAGATGCGATTGCAGATTACATTAACTTAATAATAGAAGCTAATTCAAACTATGATAATGAAATTAAAGAAGAGTTTGAGAATATTAAAAAATCAGCAAAGATTTTGCGGGTTAATTTTATAGAGGCATTCAAAGATTTTGCTGAACAAAAATCAAAAACAATTTCCACTGATGAAGAAGCTTCAATATTAAGACATGATTTAAGAACACCGCTCAATGGAATAATTGGTTACAGTGAAATATTAATTGAAGATTTTGCAGAAGATATTGAAGATAGTCATAAAGCAGATCTTGGATATGTGATAAATCTTGCTAAAGAAGTAGAAAGTGCAATTTCAAATTTTGTCGATTTTCTTAAAGATGGAAAAAGAAGTCTAAAAGTAGATGAAGTTGGAGATGATAGTGTAGACAGCTTATTTAGTTCTCTAGGAAAAATTGAATTTGAATTTGAAATTAAAGAAGATATCTTAGAATCAAAAATTCTTATAGTTGATGATAATAAAACTAACTGTGATGTCCTTGAGAGGAGACTAAAGAGTTATGGTTTTTTGACTGAAATAGCTATCTCTGGAAAAGAGGCCTTAAAATTAATCGATAAAAATCATTATGACTTAATTCTTCTTGATGTTTTAATGCCGGAGGTTAATGGCTTAGAAGTATTAATAAAAGTTCGAAAGAATTTTGATCTTGATAAGCTTCCAATTATTATGGTTTCTTCATTTGATGATGTTGAAAGTATTTCTAAATGCTTGCAGCTAGGCGCAAATGAATATTTACCAAAACCCCTTAACTCAACAATTCTTTTAGCTAAAGTTGCTGCAACATTAGAAAGAAAAGCTTTAAGAGAGAGAGAAAAACAACTCCTAGATGAATTACATTATCAAGCAGTAACAGATGAAATGACTGGTGTGCCAAATAGAAGATTTGTCTTTGAAAAGTTAGAAAAAAGCTTTAGAGAAATTAATGAAAAGAAAAAAGAACACTTTAGCGTAATAATTTTTGATATAGATCACTTTAAAAACGTAAATGATACATTTGGTCATGCTGCAGGTGATGAAATTATTAAGAAAGTTAGCAATGTGGTGCAGAGTGAAATATCTGATCCTAATACTTTTGGGAGAATAGGCGGAGAAGAGTTTCTTGCAATTATTTATAATTCTTCAGAAAACTATATTTCTGAAATCTGTGAAAAAGTTAGGGCAATAATTGAGAAAGAAATTACTACTGTTGATAATAATGATATTCAAGTGACTGTTAGTGGCGGTGCTTCAATAACCAATGAGTCCACAAGTATTTCCGACCTAATAAACAAAGCAGATGAAAGACTCTATTTAGCAAAAAAGAATGGCAGAAATAGATTTTATTTAAATGATGGTTAATCTAAAATAAAGTTATGGCTTATATTTTAATTGTTGAAGATAATGAAATGAATCGAGATATGCTCGGTAGGCGTTTAGAGCGAAGAGGTTTCGAAATAAAATTTGCTTTAGATGGCCAGGAAGGTCTTGATATGATGAAGTCAACAAAACCAGATCTTGTATTAATGGACATGGGGCTTCCTGTTCTTGATGGTTGGGAAGCAACGTCACAAGCTAAAGCTGACCCAGATTTAAAAGAAATACCAATTATTGCTCTTACTGCGCATGCTCTTGAAACTGATAGAATAAAAGCATTAGAAGCTGGAGCTGATGATTTTGATACAAAGCCAGTGGATATTCAAAGGTTGCTGGAAAAAATTGGTAAGTTTACTTAGAGCTTTTTAAAATTTGATTAACTTCTTTTACAAGTGAATTAACTTTTGATTCTTTTTTGACTATACCCTCTGTATATTTATTTAACATTTTTTCTTCAACTGCTGTAATATCTTTTCCAGAAAACACTACAATTGGGATTGATAGGCCTTGTTCTCTAGATCTTTCAATGAATTCAAATCCATCCATGCGAGGCATATCTAAATCTAGTACTATAAGATCAGGTTTTTCCTTTACTCTCTCTAAAGCATCTTCTCCATTCTTTGCATCAATCGATAAGTAACCTTCATTGTTCAAAATTCTTGTCAATAAATCTCTAGTATTTTCATCATCATCCACAACCAGTACTTTCTGATTTTTTTCAGTAATATACCTCTTCACTACATTAAGGAAAAAAGTTCGATCAATTGGCTTTTTCATGTAGTCATCTGCACCTAATGATGAGGCTAAGCTTTCTTCATTTAAAACAGAAGTAATAACTACAGGTACATCTTTTAAATTTTTATCGTTTTTAATTTCTTTAAGTACAGACCAACCATCTCTTCCTGGCATTAACACATCAAGTAAAATTAATTTTGGTTTATTCTTTCTAGCTTGGTCCATACCTTCGTCACCATCAAATGCACTAAACACAGTATGTCCCTCTTTTTTAATTGCTCTTTTTACAACATCATGAGTAGCTTTGTCATCATCAACTAAAAGAATATAATCATCACCTTCTTTTATTTTCGGATTGTCAACTTCTTGATCTACTTCTTCTGTTTCATCATCAGAGGACGATCTTGGTACAAAAATTGAGAATGTACTCCCTTTATCGACTTCACTTGTGACATCAACACCACCACCCATCATCTCAGCAAAATGTTTTGAAATAGAAAGGCCTAAACCAGTTCCACCATATTTTGCACTAGTTGAACGTTCTGCTTGTGTATAGGTATCGAATAATTTACCTAATTGTTCTTCTGTCATTCCAATCCCAGTATCTTTGATATCAAAGACAACATATTCATTACCATCTATTTTTTTTGTATTAATTACTAAAGCAACCTGGCCATTTTCAGTAAATTTAAATGCATTACTCAAGAAATTTACAATACACTGACGTAGTTTTGTTTCATCACTTTTCATTTCCCCATCTACATTATTTTTTATAATAAATTCATTATTATTTTTTGAGGCAAGTGGCCCGGAAACGTCTTTGATGGTTTCGATCATCGTATCTATTGAGAATGGAGTGAAGTACATATCCATTTTTCCAGCTTCAATCTTTGATAAGTCCAGAACGTTATTTATTAATGACAAAAGGTGTTTACTGGAATTTGTAATTTTCTTTAGATCAGGGACCATATCATCATTCCCTAAATCTTCACAATCTTCTAGTAACATTTCACTATAGCCAATAATTGCATTTAATGGAGTTCTTAACTCATGGCTCATATTCGCAAAAAATCGTGATTTAGCGCTACTTGCATCACGTGCTTCATCTCTTGCAACAGCCATTTCCTTTGTTTTCAAATCAATTAAAGCATTTACCTCATCAGACATTCTTGAAAATGCCAGCTCCATCATTTCGACTGAAGCTTCTTCTGCTTTTTCATCAGAAGCTCCAGATACAAGCTTCTTCATCCTACCTATATCTTTTGTGATTAATTCTTTAGCATCACCTTCAAGTTTTTCTGCTAATCCACTCATCTTTTTAATTATTACTTCATCTCTTTGTTTTCTTCTTTCTGCTCGATCTTTTCGGACATCCTCCATCTCTAATAGATGATTCCTATATCTGCCTAAAGCATTAGATAATTGACCTACTTCATTTGTAGATGATGAAAGTATCCCGCTATTCTGAGGTAATTGTTTTGTAGTATCACCTTTTGTAAGTGCTTCAAGAACTTCGATTGCTTTTGCAATTCTTGAGAATGCTCCATCTTGTATCCACCATATCGCTAAAACTATTAGTATTATTACCGCAAAAGTAAATACAATTGAATTAAGTGTGGAGTCTCTTAGTTCTTTTAGATCTTCCGCAACATTTTTAATTACAAAGAATAAAGCAGTATCAGGATTTACAGTTGATGCTACAGGAACGGCTGTTAGTGACAAACCAAGTGCATCAAAATTTTTACTATCAAAATTATTAAGACTATTTTCAAGTATATCTTCCTTTACAATATCAAAACTAAAGCTAGATATTCCAATAGATGCATCTTCTGATAATTCGTCAGAGAATACTGCGTCTATAATTTGACCCTCTGATATAATTCCTGTTCTAACTCCAAGATCACTTTCAAACCTTGTCATAGATTGTCTTAAATCTCTTCCAATTAACACTGATCCAAGTTGTTCGCCTGTACTAACTCCAAATTCATTCATTAGAAATACTGGAAAGCCAACGATTTGATGAAGGTTTGTATTGCCATCTTGTTCAACTGCAAATACAACTTCATTAGTTACACTCATTCTTCCTTTAATTTTATTTAAGAAACTAGATGTTGAGTCATCTCTTAGGAAAGTAATTTGATTTTTAGCGTCACAGATGTCAATTGAATTCCCTACGTCTGCCCAATCAAATGCATAAAGGCATGTTAACTCCTCGTTACTTTCATTGAAGACTTTTATAAAACTTATATTTCCTTCATCAATTTCATTAAGAAACATTTCGTCAATCATAATGAATAGATCACCTTTCTTTTCTTGATCAAAAGCTTCAATTAAAGGGTTTGGATAATCAAATCCTTCAAAACCAATATCAAGGAAAAGTGAAACCTCACTATATGGATCCCAATAGATTTGACCTTTTTCTCCCCGAACACCCCAAGAATTTAAATTTGAGAAACTATTATCTATCGATTGAACCCAAGCTGATTCGACAATGCTTGAGTATTGATTATTTTTAGACTTTTCTTGAATATCCTGATTTTGAATATTCATATAGAGAAGTATGCCTGCAATAATTATATTGCCAAGTAAACCAAATATAAGGATTTGGGTTCGAACTAACATTTTTTATTTAGTCGGTTAATCTGAATCTAAAAGTAGCTTTAACGTCTTCGACAGTAACTGCAACTCCGTTATAGATATAAGGTTCATAAGCCCATCTTCGAATTGTTCTCATAGCAGTTCTCTCAAAAGATCCAGGGTTATCAGTTTCAACGACATAAGGATCAATAACTTCTCCCTCTGGTGATACACCAAATTCAACCACGACAAAACCCTCAACACCTTTTCTTAAAGCAGATCTTGGGTATGAAGCCTGAGGAGAGTAAACCCTCTCTACTGATACTTCTACTGTCTCGCCATCTACTACAATCGTTCCTTTATCCGACGCTGCAAAAAGCGCTGTGGATAAGAACATCAAAATCAAAGATAAAAATTTCATAAAATGGATTATACATTAAAAATAACTTTTTTTAAGTGACGATATAGTAAAAAAAGTTTAGACTAGCTTTCCTTGGGCCTGTAGCTCAGTTGGTTAGAGCAGTGGACTCATAATCCATTGGTCGGAGGTTCGAGTCCTCCCGGGCCCACCATCTTTTACCCTAGAATCTATGTACAATAAAAAAGGGCTCTAAAAGAGCCCTTTAAATTCCATAGAATTTTCTTTATTTTTTTCCTATTTTTGGAATGTGTAATATCGCAAGCCAAAAATTATATATAGGGAATAAAAACAAGAATAGCAGATAGAATAAAAATGGTGCAAAAGCTCCTAGTACAAAATAACCTAGACCCATTTGTACTGTCATTGCTCCATAATAGTTGCTCGTATCAAAATAAGAACCTAGGCCACTAAGAATAGTAATGACTCCCAAGACGATAAGTGCGTTAGAAAACATTGCCGCAAAACATAGCGGAACCTTTAAACCAAATGATAATAATGCTATTACGTCTTCAGCAACTGAACTTGATTTGTCTATTTTTACATTAGCTCTTTCTGGTTGAAAATATAAACCAGCAATTGCAAAACCAAGCATACCGACAAGAACGATTCGTATAAGATCAGTTAATACCCACATACCAAATCCATATTGGAACATATTAAAATACGCTACTAATTGTCCCAAAGTCGCAACAACAACAGCTAAAAATGTAAGAACACCGAATACTGTAAATACTACAGGATTACTTATTGATGTTGGGTTTGCATCTACTAACTCATCAATTGCAGTTTTGAATCTTCCTGAAAAATTTAGACCTACTAAAACTATTATAATTAAGACTAAACAACCGATCAGGCCACCAAATCCGCCGTAATTAAGAAAATTGAATAAATTACCTAAAGAAAATAAAAATTCCATATAAATACCTCTAAAAAGTTAATCCATAAATTCCTATTACTAAAATAAGAACAATTCCAATTACTACTGACCATGCATAAGCAAGTTTAAGAAAAACAGACAGCTTGTCATAACAAAATGCGCTACCCTTTTCCATATAAGAAAAAACAAGATCTATAAAGTGATCTACTTTCTCTAAAACGTTATTCATCATATCCATAAAAAATCTCCAATATTACTTATAGTGTATGAGTCTTTATTTTGTACACAAAATACTTATAGGTCAAATTTATGGGTAAGCTTTAATTCTCTTTATATCTTTCGAACCAAGCGAGTATATGATCGACTTTTGTGATTAGATTTGATGGTCTGCTTGCAATTCCATGGGCTGTATCAGGTATTCTAATCATGGCACTATCAATTCCTCTTAGTCTTAAAGCTTGATAGAATTGTTCGGTTTCTGACATTGGCGTACGTCTATCCTCTTCGCCCGTTATTAGCATGGTCGGAGTAGTGACATTTCCAACTAATGATAAGGGCGATCGCTTCCAATAATGTTCAACATGCTCCCAAGGTGGTCCTGGAAACTGATGATATATTTGCCCAACCATAGAATCTGCTGTTAAAGGCTTGCTTAACCAATTAATAACTGGCTTAGATGCAACTGCTGCATTGAAACGATCCGTTAAACCAACAGCATATGCAGTACCAATACCACCAGCACTGCCACCAGCTATAAAGAGATTATTCTCATCAATAATACCTTTGGCAATCAAAGCATCAATACCTGACATATGATCAGCAAAATCTTCTGAGCTAGCATACTTATATTGCAAAAGTAGAGCAAAATCTTCTCCATAGGATTCGCTACCTCTATAGTTATCATAAAAAACAATATATCCAGCTGCTGCCATTATTTGAAGTTCTGCAGAAAAATGGGGTCCATAAGCTAGGTGAGGCCCACCATGTATTTCAAGAATTAAAGGATATTGTTTTGTTGGGTCATAATCAGGAG